>NZ_JBEZXU010000048.1:0-81988 GCF_040638175.1 Actinoplanes sp. NPDC026670
GCCAGATCTTGCATGAGTCACTCGTAGATCACCGGTGCCGAACCCTACCGATACCAACCCCTCCCGGAACCGGCCCACCTATAGAAGCGTCGCTGACGGGGAGGAGAACCGTGCAAGATCTATAAGACTGACGGGGAGAAATCAACTCGTTAATGCGACATTTCCGGCATCGGGCTGGTGTCTGAATCGCCTGCGTGATCGGCGCAATAGCCCGAACGCTCGACGGAAACAACGCACAGCAGATGGATTGGCCCCGGATCCAGCGAAGGCCTTGAAGAAGCTTCCCCGCCGGAAGGAGGCTGCAAGATCCCAACCGCGAAATGGATCTTGCAATATGAACCGCGGCTGGGCATGAAGAATCGTGCATGATCGCCACAAACGTGGAGAATCGTGCAAGATCTACGGGATCCGCCCGGCGCCAACGGGTCGGCCGAAGGCGGGACGCCCACCGCCACGGAACCGGACCCGAGACAGCGGGCCGCCGCGATCGACCGGATGTGGGGGGATTGTTGTTGCGGTGACGATTCGGGGACGGCTGGGTCGTCATCACGGTGACGGTTTCCGACGGCAAGGGAGACAGACCATGCGGTACGCGCTACTGATGCACCACCACGAGCCGGCTGACGGCGAGCTCGACGCCGAGGTGATCGCCGAGGCCCAGCGGGCTTTCGACGTGTACGCGAAAGCGCTCGCCCAGGCCGGTGTCCTGCTGTCGGCGGACGTGCTCCAGCCGACCGGGTCGACGACCACCGTGACCCGCCGGGACGGGACGCCGCGGGTGCAGGACGGGCCGTTCGCCGAGACGAAGGAGGCGCTGGCCGGGATCTTCCTGATCGACGTGCCGGACCTGGACGCGGCGATCGGCTGGGCTCAGCAGAACCCGGCCGCCCAATGGGGCTCGATCGAGATCCGCCCGGTGTCGACGTCGTTCCTGGACGATGGATGGACCCGCTGACCCAGACAGGTGACGGAGACCAGCGGATGGACCCGCTGACTGCGGCCGCCGCAGCCGCCCGTGACTGGCACGGGCGGCTGCTGGCCCTGCTCGCGGCCGGGTCCGGGAACATCCCGGCGGCCGAGGACGCGCTCGCCGACGCCTACGAGGCGGCCGTCCGCACCTGGCCGGAGCAGGGTGTGCCCGGCAACCCCGGCGGCTGGCTGCTGACCGTGGCCCGCAACCGGCTGCGGGACAGGTGGCGGGCGGCCGAGTTCCGGCGGACCGTGGCGCTCGACGTGGACCGGGACGCCCCGGCCCACCTGGACGACCTCGACGTGGACGCGATCCCGGACCGGCGGCTGGAGCTGATGCTGGTCTGCGCGCATCCGGCGATCGACCCGGCCATGCACACGCCGCTGATGCTGAACACCGTGCTCGGGTTCACCGCCGAGCAGGTCGGGCGGGCGTTCTCGGTGCCGGCGGCCACCATGGCGACGCGGCTGGTGCGGGTGAAGAAGCGGATCCGGACGACGGGCATCCCGTTCCGGATCCCGGACCGGGCGGACCTGCCGGCCCGGATGACGGCGGTGCTCGAAGCCGCCTACGGAGCGTATGCGCTCGACCGGTCCGGGGCCGAGGCGCTGCACCTGGCCGAGGTGCTGGCCACGCTGGCGCCCGGCGATCCGGAGGTGCACGGGCTGGCCGCGCTGGTGCAGCTGTCGGCGGCCCGGGCGGGCGCCCGGATCGGCGCGGACGGACGGTTCGTGCCGCTCGGCGAGCAGGATCCGGCACGCTGGGACCACGGGCTGATCGGGCGGGCACACGAGCATCTGCGGGTCGCGCACCGGCTCGGACGGCTGGGCCGGTTCCAGGTGGAGGCGGCCATCCAGGCGTTGCACTGCTCGGGCGCGGCGGATGCCCGTACGCTGCGGGATCTGCATGTGATCCTGAACGATCTCGCGCCGTCGCTGGGTGGTGGCGTCGCGCTGGCCGCGGTGACCGCCGAGGCCGACGGCCCGGCCGCCGGGCTCGCCGTGCTGGATGGTCTGGCCGGCGACGGTTTCCAGCCCGCGCACGCGACCCGGGCTCATCTGCTGCGGCGGCTCGGGCGGCAGGCGGAGGCGACGGCCGAGTACGACCGGGCGATCGCCCTGACCCACGACGACGCCGAGCGGGAGTTCCTGATCAGGAGGCGGTGAGGCGGACGGTGAAGACGGTTCCCCGGCCGACCTCGCTCCGCACGTCGATGACGCCGCCGTGGGCCTCGACCAGCTTCCGGGTGATCGCCAGGCCCAGGCCACTGCCACCGGTGGCCCGGCTGCGTGACTCGTCGGCACGCCAGAACCTGTCGAACACGCGGGGCAGGTCGTCCGCGCTGATGCCGATGCCGGTGTCGCGTACCGAAATGGTGGTCCGTGCCGCGGTGACCGTGACCGAGCCGCCCGGCGGGGTGTAGCGGATCGCGTTGGAGACCAGGTTGCCGACGACCTGCCGCAGCCGTACCGGATCGGCCGTGACCACCGGATCGCCCTCGACCGACGTCTCCAGGCGCACCGCGGCGGTCCCCCGGTGGGCTTCGACGACCTGTTCGATCACGTCCCGCACCCGGATCGGCTCCGGATGCACCCGCAGCGTCCCGGCGTCGACCGCGGCCAGGTCGCTCAGGTCGTCGATCAGGTGCTGCAACTGCACCGACTCCTCGTGCAGCAGGTCGACCAGCTGCGCGTCGGTGGGCGCCAGGTCGTCCTGGGCCGCCTCCAGCCAGCTGCGGATGTTGGTCAGCGGTGTGCGCAGCTCGTGCGCCACGTCGTTGACCATGGCCCGCCGCTGCTCGGCCGACGCGTTCAGCGCCCGGGCCAGGTGGGCGATCTCGTCCCGGCCGGACACCACCATCGGCGCCTGCCGGTCGGCGGCCTCGGTCAGCGCCCGCAACGGCCGGACCAGCCGCCGACCGGCCAGGACGGTCACCAGGATGGTGGCGAACAGGACCGCGCCGGTGGTGGTGACGATCCGGACGGTGTTCTCCTCGGACAGCGTGAACGTGGTCTCGTCGGCGCCGGTGTCCGGGTCGGTGACGAAGAGCAGGGCGGGCGGCGCGACGAAGGGTTGCAGCTGGGTGCGGCGCGACTTCTCCAGGCAGGTCCGGACCCGGGCGGTACGGCCGGCCACCGCGCCCTTGTGTTCGGCGGGGATGATCGGCACGACGGTACGGTCCTGCGCCTCCTTGTCGGTGAGCACGTAGGCGCTGAACCGTGGCGACACCATCACCGTGCCACCGTTCACTCCGCCCAGGCAGGCGCTCGTCATCTTCCCGAGGCTGGCCAGCGCCTTCCGCTCGGTGTCGGTGACCTCCTCGTCGAGCCCGCCCGAACACCGGCCCAGGACACCTGTCGTATCGGGCACGGTCAGCTCCAGGGCCGGGCGGCCGCTCGGAAGGTCGATGATCCGGCCGGACACCCCTTCGTCGTCGAGGCACGACTTCGATTTGAGGGCGTAGTCGCGCAGCTTGGCCCGTTCGGCGGCCGGCAGCAGGTAGGGCCCGACCGCCCGGGTGTCGATCCGCTCGGTGCCGCCGGTCAGGCCGAGGTCCAGATTCAGCGGGTCGACGACGGCCGACGGGCGGGCCGTGGCCAGCGACGGGCCCGGCCCGGAATCGATGATCACCTGACGGTCCTCGGTCATCAGGGTGATCCGCCGGCCCAGTTTCGCAGCCCGGTCCCGGATCAGCTGCGGCGCCTCCGACCAGTCCGGATGCTCGGCCGCGTAGGCGACCAGCATGTCGTAGACGCCCTTGTCGTCGGTGAGCGACCGGCCCTGCTCCTGGTTGATCGCGCGGGTCGCGGTGCGTACCGCCAGCCACGCGGTCGCCCCGATGGCGGCCACCGCGATCAGCACCGACGTGGCGAGCAGGCGGGTCACCAGGCTGTGCCGCCACGGCACCCGGGTCATGCCGCGCCCGCCGTCAGCCGGTAGCCCACCCCGTACACGGTGAGCAGCTGCACCGGCCGTTGCGGGTCGATCTCGATCTTGCGGCGCAGGTTCATCACGTGCACGTCGATGGTCCGCTCGGTGGAGCTCCGGTCGATGCCCCGGGTGTGGTGCAGCAACTGCGCGCGGCTGAACACCCGGTCCGGCTGCTCACACATGGCGGCCAGGATCGCGAACTCGCCGCGGGTGCACTCGATCGGCTCGCCGTCGACGGTCACCCGGTGCGTCTCCGGGTCCAGCGTCACCCGGCCCAGTGTGTGCGCCGGTTTCGGCGCGGACCGGTTCGCCCGGCGCAGCAGCGTACGCACCCGGGCCATCAGCTCCCGCGGGCTGTACGGCTTGGTCAGGTAGTCGTCGGCGCCCAGCTCCAGGCCGAGCAGCAGATCGTCCTCGCCGGTGCGGGCGGTCAGCATCAGCACCAGCACCTCCGACTCGGCGCGCAGCGTCCGGCACACGTGCAGGCCGTCCAGCTCCGGCATCATCACGTCCAGCACCAGCAGGTCCGGGCGCAGCCGGCGGGCCTGCTCCAGCGCCTGCCGGCCGTCGTGCACCACGGTCGCCTCGTGGCCGTCGGCCTGCAGGTAGCGGCGGACCACCTCGGCCTGCCTCGGGTCGTCGTCGGCGACCAGCACATGTGCGCACATGGCGGCGACTATAGGTGCGGGCGCCACCCCCGGGCCCGTCTCCGCGGCAGACCTAACAGCTTTCTGACGATCTCCGCCCAGGCTCTCCGCCATGCCTGCTCACTCTCATCTCCGGCGGATCGGGATCGGCCTGGTCGTGGCCGCCGTCTCCGCCGGCGCGTTCTTCTGGCTCCAGCCGCGATCGGAGGCGCAGCCCACACCGGCCGCGACGGAGGCGGTCTCCTCCGCCAAGCTGGAGCGACGCGATCTGAGCACGTCAAAGACCATTCCCGGGACCATCGGGTACGGGCAATCGCGCGCTGTGCAGGGCCACCAGGAGGCGACTGTCACGTGGCTGCCGGCGCCCGGTGCGAGCATCAAGCGGGGGCAGCAGTTGTACCGTGCCGATGATCGGCCGGTGCCGCTGTTCTACGGCGGGATGCCGCTGTACCGGTCGATCAAGGGCCGGAACCTGGTCGGCCGCGACGTGCAGATCATCGCGAACAATCTGGAGAAACTCGGCTATTCGCTGGGTTACCGGCCCCGCGAGGGTTCCTGGGTGACCCCGCCCGCACCTGAATCCGCCGCCCAGGGAGAAGCGGGCCAGGGAGAGGCCACCCAGGAAGGGCCTGCGCCGAAATCGACCGGATCACCCGAATCATCGGCCTCGTCCGCGCCGCCGCCCTCGCCGGTCAAGATCAAGAAGGACGAGGGGGTCCTCACCTCCTCGATGATCACGGCGATCAAGAAGTGGCAGCGCGACCTCGGCCTCCCCGAGACCGGCGCGATCGCGGTCGGTGACGTCGAGATCCTCGCCGGCGCGGTCCGCGTCGACGCGGTCGCCGTGCAACCCGGCGCCCCGGCGAACGGCCCGCTCATGTCGGTCACCCCCACCCGCAAGGTGATCACCGTGTCCGCCGCCATGGCCGAGGCCGCGTCGATCGAGCGCGGCGCGAACGTCACGGTGATCCTGCCCGACGAGACCGAGGTGCCGGCCCGCGTGCTGTCCGTCGGCCGCACCCTGGCCGCCCCGGAAGGCGCGGTCGGCGACAGCACCCCACAACTCACCGTGACGGTGACGGTGAACGACCCGGCCGCCATCGCGAAGATCGACTCCGCCGAGGTGACCGTCAGCTTCACCGGCAAAGCGCGCGAGAACGTCCTGGCGGCGCCGGTCGAGGCCCTGATCGCGCTGGCCGAGGGCGGGTACGCCGTACAGACGCAGCATGGTCTTGTCGCGGTGACCACCGGAATGTTCGCGCAGGGCTGGGTCGAGATCACCGGCGACGGTCTCGCCGAAGGCGACGAGGTGGTGGTGGCGTCGTGACGGCTCCCGTGCTCTCGGTCCGCGGGGCCGGCATGGTCTACCCCGGTGGTGTGACCGCCCTGTCCGGCATCGACCTCGACATCCACGCGGGCGAGTTCGTGGCGATCGTCGGCCGCTCCGGCTCGGGAAAATCCACCCTGCTCAACATCATCGGCACGCTGGACCGGCCGACCTCCGGCACGGTCCACATCTCCGGGCAGGACGTCACGACCCTCTCCGACCGGCGGCTGTCGGCGCTGCGGGCCCGCGAGATCGGTTTCGTCTTCCAGCAGTTCCACCTGACCGACGGCCTCGCCGCCACCGACATCGTCGCCACCGGCCTGCTCTACGCCGGGGTGCCGCGCCGCCAACGGCGGACGATGGCGCTCCAGGCCCTCGACCGGGTCGGCCTCGCCCACCGCGCCGACCACCGGCCCCACCAGCTGTCCGGCGGCGAACGGCAGCGGGTCGCCATCGCCCGCGCCCTGGTCAACAGCCCGGCCCTGATCCTCGCCGACGAACCGACCGGCGCCCTGGACACCGCCACCGGGCAGACCGTGCTGGCGCTGCTGCACCGGCTCAACACCGAAGGCGCCACGATCGCCCTGATCACCCACGACCGGGAGATCGCGGCCGCGCTGCCCCGCCGGGTCGAGATCCGCGACGGGCGGTTGATCGCATGATGAACCCGGTCGACCTGCTCGGCCTCGGCGTCGTCGGGCTGCGTACCCGGCCACTGCGGGCCCTGCTCTCCGGCCTCGGCATCGCGATCGGCATCGCCACGATGATCGTGGTGACCGGCATTCCCGCGTCCAGCCAGGCCGCCCTCGTCCGCGAACTGACCGCGCTCGGCACCGACACCCTCCAGGTGATGCCGGTCCCCGACCAGCAGCCGCCGGCGCGGCTGCCGGAATCAGCGGTCGCGATGGCCAAGCGGATCGGCCCGGTCCGTCTCGCCAGCGCGGTCGGCAACACCCATGCTCCGGTACGCCGTAGCGACCGCGCCGAACCCACCAGCGGCACCGGCCTGACCGTGCTCGCGGCGCGCCTCGATCTGCTGCCGGTGATCGGCGCCCGGGTCGAGAACGGGCACTGGCTGACCGCGGCCGGGGCCGGGTTCCCGACCGTGGTGCTCGGCTCGGTCGCCG
The DNA here is from genome assembly GCF_040638175.1 of Actinoplanes sp. NPDC026670. Classification (NCBI taxonomy): domain Bacteria; kingdom Bacillati; phylum Actinomycetota; class Actinomycetes; order Micromonosporales; family Micromonosporaceae; genus Actinoplanes; species Actinoplanes sp. NPDC026670. The sequence goes on from NZ_JBEZXU010000048.1 coordinate 7,003, forward strand.
CCACCCGCCTCGGGATCACCTCGGTGACAGCGGGCCAGCAGGTGTTGATCGGCGACCGCTGGTTCACCGTCGTCGGGATCCTGGCGGCCACTCCGCTGTCGCCGGACATCGACCGGTCGGTGCTGGTCGGCTGGGAGGCGGCCCGTGCCGAGTTGCGGTTCGACGGCCGGCCCACGGTCGTCTACCTGCGGGCCGAGGAGTCCCAGCTGGAGACGGTCCGGTCGGTGCTGGCCGAGTCGATCAACCCGGAACGGCCCGGCCAGGTCCTGGTCACCCGCCCGTCCGACGCGCTCGCCGCCAAACGGGCCACCGAGAGCAGCTTCTCCGTGCTGTTCCTGGCCCTGGCCGCGGTGGCGCTGGTGATCGGCGGGATCGGGGTGGCCAACACGATGGTGGTGTCGGTGCTGGAACGACGCTCGGAGATCGGCCTGCGGCGGGCGCTCGGGGCGACCCGTGGACAGATCCGCGGGCAGTTCCTCACCGAGTCGATGGTGCTCTCCACCGCCGGTGGCCTGGCCGGAACGGTGCTGGGACTGCTGGCCACGGTCGGCTACGCCCGCTGGCAGAGCTGGCCGATCGTGGTGCCGCTCGAATCCGCCGCGGCCGGCGTGGGCGGGGCCGTGGTCATCGGTGTCCTGGCCGGGGTCTACCCGTCCGTGCGCGCCGCTCGGCTGCCGCCGGCACAGGCCCTGCACTGACTCCTCACATGAAACGGCGGCCGGGTTCTCCCGGCCGCCGTTCTCCCGACGTTCTCAGTTCTTGGCCGCGGCCTCGCGCTCGCAGTCCGGGATGCGGTCCATGCCCAGGGTGATCGACCGCGAGTCGTTCTGGTCGCCGCCCAGCGCGATCGAGATGCCGTCCTCACTGACCTCGACGAACTCGACACCCTCCCGCTTGAGGCACTTCACCACGTCGAGCGCGAAGTCCCGGGCTTCCGGATTGGCCGGGTCCTTCTCCCACGGCGGCAGCGGCAGGAACTGCGGCTCACAGATCTGATTCGCCTTCTCCACCTTCTTCTCCGCCTCCGAGCCGGGCACCGCCACCTCGGCCTTCTTGCGCGCGTCGACCGGATCGAAGCCCTGCTCACGCATGCACTTGTTGTACGGCTCGAGCAGCACCTCGTACTCCTCAGGCGTCATGTCCAGCCGTTCCCGGGGCCGTTCCGCCTTCTTGGACGCCGCCGCCGAAGGCGTGGCGGCCGCGCTCTGCAACGTCGCCACCCGCGGCGCGCCACCCGCCTCGGGGGTGTCCGGGGAACCGCAGGCCGGCAGCGCGGTCAACGCGAGCACGGCGAACATGAGCGCGGCATTCCTCCGCATGGGGAACCTCCTGTCCGGCGGGGCCGATCCCCGCCGCGCCGGACAGCCTGACGAGCAATAATCAGGAAGTCGTCAGGTTCGATCAGGAGCGTCCATGTCTGCGTTCGGCCCCGCCCTGTTCGTGTCCCGCGCCGACGGCGCGCCCCTTCCCGAGGGCGAGCAGTCGGCGATCCTCACCCACATCCGTGCCGCCACCGCCCGGTTGGGCCTGCCCCGCGCGGTGCCACGCGTCTACGACTACGACGGTTACGAGCCGCTGGCCCTCGGGGTGCTGCTCTACTCCGAATACGGCTACCAGCACATGCCCGACGACGTCCGGGAGGACCAGGACCGAGCCTGGGCCGACCAGGGCGTCAGGGTCGGCGCCGAGGTGGAGAAACAGGCCCCTGGCGTCTACAACTTCACCGCCTACACAGTGGAGGACTGAAGCCGGTGACCACCCCACGAGAGTGACCCACTTTTCCTCCGCCGGCTCTTGCACGACCACTGAGGGCGGGCCCACCGGCCACAGCGATGGTCAGCGCACGACTACCGACGGGCAGTCACCCTCCGGCCCCCGGGGGCCGAACGCCGGCGGCCGCGGCTGGCGGAAGATCGGCCACCGTCTTCAGCGGCAGCGCGGGCAATTCGTCGGGCAGGGGGTCCGCGGTGCGGTCCGGCCGAGGCCGCTGTCGTGCAGGACGGTGGTCACGGCCTGTTCGAAGGAGGCCTCCTGCGGAATCACCGTTTCCCCGGGCACTCCGAGCAGGTCCCGTTTCGTGTACCAGTCCCGCATCATGTCGGCTGTCACATGCGCCAGTTCCGGTCTGCTCCGGTGCCTTCGCACCGTCTCCTCGAACGGGATGTCGAAATAGAAGCAGCGAACCGGCCCCTGGTGGGACTCGGCCAGGTTTCTCAGGTGGGTGGCGTGCTCCCCGGTGTGCAGGATGCCTTCCAGGATCACGTGGTACCCCGAGTCCAGGGCGGCTCTGGTGGTCGCCGTGATGAAACCGGGGGCTATCGCGTCGTCGCCCAGGCCGCCGTGTTCGCGGAGTAGCACTCTCCGCAGCTGGTCCTGCTCGATCAGGGCACAACCCCGGCCGTACCTGCGGCGTACCTCCCGGGCTGTCGTGGTCTTTCCGCTGCCGGAATTGCCGCGGATGATCACCAGGGTGGGTGGCTCAGGCATGGGAGAGGGTTTCTGTCTTCCGGCGGGCGCCCAGGGCGAAGAGCACGCCGCCGATGAGCGCCGCGGTTCCGCAGAGGACCAGGGTCGTCCGGTATCCGAACTGTTCCACCGCCACACCGGACAGGATGCCGGAGATCAGCAGGCCGGTGGTGGACGCGTTGGCGAACAGCGTGGTGGCCCGGCCCGTCGCCGGGGCCAGGTGGTCCTGGAAGTAACGGATCCCGGCGGTGGCGACGATCGCGATGGCGATGCCCCGCAGCGCCTGTCCGGCGATCAGCAGCGGCATGCCGGTCGCCGCCACCGTCAAGTAGTGATAGGCGGCGAAGGAGCCGAAACCGACGAGGATCAGCGCGAGCTGGCTGGTTCGCGCCGGCAGTACGGCCAGCGCCAGGGTGGCCACCACCTCGACGGCGGCGCAGACGCTGAAGAGCACACCCATCGACTCGGCCGGCTGGTTCAGGCCCCGGGTCACGAACAGTGCCAGGGCGATGCCCCCGGCGAACATCGCGGTGAAGAACAGGGTGACGCTCGCGGTCAGCAGAACCGGGGTGGCGCCGGCGGTGGAGGTGGTGGTGGCCGCCACCGGAGCCGGGCCGGGGCGGGGCACCAGCAGCACGGTCAGGGCGGCGATCAGGTACGCCCCGGCCGCGGTCCACATCAGCCACGGGTAACCGCCCCGGGCCAGCACCAGAGCACCGATCAGCGGGCCGACCGCCCACGCCATCGACCAGGACGCCCGCAGGAACGGTGTCGAACGGCCCTCCCCGAGCACTGCCCGGCCCAGCGCGAACAGCTGCGGGAACGCCGCACTCAACGACGCGAAGACGGTGGCCGCCATCAGGAGCAGCAGCGGGAAACTCGTCACCTGCGGCAGCACCACGTACCCGCCCGCGCCGAGCACGATCACCGCGATCGCGTACGTGCGGGACGGTCGCCTGTCGAACATCCGGCCCAGCGTCCAGCTGATCGTGATGCCGCCGACCGCGAACGCCGAGGTCCACACCCCGAGCTGGAGTGGCGACATCCCGGCCACATCGGCGCCGAACAGGATGATGTACGAGTTGACCATCGATTCCGCGATCCCGAACAGCAGGATCGCGGACACCAGTGTCAGTAGGGGCACGAAGAATTCGTACCGGGTCCGGGGCTATCGGCGCTCGTGAATTTTCTGCTGCAACAGCTGAACGAGGTGGACCCCGGAGACCCCGGCCAGGTCGTCGGCCTGGGTGCGGCAGGAGAAACCGTCGGCGAGCAGGACGTCACCCTCCTCGGCCTGCGCCAGCGCGGGCAGCAGCTGCTGCTCGGCCACCTGCACGGACACCTCGTAGTGACCACGTTCGACACCGAAGTTGCCGGCCAGGCCACAGCAGCCGCCCAGCCGTTTCACGGTCGCGCCGGCCTGCTTGAGCAGTTTCGCGTCGGCGTCCCAGCCCATCACGGCGTGGTGATGGCAGTGCGGCTGGGCGATCACCCGTACCCCATCGAGGTTTGGCGGCGTGTAACCGGGAGTGGCGGCTAGCAGCTCGGCCACCGTCATGGTCGCCTCGGCGACCGCCTTGGCGGCCTCGTTGTTCACCAGCTCGACCGCGTCCTGGCGCAGCACGCCGGTGCACGACGGCTCCAGGCCGACGATCGGGATGCCCTTCTTCACCGACTCGTGCAGCTCGGCGACCGTGCCGCCGAGAATCCGCCGGGCGGCGTCGAGCTGGCCGGTGGAGATCCAGGTCAGGCCGCAGCACGCTTTTCGGCTCGCCACCTGCGGCGCGTAACCGGCGTCGACCAGCACGTCGACGGCGGCCCGCGCGATCTCCGGCGAGAAATGGTCGGTGAAACTGTCGACGAAAAGGACCACCGGCTTTCCGGTCGGCACCGGCTGGAACGACGACCGGAACGTCTTCGGCGCGAAAGCCGGAATGTTGCGGCGCTTGTCCACCCCGGCGATCCACAGCGCGATGCCCTTGATGCCGGGCAGGCTGGTGGCCAGGTTGGCGAGCGCCGGCATCTTCGACGCGAGCCGCGACCAGCGGGGTAGCCAGCCGAGCGAATAATGCGACCGCGGCCGCACCCGGCCTTTGAAACTCTGGTGCAGAACCTCGGCCTTGTAGGCCGCCATATCGATTCCGGTCGGGCAATCCGACGCACAACCCTTGCAGGACAGACAAAGATCAAGCGCATCGTGTACGGCCTCCGCGCGCCAGTTCGGGGCGAGGTCACCGTCGAGCATCTCCTGGAGCACGCGGGCGCGCCCCCGGGTGGAGTCCTTCTCGTCCTTCGTGGCCAGGAAGGACGGGCACATCACCCCGCCGAGGACACGGGTGTCGACGCGGCATTTGCCGACGCCCGTACACCTGTGCACGGCCTGGTTGAAGTCCCCGCCGTCGTGGTGGTAGGCCAGTGCCAGCGGGACTGTCACCTTGCGCGCCTGCGACACCCGGATGTTGGCGTCGACCGGATCGGGGTCGACCAGGTTGCCCGGGTTAAGCAGGTTACGCGGGTCGAAGACGCCCTTGATCTGCCGGAACAGGCCCATCGCCTCGGGCGAGTACATCCGTGACAGCAGCTCGGACCGGGCCCGGCCGTCGCCGTGCTCGCCGGAGAGCGAACCGCCGTAGCCGACCACCAGGTCGGCCGCGTCCTCCAGGAACGAGCGGAACAGCGCCGGGCCGTCCGGCTTGTCCAGCGGGAAGTCCAGTCGCACGTGGACACAGCCGTCGCCGAGATGCCCGTACGGCATGACGGACAGCCCGTGCCGCGCGCACAGGGTGTCGAAGTCACGCAGGTAGGCGCCGATCCGGGCGGGCGGGACCGCGGCGTCCTCCCAGCCGGCGTGCGCGGGCAGACCACTCGGCGCACGCCCGGCCAGGCCGGCGCCGTCCTCCCGGATCTTCCACAGCGGGGCCGCCTCGGCGGTGTCCTCGACGATCCGGTGATCGACCGCCTCGGCCACCTCGGCCAGCTTGGCGACCCGCTCGCGGACCTCGTCGAGGTCGTCGCCGGCGATCTCCACCATCAGCCAGGCGGCGCCGGCCGGCAGCGGCGGCACCGCACCCGGGCCGCGACGGGACCGGACCAGGTCACAGATGCGGTGGTCGAGGCCCTCACAGGCGGTCGGGGCGAACTCCAGGATCTTCGGGATGATGTCGCCGGCGGTGCCGAAGTCGGGGTAGCCGAGCACGATCAGCGTCCGGTGGGCCGGGTCGGCGACCAGCCGTACCGTCGCCTCGGTGATCACCGCGAGGGTGCCCTCGCTGCCGACCAGGAACTCGGTGAGGTTGAACCCGTTCTCCGGGAGCAGGTGCTCGACGGCGTAGCCGGAGACCTGCCGGCCGAACCGCGCGAACTCGGTGCGGCCGATCGCCAGGTTGGCCCCGATCACCTCACGCAGCTGCTCGACGCTCTTCGACGTGGACAGCTCGTCGCCGTCGATCGTGTACGCCTTGAGGCCCAGCGTGTTGTCCGAGGTCCGGCCGTAGCCCAGGGTGCGTGAGCCGCACGAGTTGTTGCCGATCATGCCGCCGATCGTGCAGCGGGTGTGCGTCGACGGGTCCGGCCCGAACCGCAGCCCGAACGGTTTCGCCGCCGCCTGGAGGGTCGCCTGGACCGTGCCGGCCTGCACCCGGGCGGTCCGCGCGTCGCCGTCGACCTCGAGCACCCGGTTCATGTGGCGGCTGAAGTCGAGGATGATGCCCGGCCCGATCGCGTTGCCGGCCACACTCGTGCCGGCGCCCCGGGCGGTGATCGGCACGCCCGTCTCCCGGCTGACCGCGAGCGTCGCCAGGACGTCGTCGTCGTGCCGTGGCCGGACGATCAGCTGCGGCACGATCCGGTAGAGGGAGGCGTCACTCGCGTACGCCGACCGGTGCGCCGCATCGGTGAGGACATCGGTGACGCCCGCCCGGTGCAGCCGGGCGGCGAGGTCGTTTGTCACGCGGAACTCCAAGGCTGTCTTCGGGCTGGTCCGCCTTGGGCAGCGTGCGGCGGTGAACCTGCTTCGGGACGTCGCCGTCATGGTAGTCGCCGCCGATTCACGCCCTGCGCAGCGCCGGTTTCGCTGTGAGATCGGCAATCGGGAGCAGCACTGTTGGCAACTCGACAAAAGGGCGATAACCTCCTGCGCGTACGTTCCACAGAAGATCGGTTTCAAGCGCCGCAAGGAGACGCGTGTGGGGCGGAAAGAGCCTTCCTCGGATGAAGGCCGGCGTCCCTCAACGCTGAGGGTCGGCGGCTATGTGACGACCCGCCGGGCGCCCCGCCACCGCGCTCCGGACCCGGTCGAGCCGGGTGACCGGCTGCCGAACATCTCCGACTACTGGCCGGACGCGCCGCACCGGCTGCGCGCCCCGTGGGAGGGCTTCCTCCCGCTGCCGCCGAACGCCGTCTCGTCGAACTCAGTCTCGCCGAACGCCCTCTCCTCGGTCGACGTCGAGGTCCGCAGCGCCTCCGGCACGCTGGACCGGCGGTGGCCGGTCGTGCTCACCGGCGTGCTCGCCCTGACCGTGGTCGCCGGGACGATGCTGCTGGCCCGCCCGCTCGCCGAGTCGGAGATCCGCCAGCAGCGGGCCGCCCTGCCGCCGTCGGCGGTCGCCATCGAGCCGCAGATCACCGCCGCCCCGATGCCGCCGCCGCTGCTGCTCTCCCCCACCCCGCCGCCGTCGGTCTCGGCCACGCCGAGCAGCCCGCCTGATGTGCGGTCGGCGCGCCTGGAGTTCGTCTCCGGCGTCACCGACCTGTCGGTGCGCATCGACGATCTGGGTGACCTGCCGTTCGACGTGGGCTCGCCGGACGGCTCCGAGGTCGACGCCACCACCACGTTCTCCGACGGCGTGCTGCGCATCGAGATCAACTCGGCCGGTTCGAACGGGGCGGTCGAGGTCCGGCTCAGCAACCGCATCGTCTGGGGTCTCCAGCTCTCGGCCGGGGTGAAATCGGCCCGGTTCGACACCACGTCGGGCTCGGTCAGCCGGATCGACCTGGACGGCGGCGCGGAGAGCTTCAACCTGGTGCTCGGCCGGGTGTCCGGGGTCCTGCCGATCCGGATGACCGGCGGGGTGAGCAACTGGCGGATCTGGACCGACGGCCGCGTCCCGGCACGCGTCACGGTCGGTGACGGCGCCGGGAACGTGGTCCTGTACGGCGACGAGAACGGCGGCACCGCGCCCGGCGCCGTCGTCCGCTCCGGCGACCTGGACAGTGGTACCGGCCTGGAGGTCGACGCGGTGGCCGGCGTCGGCTACCTGGAGATCAGCTCCACCGACCAGTCCGGCCGGGGCCGAACCCGCCGCTGAGCGACGGCTCACGGTCCGGGCGGGGCCGGGGGATTCGCGATTGCCTCGGCGATGCGCTTGATCCGCTGGAGACGGGCGTCCCAGGCGGCGCCGACCGACGACAGCTGGGCCACCGCGCGGGCCAGCTGGGCGTCGTCGACCCGGTAGCGCCGCTCCCGCCCGGCCGGGACGCCGTGCACGAGACCGGCGCGTTCCAGCACGACCAGGTGCTTGGCCACGCCTTGGCGGGTGACCGACAGCCGGTGCCCGAGTGTGGTGGCGGTGCCCCCGCCGTCGGTCAGCAGCAGGTCGAGCATCCGGCGGCGGGTCGGGTCACCGATCGCCGACCAGAGATCGTCGTCGACGATCATGACCCGACGTTCGAGGGCTGGACCGTGGCCGCGTAGGCCTCCAGGCGCGGCAGGAAGAAGTCCCACCCGGTGACGTGCTCGTTGAAGCACTGCTCGACGACGGCGTCGTTCCAGCCGCGCTCGCGGAACCCGGACTCGGTCATCCGCAGCAGCGTCCCGTCACCCTGCGGGGTGAGGTCGAAGGTGACCAGCAGCGAGTTGGCCACCGCCGCGGCTTCTCCGGCCGGGTGTGTCCACCGGAACGAGAACGTCTTCGGCGGCCGCACGTCGACGACGGTGAGCTGCTCGGCGGTGCCGCCGTGGGCGCAGTCGCCGAAGACGATCCGGCCGGTCGCGCCCGGCACGACGTCGTACTCCGCGTCGTCCGGCCACCACCGCTTCACGTGGCCGGGGTCGCTCACCACCTGGAACACGATCTCCGGCGTCGCCTCGATGTAGATCTCGCGTTCGATGCTTCCGTACTCCATCTCAACCTCCCGCAACCATTGGTTGCGTATGACTCTAGATCGCACGGGACCCATGCGCAACCATTAGTTGCGCATGGGTCCCGGGACCACCTCAGCCGGAAAGCTCCATGTCCTCCTTCCCGGGCAGCGACAGCACCCCGGTCACGCCCGCGGGCAGGGTGACGTCGACGGCCGGCTCGCCGTCGACCAGGCGCCAGGACACTTCGATACGTCCGTGCGGCGTGTCGAGACCGGCACGGGCCCAGGTCAGCCCACCGCCGGGGCGGGGCGCGATCAGCACCCGGGAGTAGCCGGGCTCCAGCGGGGCGATGCCGCCGATCACCCGGTGCATCCAGTCGGCGACCGCGCCGAGCGCGTAGTGGTTGAAGCTGGTCATCTCGCCCGGGTTGATCGAGCCGTCGGGCAGCATCGAGTCCCAGCGTTCCCAGATCGTCGTCGCGCCCATCGTCACCGGGTAGAGCCAGGACGGGCATCCCCGTTCCAGGAGCAGCCGGTAGGCGACATCGAGATGTCCGGTCCGGGTCAGAGCATCGAGGATGTACGGCGTGCCGGCGAACCCGGTCGAGATGCGGTGCCCGCTCTCCGCCACCAGCCGGGCCAGCCGCCGCCCGGCCGCCGCCTCGTCGTCGACCAGCCCGAACACCAGCGCCAGCGTGTAGACCGTGGTGCAGTCCGAGACGATCGTGCCGTCGGCCGACACGTACTGCTCGTTGAACGCCGCCCGGATCCGCGCGGCCAGCTCACCGAACTCGGCCGCGTCCTGGTCCCGGCCGAGCAGCGCCGCGGTCTCGGCGGTGATCGTCGCCGACCGGTAGAAGGCGGCGGTCGCGACCACCCCCGGATCGGCCTTGGCCTTGGCCGGGTTGTCCGGTGGCGCGTCCGGGTCGAGCCAGTCGCCGAACTGGAACGACGTGTCCCACACCCCGGCCGGCGACAGCAGCGTCTCGACCCGGCGCACGTGGGCGGTCATCGACTCGTACTGGCTCGCCAGGATCGCCCGGTCGCCGTAGGCCTGCCAGAGCGTCCACGGCACCCAGACCGCGGCGTCGGACCAGAAGGCGGTGCTGTCCGGGGTGGGGAACTCCGGCACGTCGGGCAGGTATTTCAGCACGTCCGGGATGACGAACGGGACCAGCCCGCCGGCGGCCCGCTGCTCGGCGGCCAGGTCGGCCAGCCAGTCGGCGAGGAACGACCCGGTGTCGAACAGGTAGGCGGCCGACGGGGCGAACACGGCGATGTCACCGGTCCAGCCGAGGCGCTCGTTGCGTTGCGGGCAGTCGGTCGGCAGGTCCAGGAAGTTGCCCTTGGTGCTCCACACGACGTTGCTGTGCAGCTGGTTGAGCAGGTCGTCGGAGCATGCGAAGGTGCCGGTGCGACGCAGGCCGGTGTGCACGACCACGGCTTCGACCCGACGGGCCTCCTCGAGAGACAGGCCGGTGATCTCGGCGTACCGGAATCCGTGGAACGTCATGGTCGGCTCGAAGAAGTCCTCCGCGCCGCTGAGGATGAATCGGTCGGTGGCCTGCGCGTCGCGCAGCGGCCGCGCGCCGAGCTCGCCGTGTTCGAGGACCTCGGCATGCCGGATCCGGATCTCCGATCCGGCCGGCCCGGTCGCCGTGAATCGCAGCCAGCCGACCAGGTTCTGCCCGAAATCGATCAGGATCCGCCCGGTTGGCGACAGCCAGACCTCCTGCGGCGCGACGACATCCTGCCTGGTCACTGGATTGCTCAGGTACGGGGTGAGCACGCTCGCGTCGAAGTCGAGGGCCTTGACCGGCAGGAACCACTCGGGCTCGCCCCCGGCCACGTGCCACTTCGCGGAGCGCCGCCGGGCGTCGACGGTCTGCCCGTCGTAGAGGTCGTCGGCGAGCACGTCGGAGCCGCCGGCGGTCCACGTCTCGTCGGTGACGACGGTCTGCCGGTGCCCGTCCGCGAAGGTGATCTCCAGGTCGGCGATGACCCCGAGCCGGTCGCCGTAGAACGCGCGGCCGCCCATGAACCCGAGCCGCCCCCGGTGCCAGCCGTTGCCGACCAGCACGGTGAGCACGCTCCGGCTGTTCAGCAGGGCGGTGACGTCGTGGGTGAGGTAGCGCAGCCGGTGCTCGTAGGAGCTCCAGCCGGGGCTCAGCACGTCGTCGCCGACCGGCTGCCCGTCGATCCGGGCCTCGTGCACGCCGAGGCTGCTGATCCGCAGTGTCGCGGTGGTCACCGGCCCGTGCCCGTCGTCGAGCGTGATCTCGGTCCGGAACAGCGGCGCGCTGCCCAGCTCGCTGACCGGGGTGATCATCCGACCTTGCATGTGGCTCAACCTTTCACCGAGCCGGCAACCATGCCGGACACGATCTGGCGCTGGAAGATCATGAACATGATCAGCGGGGGGACCGTGACCAGCAGGATGTCCATGAACAGGAGGTTGTAGGAGCTGGCGTACTGGCCCTGGAAGTTGAAGAGGGTCAGCTGCACGGTGGCGTTCTCGTCGCCGGGCAGGAAGTAGAGCGGGCTGGTGAAGTCGTTCCAGATGAACACCGTCTGCACCACCACGACGGTCACGATGATCGGCCGCAGCAGCGGGAACACGACCCGGAAGAACAGGCTCAGCGGCCCGGCGCCGTCGATGGTGGCGGCCTCGTCCATCTCCTTCGGGATGCCGGCGATGAACGCCTGGAAGAGCAGGACACAGAAGGCCATGGCGTACGCGATCTCGACCAGGATCAGGCCGGGCATCGTCTTGAACAGGCCGATCTTCTGGAGCACCCAGATGGTCGGAACGACGGCCGGCGGCAGGACGAGTCCGGACAGGATGATCAGGTTCGCCGCCCGGGTGAACCGGCTCTTACGGCGCTGGAGGACGAACCCGGCCATCGCCGCCAGGATCACCACCACCGTCACGCTGGCGACGGTGAGGATCGTGCTGTTGATGAACGCGATGATCAGCAGGTAGTCGCGGGCCTCGATCACGGCTTGGAGGTTCGCCATGAACGCCCACTGCGTCGGCCAGGAGAAGTCGAGCAGCGCCGACTCCTGGGCGGTCTTGCCCGCGGTGAGCACGATGAACGCGAACGGGACCAGGAACACGACGCCGAACAGGACGATCGCCAGGCCGCTCAGCGGATAGCTGGTCCGGGTCTTCACGCGTCCTCCTTGCGGTTGAAGAACCAGAACAGCGGCAGCGCGATCAGGATCACCAGCAGGAACAGCACGACGTTCCCGGCCGTGGAGAGCCCGTAGAAGCCGGCCTGGTACTGCTTGTAGATCACCGACGCCATCACGTCGGAGGTGAAACCCGGGCCGCCCTTGGTCATCGCCCAGATCAGGTCGAACTTGCGCAGCCCGCCGATCAGCGACAGCAGGATCACCGACACGGTCGCCGGTTTCGCCAGCGGCAGGGTGACGTTCCGGAAGCGGTGCCAGGCTCCGGCGCCGTCCATCTTGGCGGCCTCGAAGTACTCGCCGGGGATCGACAGGATGCCGGCCATGTAGATGACGGTGGCCAGGCCGACGCCCTGCCAGACGTCGACGAACGCGACCGACAGCAGCGCCCAGTCCGGGTCGACCAGCCAGGCCGGGCCGGTGATGCCGATCAGGTCGAGCGCCTGGTTGATGACGCCCCGGGTCGGGTGCATCAGGATCTGGAAGGTCAGGCCCACACCGATCGTGCTGACCAGCACCGGGAAGAACGCCACTGAGCGCATGAAGCCGCGGCCCAGGATCGGCCCGGTCAGCAGCACGGCCAGCGCCATCCCGAGGACCACCTTCATCCCCGAGGTGGTCACCGCGTAGACCAGCGTGTGCCACAGCCCGGACGCCAGCGCCGGTTCCCGGAAGAACTGCACGTAGTTGTCGAGGCCGATGAACTCCTGGTCGAACAGGGTCCAGCGGGTGAGGCTGAACCAGAACGCCATCACCGACGGCACCAGGAAGAAGACGGTGAAGACGACACCGCCCGGGAGGATGAACCAGTAGGGATACGGACTCTTGCGGCGGCCGGGCTCCGGGACCGTGGTCGCCGGAGCCTCAGTCACCGTCTCGGTGACGGTCGTCATCACCAGCCCTGGAGTCCGAGCTGCTGCGCCTGCTTCTTCACGTCCTCGTCGTACAGCTTCGCGCCGTCCGCGGCCGGGCGGATGCCGGAGCCGACCTCGACGGTGATCTGCTCCAGGGCCGGGCCCTTGATCGGGGACAGGAACTCCAGCGCGGGGCTGGCGGCGCCCGCGTCCACGTACACGCTCAGGTCCTTGACCGCGGTCGCCACGTCGTCCGGCAGCTTGCAGGTCTTGACCGCGAACGGGCCGCCCAGCGACGTCGCGGTCGCCTGGGCCGCGCAGCCGTCCGGCGAGGCCAGGAACGCCTGGAACTTCTTGGCCGCGGTGAGCTTGTCACCCTCGGTGCTCTTCGGGATGTAGATGCCCGACGGCTCCCACAGGGTCACGCCGTTCTTGGCCGCGTCGGTGCCGGGCAGCGCGAAGAAGCCCACGTCGTTCGTCTTGCCGGGGGCCGCGGTGTCGATGGCGGTGACCGCGAACGTGATCATCGGGTAGTGCGCGGCGGTGCCGTTCGCCACGGCGGCCAGGCCCTCGTTGTACTTGGCCGAGGCGTAGTCGTCGTTCCAGTAGCCGGCCTTCTTCAGCTCCTCCAGGTGCTGGAAACCGGCCAGGGCGGCCGGCGTCGTCGCGTACTTGGCCTGGTTGTTCGTGTACTTCTCGGCGAAGCCGGGGTCGGCGGCGGACACGTTGTGCATGTCGGCGAGCACCAGGATCTGCGACGTCCAGGTCTCGCTGTAGGTCTGGGCGACCGGCGCCGTACCCGCAGCTTTGATCTTGGCGTTGTTGGCCATGAAATCGGCCCAGGTCTTCGGAACCTGGAGGCCGAGTCTGGCGTAGAGCGGCTTGTTGTAGAGGATGCCGCCGCCGGAGATGGTCTGCCAGGGCGAGCCGTAGACCTCGGTCCCGCTGGAGACGACCTTCTTGAACGTCTCGTCCAGGTCGCCGACCCAGGACTCGCCGGTGATCGGCGTCAGGTTGGTCGACGGGGCGATGGCCTGGAGCAGCGAGCCGGAGTTGTACTCGAAGACGTCGGCCATGTCGCCGGTGGAGAGCCGGGTCTTGACCAGGTTGTCGCCCTCACTGCCCTGCGGCCGGGTGTCGAGCTTGACGTCGACGTCGGTGTTCTTGGCCTCGAAGGCGGCGATGACCGCTTCGGCCACCTTCACGTTGGCCGGGTCGTTGTTGGTCAGGAAGGTGATCTGGGTCTTGCCGCCGGCCGCGTCGTCGCTGGATCCCAGGGATCCGGCGCTGCAGGCCGACAGGGAAAGGGCGCCCGCAAGCAGCACCGCCGCACCGAGCCTCATATGAACCTCCGGTTTCGCGCATGTTTGTAGATCGGTCTCCGCGTGTAACAGCCGTCACAGTAGACCGGTCTACGTCAGCGACACAAGACAAAACTCGAAACGTTTCAAAGATTGCCTGACCCGCTGTTCCGGCTCGCGGAGAACGGTCTACAGTGAGGCATATGTCGATCAAGAGGGGTCGCTCGGTCACCATCAGTGACGTCGCGGAGGCCGCCGGAGTCTCCCGCGCCGCGGTGTCCAAGGTGATCCGCAACGCCTACGGGGTCAGCCCCGGCATGCGCGCCCGCGTCGAGACCGCGATCGAGGAGCTCGGCTACCGGCCCAGCGTGGCCGCCCGGGCGCTGCGCGGCTCCAGCTACCGGCTCGGCCTGGAGACCCCACACATCAACGCGCGGTTCATGAGCCAGATCATGCAGGGCGCCAAGCAGGCCGTCGCCGGCACGCCCTACCAGGTGATACTCGCCCCCGCCGACGGCCCCGAGTACAGCACCCTCGAGTCGCTGGCCGACGGGCTGGTCGACGGCATCATCGCCGTCTCCCCCCTGGTCGACACGGCCTGGCTGGAAAATCTGGCCGGCCGGGTGCCGGTCGTCATGCTCGGCCGGCACGATCACCCGCACGGCTACGACACGGTCATCGGCGACGACCACGCCGGGGCCCGCGCGGTCATGCGCCACCTGTTCGAGCTCGGCCACCGCCGCATCGCGCACCTGACCGAGCCCGAGGAGGTGACCGCACCCGGATCCGGCACCCCCCACTCGATCCGGCTCGAGGTGTACCGCCAGTGCATGGCCGAAGCCGGGCTCGGCCACCTGACCCGGGTCGCCCGCCGCCACGACAACGCCGTGCCCGCCACCCGGGCCGCCGCCGAGCTCCTCGCCGAACCGGACCCGCCGACCGCCCTGTTCGCCGGACACGACGACATCGCTCTCGACGCCCTCGACGCGGTCGTCACCGCGGGCCTGCGCGACCGGATCGCGGTCACCGGATACGACAACACCGACCTGGCCGCGCATCCACTGATCGACCTGACCTCGGTCGACCAGCAGGGCGTCGAGATGGGCGCCCAGGCCGCCACCATGCTGCTGGAACGGCTCCAGGGCCGCACCGAGCCACGCCGGTACGTGGCCGCCACCAACCTGCACGTGCGCGGCTCCAGCATCCGGCCGCCGTCCTGACATCCCGCACCCGTCCGCCCACCACCGCCACTCGCTGTCCGCCACTCGCCGCTCGCCGCCCGCTCCGGCGCCATCTTGTGGACTTCGAGCACGCCTGTCTCGCCGAACTCCACGAGATCGGCGGCTGTCCTTCGCCCGCGGCGGGCATTCCGTCGTCAAACCGACATCGGTGCGGTAACCAAGAAGCGTGATCACCTTGAGTAGACTCCCGGGGCGCCACGGCCCGAAGGGATGAGAACCACATGAACATGCCGCTGCGTCCGGGAGACCCGGTCGCCCTCGGCCGGTACGAGCTGGTCGGCCGGCTCGGCGAAGGCGGCATGGGGACGGTGTTCCTGGGCCGCGACCCGGACGGCCGGCCGGTGGCGATCAAGATGGTCCGGCCCGAGTTCGCCAACGAGAGCGAGTTCCGCGGCCGGTTCCGTAGCGAGGTCGCCCGGGCCAAGCAGGTGCCCCCGTTCTCGACCGCGGAGGTCCTCGACGCGGATCCCGATCACGAGCCGCCCTACCTGGTCGTCGAGTTCGTGGACGGGCCCAGCCTGGCCGACGAGGTGAAGGCGAAGGGCCCGCTGTCCGGCTCCGCCCTGCACGGGGTGGCCGTCGGCATCGCCACCGCACTCACCGCGATCCACGGCGCCGGCGTGATCCACCGCGACCTCAAGCCGGGCAACGTGCTGTTCGCCCGGGGCGGCATCAAGGTCATCGACTTCGGCATCGCCCAGGCCTTCGAGGCGACCAGCCAGCACACTCGCACCGACCAGGTGGTGGGCACGGTCACGTACATGGCGCCGGAACGTTTCGACCCGGTCGAGGGACGGCCGCTCACCGCGGCGGCCGACATCTTCGCCTGGGGCGCTGTGGTCGCCTACGCCGCCACCGGGCGTACCCCGTTCGCCGGCGAGTCCGCGTCGGCCACCGCGATGCGCATCCTCACTCAGCCGCCGAATCTCACCGGCCTGCCCGAATCGTTGCGCGGCCCGGTGTCCCGGGCGCTGGCCAAGCATCCGGATGACCGGCCCACTGCCCGTGAGCTGCTGGATCTCCTGCTGCCCGGGCAGTCCGCGCGGCCACCGGCCGCCGACACGATCATGCTGCCGACCGTCGCGCCGTCCTCACCCGCACCGTCATCAACCGCGCCGTCCTCACACGCGGCGCCGATTCAGCCGTTCGGCCCTCGGCCGGCGGCAGCACCGACGTCTCCGGCGTTCGCCCCGGCCGCGCCGACGTCTCCGGCCGCCCCGGCATGGCACGCCGCCCCGCTCGTGCCGACGGCAGCATCCCAGGTCTACCCGGCGGTCGCACCCGACCGGCCGCGCCGGCGCCGTACCATCGCGGTCGTCACCACCGCGATCGCCGTTCTGCTCGCCACCGCCGTGGGTGTCCTGATCAGGTACAACGGCCTGTCCGCACCCGACCAGTCGGCGGGCGGGCCGGGTGAGACGCCCGCGTCGGCGTCGGCCTCCGCTCAGGCCCCCACGTCGGCCTCGCCGAAGCCGGGCCGCACCCCGTCCGCCGAGGAGCGGCTGGTGGCCATCAAGGCCGGTAAGAACAAGGCCCTGATCCACGTCGCCGAGATCGACCACGACCTGGCGCTCGACGGCCCGTTCAGCGAGGTCGAGGCGGGCGACGGCACCGGGTCCAGGTCCGAGTTCATCCTGATCCCGATGGGTGTCGACTACCTGATCCGGGCGCTGTACGCCCCGGACGAGGAGGAGGTCTGCGTCGGCGTCCGGCTCCTCGCCGACGCGTCGGCGAAACTTGTCGCGACCGAGTGCGCGACAGGTGTCGGAACCCTGTTCGAGCTGATCCCGACCAAGCTGAAGGACGACAAGAACCGTCCCCGCTTCCACCTCTACAACGATGCGTACGGCTTCGTGCAGTGGGACCAGGACGCCAACGAGGGAGCCGGCAGCTTCTTCGTCGAGCAGGTGGGCGACGCCCCGCCGCTGACCACGTTCAGTTTCGTGGACCGCGGCCCCCTGCCCTCCCCCGCTCCCAGCTGACCCGCACCGCCGACCAGACATCTGCCGCGGTCCCGGCCGAGACCACCTCGCTCCCGCCCGAGACCACCTCGGTTCCAGCCGAGTCCAGCTCGGTCCCGGCCAAGACCACGAGCCGTCGCTGAGCACTGGAATACGGGCGGCTTTACCACGCTGGGCGACGGCCGGCGGGGCGCCACAACCAGCGGGCACCACAACCAGCTGGCGCCACAACCAGCTGGCGCCACGGCCGGCGGGCGCCACGGCCGGCGGGCGCCACGGCCGGCGGGCGCTGCGGCCGGTGGGCGCTGCGGGCCGTTCTGCGGGGCTTTCGCCGCCTCGACGTGCCGAGTGCGCCCAGGTAGACGTGGCCGTAGCGGTGACGGGCGCACACGTTGGCGTTGTGTGTGTTCGGGTAGTCGTCCCGGCGTGGATGAACGCTCACGATCGGCCTTGCGTGTGCTTCCGCCCCTGCTGGGGGCAAGACAGGAGCACACGATCGGCCATTGTGTGCGCTGGTCACCGTTGCCGGCACACATTGCCGGATCTGCCGCAATTCGTTCCGCGACCACCCCGTCTGCCTGCCGCTGTCGAGCCGCGACGCTGGCAAACCTGGCCACAGACCGCGACGCTTGCAAACCGGGCACAGCAGGTTCCGCGGAACGGGCCACGGACCCCGGCCGTCGCTCAGCGCGGTAAAACCGCCCGTATTCCAGTGCTGAGCGACGGCTCGCGGTGTGTCGGCCGTGACCGCGCCGACGAATCCGGGCGTGCCGATGCTCCGCAGGTGCTCGATGCCCGCGCCCGGAGTGCGGGAGATCTCACGCGCACTCCGGGCGGAACCGGCTGGGCGAGGATCGGGTGGGGAGGAGCCGGGTAGGGGGTGTGGAGGAGGTGTGTTCGGGCGGGCGGGGCGGGGTGGGAGCGGCCTACGTTCTCGGCATGGGGACTCTCAAGTGGATCCGGATCTGGCTGGCCTTCTTCGCCGGTGTGCTCGTGCTCAGTGGGCTGACGGCGTTTCCGCTGGTCACTGAGGTTCGGCTGTTGTCGGGGCTGCTGCATTCGACGTCGCTGTCACCGGACTGGCTCGTCGTCTGGGTGGACCGGATCCGGGACGGGCTGGTGGCGACCGGGCGGGATCACCCGTTCATCGCGTACGGGACGGACTGGCTCGCCTTCGCCCACCTGGTCATCGCGGTGGCGTTCTGGGGGCCGTGGCGGGACCCGGTCCGCAACGTCTGGGTGATCGAGTGGGGCATGGTGTGCTGCGCCGGGATCATCCCGCTCGCGCTGATCGCCGGACCGGTCCGGGAGCTGCCGTTCGGGTGGACGCTGATCGACATGTCGTTCGGCGTGTTCGGGATCGTGCCGTTGATCGTGATCCGGTCACTGATCAAGCGGCTGGCGGCGGCGCCGGAAGGGCAGGACGAACAGGTACAGGCCGGTGAGCATCAGCACGGCCAGCGGAAGCAGCGGAAGGTAGGAGACCCAGACGATCGGGTCCTTCTGGGCTAGGGCGACGAACGTCAGCACGACCGTCGCGGTGAAGACGGCGGACGTCCAGCGGTGAATACGGCGGATGATCATCAGGGCCTCCGGGCTCGGGAACAGCACGAACGCTATTCACCGGGCCGCGGACTGGGCTTCTCGATTCCTGACCGAATCCGGGACGGGTCAGGTGCGGTGGACAGTGGTCAGGTCGCACAGGCCGGAGATCTCCAGCAGCGGGGCGAGCAGGGGCCCCGTACGCAACTCGATGTGATCGGCCTGGGCGAAAAGCGCCGCGAGACCCGCGCTGTCCAGGTAGTGGACCGCGGTGATGTCGACCACCAGGCGGGCGCCGGCCGCGCCGGCGACCGCCTGGGTCAGGGCGCCGGCGAAGGTTTCGGCGTTGCTCATGTCGATCTCTCCGGAGGCGGTGAGGACGACGGCACCGTCCGGGCCGGGGCCCGTAGTGAGGTTGAGCTCGGTGGTCATCAGGTAAGCCTCGCCTGCATGTCGACGACGGTGCCGGTCGTTCCGGAGGTGACGGTGACAGTGTGCATGAAGGCGCGCATGAGCTTGATCCCCCGGCCGCGGTACGGATTGGCGGACGGATCGGGTGTCTTCCATCGACCGGTGTCGGAGATGGTCAGGCGCAGATCGGCGGCGGTCGCGGCGGCGCGCAGCCGGATCCGGCCGCCCGGGTGCTCGCGATGCCCGTGCTCGATCGCGTTGGCGCACGCCTCACCGGCGGCGACCAGCACGTTCTGCACGAGGTGCGGGTCGATGCCGCACCTGTCGAGCCACCCGCGCAGAGCCGAGCGGACCGGGGCGAGCCGGGTCGATTCGGCGGGGAACTCGAGTTCGAGCGGCCCCGGATGCCGGTAGAGCAGCAGCGCCACGTCGTCGTCGTAGCCACTTTCCGGGGCCATCCTGGTCATGATCTCGGTGGCCAGGTCCTCGATCGGGGTGGCCAGGCCGTGCTGGACGGCGGTGCTGGCCTCGCCGATGCCGGCCGACAGCGGGCGGCGACGGCGTTCCACCAGCCCGTCGGTGTAGAGCAGCAGGGTGGCCCGGGGCGGGACGACGTATTCGGCGTCCGGGCGTGCCATGCCGGGCCGGACCGCGACCGGGCGGGACCGGCCACCGTCGAGCAGCTGGGTGGTCCCGTCCGGCCGGCCGACGATCGCCGGCGGGTGGCCGGCGCTGGAGTAGACGAGATGGCCGGTGCCGGGGTCGAGGATTCCGCAGAACACCGTGGCGCAGCCGGCGCCCGGCAGTTTGGCGGCGAACCGGTCGAGCGCCATCAGCGTGTGCGCCGGGCTGGTGTCCTGGAGCAGCAGGGCCCGGCAGGCGCTGCGAAGCTGGCCCATCACGGTCGCCGCCTGCAGGCCGTGGCCGACGCAGTCACCGACGACGATGCCGATCCGGCCGTCGGACAGTTCGATCGTGTCGTACCAGTCGCCGCCGACCTTCAGCGGGCGGGTGGCCGGCTCGTAGCGGACCGCGAACCCGCTGGGCAGGCTGTCCGGGCCGAGGATGGCCCGTTGCAGGGCGAGCGCGGTCTCCCGCTGCTGGTCGATCTGGTCGATACGGCGCAGGCCCTGGCCGAGCCGGCCGGCGAGCAGGGCGAGAAGGGTCTCGTCGGGCGCGGTGAACGGGCGCTGCGGGCCGGGTTCGATCCACAGCGCCATGGCGCCGTGCGGGTGGTCGAGGACGATGCCGGAGCCGGACGGGGTCAACGCCGGGCGGTCGCGTAGCCCGAGGATCGACAGGCGGGTCTCGGTGGAGAGGTTCTCCCAGGTCAGGGCGGGGTCGGTGGCGGTCACCAACGGGTCGCCACGATCGGTGAAGACGGCCGTCAACACGTACCGTGCCTGCCAGATCGATCTGAGCTCGCGCAGGACCGCCTGCAACGCGCCGGGGAGGTTCTCGGCCTCGGCGAGGCGCATGCCGAGCGCGGCGAGGGCGCTGTCCCGTTGCACCGAGTAGTGCTCGGCGGTGACGTCCCGGAATGTGCCGACGATCACCCGTTTGCCGGTGTCCGGGTCGTGGACCTGGTTGTACGAGGCGGCCGCCCACAGCCGACGCCCGTCCCGGTGCACGACCGGGATGGTGTAGGTGCCGTGCGGCTCCTCCATCAGCATCGCGAACGCGTTGACGACCACCCGGTGCGCGTCGGCGTCGGTCGTGGCGTCCGGCCACCACGGATGGGTCGGCAGGTACGGCAGTTCGTCCGGCCCGTACCCGAGAATGTCGGTGAAAGCGCTGTTGATCTCGATGACCGCGCCGTTCTCGTCGCAGACGAAGAACGCCTCCTGCAACGAGTCGATCAGTGCGTTCCGCCAGCGGGCGTGATGGTTGCGCAGGCGGGCCAGCTCGACGTTGGCGCGCACCCGGGCCAGCAACTCGGCCGCGGAGAACGGCTTGAACAGGTAGTCGTCGGCGCCCGCCTCCAGGCCCTCGATGGAGGCCTCCTGGCCGGCCCGGGCGGACAGCAGCAGCACCGGCGTGCTCGCCGTCCGCGGATCCGCGCGCAGGGCCGTGACCAGCTGCAACCCGTCGAGACGCGGCATCATCACGTCGCTGACGATCAGGTCCGGCGAGGTGGCCCGGGCGGTCTCCAGGGCCTGCTGCCCATCGACGACGGCGGTCACCCGGTGCCCGGCGGAACGCAGCAGCCGGGTCAGATAGTCGCGCATGTCGGCGTTGTCGTCGGCGACGAGAAGATCGGCGCCACCGTCCGGCACGGCCTCCGGCTCGGCCGCCGTCGCCGGCTCGTCGCCGGCCGGCAACCAGCGCAAGGCCTCCTGCAGATACGAGTCGGCATGGCTTTCGACAGAAGAGCTCTGATGGTACGCCGGAAGGTGCGCGCTGCCGAACGGGAGCCGGATGGTGAACGTCGTGCCGCGCCCGGCCGCGCTCTCCGCGGTGATCGTGCCGCCGTGCAGGCCGACCAGCTCACGGACCAGGGCCAGGCCGATGCCGCTGCCCTCGTTGGACCGCGAGCGGGAGTTCTCGATCCGGTGGAAACGCTCGAACAGCCGTGGCATCTCGTCCTCGGCCACCCCCACCCCGGTGTCACCAACCGTGACCACCGCGTCGGCACCGCCGGCACGCGCTGTGACCGTGATGCCGCCGTCGAAGGTGAACTTGAGGGCGTTGCTGAGCAGGTTGAGGACGACCTTCTCCCACATCCCGCGGTCGAGGTGGACCGGCCGCGGCATCGGCGGGCAGTCGACGTCGAGGGTGAGCCCGGCCCGTTCGATCGCCGACCGGAACACGCTGGCCAGCTCGGCGGTCGCGGCGGACAGGTCGGCCGACTCGAAACGGGCCCGCATCTTCCCGGCCTCGATGCGGGAGAAGTCGAGCAGCGTGTTGACCAGTTTGCCGAGGCGCAGCCCGTTGCGGTGCACGACCTCCAGGTCCGCCCGGGTCTCCGGACCGGCGGCGGCCAGGAGATCCTCCACCGGACCCATGATCAACGTCAGGGGGGTACGGAACTCGTGGCTGATGTTCGAGAAGAAGGCGGTCTTCGCGCGATCGAGCTCGGCCAGCTCCTCGGCCCGGCGCTGCTGGGCCAGATAGCTGCGGGCGCCGGCCAGCCCCGCCGCCACGTGACCGGCGGTCAGCTCGACGAAACCGCGATAGCCGTCGTCGAGCGGCCGGTACCGGTTGAGCCCGGCGACCAGGAAGCCGTACGGGGTGCCGCCCTGGCGCAGCAGCGGCACCGCGAGCGCCTGGATGGGCGGGCCGGGCCAGTCGCCGCCGGGCAGCCCGTCCCAGCTGTCGAGGCCGGCCAGCACCGGTTCGCCCGCGGCCAGCCGGGTCACCGGCCACACCTCGGGCGCCGCCACCGGGTGCCCGGCGTCGATCCCGGTCGACGCGGCGAGCCAGGCCGTGCCGTCCGCCCTCTCGCCGTCCTTCGCCGCCGGGCCGCCGTCGGTTGCCGCGCTGCCCGTCGCTGCCGCGCCGCCGTCGGTTGCCGGGCCGCCCGTCGCTGCCGCGCCGTCCTCCGTTGCCGCGCCGCCGTTCGCTGCCGCGCTGCCGTTCGTTGCTGCGCCGCCGTTCGCTGCCGCGCCGCCGTTCGTCTCCTCGCTGAACAGGTAGGTCAGGGTGAACGGCAGGTCTCGCCGGTTGCGGTCGAGCTGCTGGCTGACGAAGGCGAGCATCTCCTCCTGGGTGCGGACCACGCTCGGGTCCGAACCGAGCTCACGCAGCGTGGCCATCCGCCGCTCACCGATCACCCGATCGGTCTCCTCGCTGACCACGCAGAGCATCCCGACGAGGGCGCCGTCGTCGTCGCGCAGCGGGCTGTAGGAGAACGTGTGATACGACTCCTCGGGATAACCGGACCGCTCCAGGAACAGCAGCAACGCCTCGTCCCAGGTGGCCTCGCCGGTGCGCAGCACAGTGTCGATGCGGGGGCCGATGTCGCCCCAGATCTCCGCCCACACCTCGCTGGCCGGGCGGCCCAGCGCCCACGGGTACTTGCGGCCCAGCGTGTTGCGCCGGTACGCGTCGTTGCAGAAGAAGGTGAGCTCCGGGCCCCAGGCCATCCACATGGAGAAACGTGAGGACAGCAGGATGCTCACCGCGGTCCGCAGGCTCTGCGGCCAGCTGTCCGGCGGCCCGAGCGGGGTCGCTTCCCAGTCGACCGCGGCGAGGTCGGCGCCGACCTCGGGGTCGGCGGAGAAGTACGCGTTCATCGCGTCCGCTTGTCCCCCTGCCACTGGTCGTCGAAACCACCGACGACGTTAACCATCGGCGCGGGGTGGCTGTCGGGCGGGGCGTCCCCCGGCGTTGCTCCTCCGGCGGTTCCTCCCGCGGCGTTGCTCCTTCGGCGTTGCTCCTTCGGCGTTCAGGGTGGTTTCAGGTTGGGTGGGCAATCATGGCGGCATGCGGATACTCGTCGTGGAGGACGAGAAGCGGCTCGCCTGGTCGTTGCGGGTGGGTCTGGAGGCCGAGGGCTTCGCTGTCGACGTCGCACCTGACGGCGTCGACGGCTTGTGGCTGGCCAGGGAGAACGATTACGACGCGATCGTGCTCGACCTGATGCTGCCCAAGCTCAACGGCTACCAGGTCTGCGCCGCGCTGCGCGCCGAGGAGAACTGGACACCGATCGTGATGCTCACCGCCAAGGACGGCGAGTGGGATCAGGTCGAGGGCCTGGACACCGGCGCCGACGACTACCTGACGAAACCGTTCTCGTATCCGGTTCTGGTGGCCCGGTTGCGGGCGGTGGCCCGGCGCGGCGCCCGCGAGCGCCCGGTCCAGCTGACCGCCGGTGACCTGCGGATCGATCCGGCGTCCCGGAAGGTGTGGCGGGGCGAGACGCCTGTCGACCTGACCGCCCGGGAGTTCGCGCTGCTGGTGTTCCTGGCCCGCAACACCGGCGACGTGGTGTCGAAACAGCGGATCATGGAGGCGGTGTGGGACGCCGACTTCGACGGCGATCCCAACATCGTCGAGGTGTACGTGCGACACCTGCGCAACAAGATCGACCGGCCGTTCGGGCGGGAGGCGATCCAGACCGTGCGCGGGGCCGGGTATCGGCTTGGCGGCGACGGTGGTTGAGCGGGCCTCGATCCGGTTGCGGACCACCGCGCTGGCGGTGCTGGTGATGGCGGTGGCCGTGGTCATCGGGGCGGTGACGCTGGTCCTGCTGACCCGGGCGTCGCTGGAGGGCGGCATCAAGGACGCGGCGGAGAGCCGGGCCGAGGTGCTCGCCGCCCAGATCTCGTCCTCGGGCCTGCCGGCTGCTGCTTCCGCCTCACCGCCGTCTTCCTCGCCCACCTCCCCGTCCCCCCTCTCGCCCACTTCGCCGGCATCCCTCCCGCCCGCCTTCCCGTCCTCCCTCTCGCCCACCTTCCCGCCGGCGTCCTCGCCGCTCTCCCTTCCCGGCTTCCCGTCGTCGTCTTCCTCTGAGGAGGAGGACGAGGCGGACGACGACTTCGCCTGGGAGATCCGGGATTCCGGCGGCACCGTGGTGCGGGCGTCGGAGCCGCTCGACGACAGGTCTCTGCGCGTCACCGAGAAGGCCGGGCCGTACACCGTGGTGGTCTTCGCCTCGCTCGACGAGGTCGACGACGCGACGAAAGCGCTGGCCACCCCCCTGCTGATGGGGGTGCCGGGGGCGCTCGTGCTGGTCGGCGGGGTGACCTGGGCGGTGGTGACGGGAGCGCTGGCGCCGGTCGAGCGGATCCGCCGGGAGGTCGAGGAGATCACCGGGGAGCGGCTGGACCGGCGGGTTCCGGAGCCGGTGGCCCGCGACGAGATCCATCGGCTGGCGGCCACGATGAACCGGATGCTCGGCCGTCTTCAGGACGCCCGGGAACGGCAGCAACGGTTCGTGGCCGACGCCTCGCACGAGTTGCGGTCGCCGCTGGCCGGGATCCGGCAGGCGGCCGAGGTGGCCCGGTCGCATCCGGGCGCGCTGTCCGAGGGTGAGCTGGCCGAGGCGGTGCTCGAGGAGTCGGCGCGGATGGAGCGGCTGGTGGAGCAGTTGTTGCTGCTCACCCGCACCGGTGGGGCCGGGGCGCGGCAACTGCGCGACGTGGATGTCGACGATCTGGCGCTGGCCGAGGCTCGGCGGGTCCGGCGGGCCGGGCTCACCGTCGACACGTCCGGGGTCGGGGCGGGGCGGGTCCGGGGGGATGCGACAGCGCTCGCCCAGGTGGTGCGCAATCTCGCCGACAACGCGGCCCGGCATGCCCGTGCGAGGGTTGCGGTGGCCGTCCGGCCGGACCGGGACGGCATCGAGCTGGTGGTGGAGGACGACGGCGCGGGGATCCCGGAGAGCGAGCGGGAGCGGGTGTTCGAGCGGTTCGTGCGTCTCGACGAGGCCCGCGACCGGGACGCCGGCGGCAGCGGGCTGGGACTGGCCATCGTCAAGGAGATCGTGGCGGCGCACGGCGGCACGGTGGTGGTGACGTCGTCGGTGCTGGGCGGGGCGTGTTTCGTCGTGCATCTGCCGGCGGCCTGACGGACCACCCTCCACCGGCGGCCTGACGGACCACACTTCCACCGGCGGCCCGGCGGATCGCCGTCCACTGGCGGCCTGACGGACCGCGTCGCCGCGGGCCTTCCCGGGCGTCGGGGGTTTCTGAAAGGCCTTTCAGGTGCGTTCAGGGGAGATTCAGGGACCTCGGCGCAAGCTGTCGCCGTACTCGTTGTTCCCTTCGAGAAAGGCACAGCTCATGGACACCAGCAAGCTCCGCAGCAAGCGCACCGTCATCGGCGGGATCGCCCTCGTGGCCGCTCTCGGCGCCGGCGGCACCGTGTGGGCGACGGCGGCCAACGCGGGCGGCCGGCCGGACCCGGATGATCGGGTGCTGAGCGCCGAGGAGCGCACCTCCGCGGAGAATGCCGTCCGGGCGGCCGTCACCGGTGGCACCGTCCTGGAGGTGGAGGCCTCCGACGACCAGGGCGTCGCCTACGAGGCCGAGGTCCGTGATCCGGCCGGTCAGGAGTGGGATGTCGATCTGGACGCTTCCTTCCAGGTCGTGACCAAAACCGCGGACACGGACGATGACGGCGACGACGACTGAGTTTTTATCAGGGTCTTTCCTCTTTGGAGATCGAGCGGTAAAACAATCTTCACGGTTTCGGCACTAGCAGTGCTAAAAGTTCCGCGTTCTCCTCGCCGTGGCCGGCCTCCGGCGGCTCCCGCCGCACCCCACGACAGCAGGAGACGAAGATGTCGCCCCGCTCCCGTCACTGGCAGTGGTTGCTGGTCATACCGACCGCTGCGCCGCTGCTGACCCCGTTCGCCAACCGGATCGAGCCGACCCTGTTCGGCGTGCCGTTCTTCTTCTGGTACCAGTTCGCCTGCGCGCTGCTGGCGATGGTCGTCATCACGGTCGTCTACCTCGCCACCCGCGAGGGCCGGCCATGACCGATCGAGACGTCGAGGTCGGCGTCTTCCTGGTCCTCATGACGGGCGTCGTGCTGCTCGGTTTCGGCGCCGCCCGCTGGCGCCGGCCCGCCGACCCCTACCACCTCGAGGAGTGGAGTGTCGGCGGGCGGGCGTTCGGCAACTGGACGATCTGGTTCCTGCTCGGCGGGAGCATGTACAGCGCGTACACGTTCATCGCCGTCCCGGCGCTCACCTACGGCGTCGGCGCGATCGGGTGGTTCGCCGTGCCGTTCGCGATCGTCACCACGCCCCTGACCTTCATCTTCACCACCCGGGCGTGGTCGGTGGCGCGACGGCACGGCTTCCTCACCCACAGCGAGTTCGCGGCCGCCCGATTCGGGTCGCCGGGCCTCGGCGCGCTGGTCGCGGTCACCGGCATCCTGGCCACCATCCCGTATGTCGCGGTGCAGCTCATCTCGTTGCAGGCAGTGTTGCGGACGGTCGGGTTCGGCGGTGAGTGGCCGCTGCTGGCCGCGGTGACGCTCGTGTCGATCTGCACGTTCCGTTCCGGGCTGCGCGCGCCCGCCCTGCTGTCGATCGTCAAGGACGTGCTGCTCGCCTGGATGCTGATCACCGCGGCGCTGATGGTGGCCATGTACGGCGGCTGGGGCAGCGCCTTCCGCGGCGCCGCCACACGGTTCGCCGCCACCCCCAACCCGGCCGACGGGCTGCTGCTGCCGGAGACCGGTCACCTGGGTTTCCTGACCCTGGTCGTCGGGTCGGCGCTGGCCATCTTCGCCTACCCGCACGCGCTCGTCGGGATGCTCGCCGCCAAGGACCGCGACACGGTCCGCCGTAATGCCGCGGCGCTGCCCGTCTACTGCATGGCGCTGGGCCTGATGGCCATGCTGGGCGTCTTCGCGCTGGCCCGGGGCGTGACACCGGCCGACGGCGATCTCAACACCGTGGTGCCACGGCTGATTCACGAGTATTTCCCCAGCTGGTCGGCGGGGGTCGCGTACGCGGCGCTGAGCATCGCCGCCCTGATCCCGGCCGCCGTCATGTCGATCGCAGCGGCCAACACGTTCACCCGCAGCCTCTACCGCACCTACCTGCGGCCGAACGCCACTCCCGAGGCCGAGGCGTGGACCAGCCGGTGGGTGTCGCTGATCGTCAAGTTCGGCGCGGCCGCCCTCATCCTCGCCGTGGACCCGGCCTTCTCCGTGGATCTTCAGCTGATCGGCGGGGTGCTGATCCTGCAAACCATCCCGGCCGTCTTCCTCGGGCTGCTCACCCCGTGGTTCCATCGGGCCGCGCTCACCGCCGGCCTGATCAGTGGCCTGGTCACCGGCCTGGTGATGCTCTGGGACATCCCCAAGCTCGACGGCAGCGGCCGGGTCCTCGCCGAACACTTCGGTGGCTCCAGCTGGTCGCTGGGCGACGGCCGCAGCGTCTACGTCGGCGTCGTCGCCCTCGGCGTCAACCTGATCGTCACGGTTCTGCTCACCCTGCTGGTGCGGGCGGCCGGCGTCCGTGACGGCAACGACGGCACCCGCCCCGACGACTACCACGCCGACGCGGGCGACCCCTATCTGAAACGCCTCGACGAGTTGATCGACGGCCTCCCCACGGGGAGCTCCGGCGCCCCGAGCACCCGGCAGCGAGTCCCTTGAGGATGCGGCCGGGCCTGCCTCCACCGGTCCCGGCCGACCCGGACCGCGACCTCCTCCGGCCCACCGTTCCAAGGGCCCGGATGGCTTCGCTGCGAGTCACCCGCGGCCCCTCCGGCCCTCCGCGCCAACCGCCCGGGTGGCTTCGCTGCGAGTCACCCGCGGCTCCTCCGCCCCCGCGCCAACCGCCCGGGTGGCTCCGCCGCGAGTCACCCGCGGCTCCTGCGGTCCGCCGCTTCTGGTGCCTCGGATGGGGTGAGCAGCGGGTCGCCCTGCGGGGTTACGCGGGGCGCGAAAGTGTCGGTGGGGGCTGCTAGGTTCTCGGCACTGTTCCGGTGAGCGTCGATTACGGACTAGGGGAGTCCTGTGGGCATTTACGAGCACGTGGACGAATTCGCGGGGCTGCCCGTCATCGCGGCCGATGACGAGGAGACCGCCGTCGCTGATCCGGCTGCGGTGGCCTGGCGGATCAGCATGGAGGAGTTCGAGGCGCCGCCGGAGGAGTTCGAGGCCGCGTTCGAGCAGCTGCTCCAGCGCACCGGGCCGGCCGGGCCGACGGCGCTGATCGTCGGCGAGTGGGGGTCTGCCTACGACACCGCCTTCCCGTACCAGCTGCTCACCGACAACGTGGCCCGGCTGAGCGGGCTGCGGGCGTTGTTCATCGGCGAGCTCACCGGCGAGGAGTGTGAGATCTCCTGGATCAACCAGGCCGACATCACCCCGCTGATCGAGGCGTTCCCGGCCCTGGAGCTGCTGTGGGTCCGCGGCGCCCAGGATCTCCAGTTGCGGCCGGTGCGCCACGAGGGTCTTCGTGAGCTGGTCTTCCAGTCCGGCGGCCTCCCGGCCGACGTGGTCCGGGCCGTCGCCGCCAGCGACCTGCCCAACCTGACCCACCTGGAGCTGTGGCTGGGCGTCGACCAGTATGGCGGCGACGCCCGTGCCGACGACCTGGCCCCGATCCTGGCCGGCCGTGCCCTGCCCGCACTCACCTACCTGGGCCTGCGCAACGCCGAGATCGCCGAGGAGATCGCCACGGCTGTCGCGGCCGCACCGATCGTCGCCCGCGTCACCGACCTCGACCTGTCGCTGGGCGTGCTCGGCGATGCCGGAGCGGAGACCCTGCTGGCCGGTCAGCCGCTCACCCACCTGCGCAAACTCGACCTCAGCCACCACTTCATGTCGGCTGAGACGGCGCAGCGGGTGGTCGACGAGCTGCCCGGCGTCGAGGTGGATGTCTCCAGCCCACAGAAGGAAGAGGAGTGGGGCCGCTACACGGCGGTGTCCGAGTAGTGCGCCTCGCCGTCGTCGGAAACCCGGACAACCGCCGGGTGACCATGTTCGCCGAGGCCGCCCGCCGGGCCGGCCTCGATGACCCGGTCGTCTACCCGTGGCGCGACGTGCTGTCGCCGAGCCTGCCCCGGCCCACCCCGACCACGCAAAGGCCGGCGAGACTCCGGCCGGACCGGCGAGACGCCCCGAGCCGACCGGCGGCAACTCGCCCGGCCGGCCGAGCCCTCACCGCAGACGGTCCTCTCGCGCCGGGCGCCGCCGTCCGGGAGCGTGGTGATCTCGGGTCTGTTCCCGGGCCGGGGATATCGGTTCGGATCGAGTCGCCCGGGGAGGATGCCGAGGTCGACCGGCTGCTGCGGGAGCTCGGCAGCGGGCGGCCGGCAGTGGCCGCCGAGCACGGCGAGATCGTCGGGACAGCGGCCGCGTTCGCTGGTCTCCGCATAGCCCTCGACCGGGTCGTGGCCGGTGGTGGCCGGCTGCTCAACCAGCCGGGCGACATCCTCACCATGAGCGACAAACCGCGCTGCCACGCCCGGCTGGCCGGCGCGGGCGTTCCGGTGCCGCCCGCGTTGCGGCAGGTGCACGGCTACGAGTCACTGCGGGCCGCGATGGCCGACGCCGGGTGGAACCGGGTGTTCGTCAAACCGGCCCACGGTTCGTCCGCCTCCGGTGTGGTCGCCTTCGCGGTCGCCGGCCGGCGGCTGTCCGCGGTCACCTCGGTCGAGCTCAGCGGTGACCGGCTCTTCAACAATCTCCGGGTCCGCCGCTATGACGACGAGGCCTCGATCAGGGCGATCGTCGACCGCCTGGGGCCGGACGGGCTGCACGTCGAGCGGTGGTTCCCGAAAGCCTCCCTCAACGATCGGGTCCTCGATCTGCGGGTCGTCGTGATCGCCGGCGAGCCCCGGCACGTGGTGGTCCGGACCAGCCGCTCCCCGATGACGAATCTGCACCTCGGCAACGCCCGCGGCGATGTGGCAGCGGTCCGGGCCGCGGCGGGCGCACGGTCCTGGGCGGCGGCGATGGAGACGTGCGCGCGGGTGGCGGCGTGCTTCCCCGGGACCCTGCACGCCGGCGTCGACCTGATGTTCCGCACCGGCTGGCGCGAGCACGCGGTCGCCGAGGTGAACGCGTTCGGCGACCTGCTCCCCCGGGTCCTGGCCGACGGTCTCGACACCTACGGCGCCCAGATCGCCGCCCTCACCGGCGGCTGGTCACCCGTCGCCCACCCGGATCTGGCGGGTGTGCCGTGCGGGAGCTGATCGGGAGTCACGACCTGCTGTTCGTCACGCTCGACACGTTGCGCTACGACGTGGCAGTGGAGTGCCTGGTCGGCGGGCGTACTCCGTACCTCGCGAAGGTTCTGCCCGATGGGATGTGGGAGCGGCGGCACACCCCGGCGAGTTTCACCTACGCCGCCCATCATGCGTTCTTCGCCGGGTTCCTGCCGACACCGGTGACGCCGGGGCCGCACGAGCGGATGTTCGCGGCCCGGTTCGGGGGCAGCGAGACCAGCGGGCCGGCAACGTTCGTGTTCGACGCGCCGGACCTGCCCACCGGGCTGGCCGCGGCCGGCTATCACACGGTCTGCCTGGGTGGGGTCGGGTTCTTCAATCCGGCCGCGCCGCTGGGCCGGGTGCTGCCGGGGCTGTTCGCCGAGGCGCACTGGGAGAAGGCGTTCGGGGTGACCGCGCCTGATTGTTTCGGCGCCCAGATCGACCGCCTCGAAACGATCGTCGGCGGGCTGCCGGCCGAGCGGCCACTGTTCACGTTCGTCAACGTGGCCGCTCTGCACCAGCCGAACCGGCACTACCGGCCCGGCGCCACCGACGACGACCTGACCACGCACGCGGCCGCCCTGGAGTACGTCGACGGCCTCCTCGATCGCCTGTTCACCCTGGTCACCAGCCGGGGCCGCCCCTGCCAGGTGATTCTCTGCTCCGATCACGGCACGCTCTACGGCGAGGACGGCCACACCGGCCATCGTGTCGCCCACGAGTCCGTGTGGACGGTCCCGTACGCCGATTTCATCCTGGACGCCCGGTGAATCTCGACTCCCCCTATCAGGGTTACCTCTACGCCTATCCGCACAAGACCGCCTATCGCCGCCTCGAGCCTCGACCGCTGTTGCGGGACGTCTGGGCAGACGAGCCACAAAATTCCCTCTTCGGGTACGTTCACCTGCCGTTCTGTGAGATGCGCTGCGGTTTCTGCAACCTGTTCACCCGGGCCAACCCGCCCGACGAGCAGGTCACCGCCTACCTGGCCCAGCTGCGCCGCCAGGCGGCCGCGATCCGTGACTCGCTCCGCCCGGAGGCGTCGTTCTCGCGCCTGGCGATCGGCGGCGGCACCCCGACGTATCTGACCGCCGCCGAGTTGGAGGAGCTGTTCGGCATCGTCACCGGCGTGTTCGGGGCCGGCCCGGTTCCGCTGTCGGTGGAGACGTCGCCAGCCACGGCCACCCCGGACCGGCTGGCGGTGCTGGCCGCGCACGGGACCACCCGGATCAGCATCGGTGTGCAGAGTTTCCTGGATGCCGAGGCACGTGCCGCCGGCCGGCCGCAACGGCTCGACGAGGTGATGGCGGCGCTCCAGGCGATCCGCGACGCCCGGATCCCGGTCCTCAACATCGACCTGATCTACGGCATCGACGGGCAGACCGCGGAGACCTGGCAGCGCTCACTCGACGAGGCGCTGCGCTGGCGGCCCGAGGAGTTGTACCTGTATCCGCTGTATGTGCGGCCACTGACCGGGCTGGGCCGGCGCGCCCACGCCCGCGCCGACTGGGACCGGCAGCGCCTCGGCCTGTACCGGCAGGCGGTCGACGTGCTCACCGCCGCCGGTTATGTGCGGCATTCGATGCGCCAGTTCCGCCGGGCCGACGCGCCGGTTCCGGACGGCCCCGACTATTGCTGTCAGGACGACGGCATGGTCGGGCTGGGCTGCGGTGCCCGGTCGTACACGACGACCCTGCATTATTCGTTCGATTACGCGGTGGCGGTGCCCGAGGTCCGCGCGGTTCTCACCGACTACCTGGCGCGGCCTTCAGACGATTTCCGGTACGCCGAATTCGGTTTCCACCTGGATGAGGTCGAGCAGCGGCGCCGCTGGCTGCTGAAGTCCCTGTTGCGGGCTGAGGGTGTCGATGCGGGCGCCTACCGGGACCGCTTCGGCACCGACCACACCGGCGATTTTCCCCAGCTCAGCGAACTTGTCGATCGCGGCTGGCTGGATGCCGCCCGGACCGTGCTCACCCCGGCCGGCCTGGATCACTCGGACGCGATCGGCCCGTGGCTGGTCTCCGGCGAGGTCCGCGAGGCGATGGGAACATACGTCCCACGATGACCGGCCACCTCGACCCCGCGGGCCGCCCACTCCTGCCGATGCTGGACAGCGCGGCAGTACCGACCGTCCCGCCGGTGCCGGGCCGTCAGCCGCTGCCGGCCGGTCTGCCGGTGCCGGACAGTCTGCCGGTGCCGGGCAACCAGCCGGTCGCGGACCATCGGCCCCTGCCGGACCATCGGCCACTGCCGGGCCATCGGCCGGTGCCGGGCCGGTTCGACGATCTCTACGTCCTCTATCGCGGGCCGCTGGCCAGCTGTAACTACGACTGTCCGTACTGTCCGTTCGCGAAGCGGGTGGATCCGCCGGAGCTGTTGCGGGCTGACCGGGCCGACCTCGAACGCTTCACCGGCTGGGTGGCGGCGACCACCGACCGGCGGCTGTCCGTGCTGTTCACGCCGTGGGGGGAGGGCCTGACCCGGTCCTGGTACCGGGATGCCATGGTCCGGCTGTCGCACCTGCCACACGTCGCCCGGGTCGCGATCCAGACGAACCTCGCGGCCCGCACCGGCTGGCTGGCCGCCGCCGATCCCCGGGTGGCGGCGCTGTGGGCGACCTACCACCCGGGACAGGTGACCCGGGAGCGGTTCCTGGCCCGGTGCCGGGAACTCCTCGACCTGGGCATCCGCTTCTCAGTCGGCGTGGTCGGGCTGCCGGAACACCACACGGAGGCGGTGGCGTTGCGGGACGCGCTGCCACCTGAGGTGTATCTGTGGGTCAACGCCGCCGAAGGGCACGTCTACACTTCCGAGGAGGAGCGGCTGTGGACCGCTCTGGATCCCCGGTTCGGCGACAGTGTCCGGCCGCACCCGTCGCTCGGACTGCCCTGCCACGCCGGGGAGAGTGCGATCTCGGTCCTCGGTGACGGCACGGTCCGCCGGTGCCACTTCATCAAGACCCCGATCGGCAACCTGTACGACGGCACGTGGCGGACGGCGCTCCGGCCGCGCCCGTGCACGAATGCGATCTGCGACTGCCACATCGGCTATGTCCACCTGAAACCGCTGGGTCTGCGGGACGTCTACGCCGACGGGCTCCTCGAACGCATCCCCGCAGCCTGGCCCTGACCACGGCAGGCCGGGTCAGGCCAGGGCGGGCCGGGCGGCCGGGCCAGGCCAGGGCGGCCGGTCAGGGCGGGCCAGGCCAGGGCGGGGCGGGCGGTCAGGTCTGGATCAGCGGCTTGTACTCCTCGGCGGTCAGGCCGAACGTCCAGGCCACACCCTCGCGGGCGCTCCTCGTCCGTGGGGGGACCCGCAGCCAGTAGATGCGGCTCGTGCCGTCCGGCTCGGGGGTGGAGTTGACCACCTCGACCATGACCAGGGGCTCGTCGCCAGGCAGATCGAGGTACCACAACGTGCCCGTCTCGTCGGAACCCATCTTGCGGGCGCCGGCGTCGCGCAAGTAGCGGTCGTAGCCGTAGTGCTCCAGCATCACCCGCCGGATCTCGGCGTTGTTCTCCTCACGGATCCGGGAGACGGTCAGGGTCGGCAGCTCGGACGCCAGCTCGGGTGGGATCGGCATGCCGCGCCAGGCCCAGAGACCGTAGCCGTCCGGGAATTCCAGGGCGGCGCCCTCGCCCCTGTGCAGCCGGCCGACGTTGTCCCTGTTCAGGGCGGATGGGCGCTCGGTGAGAACGGCGATCTTCTCATTCGCCCACCACCAGCCGGCGTGCCGGGCCACCTCGGCCAGGCCGGTCAGGCCGGTCATCAGCCCGGCATCCGGGCACAGCCGGTCAGCCGCCTCGAAGGTGGACAGCCAGGTGCCGTCGTGCTGCCCGTAAATCGCGTCGAGCACAGGCATCCGCGCGGCGCGGCTGTCGTCACCGGGGAAGGCTGCCGCCAGGTCGTCACCCAGACGCGACCGGAGCCGCCCGGCGATCAGGTCCATCACCAGGGCCCACGAACGGCGGCCGGCGGCGGCGCTGAGCTGCGCCCACCCGTCGTTGCCGAGCGCTTCCACGGCCGCCTTGCGCGCGGCCGCCCACGGCTCCGTCCGCACCCGCCGCCGCAGTGACGGGCCGGCGGTCTCCCCCGGCGACCAGCCCTGAAGCCGCAGCTCGGCACACACCTCGGCGACCCACTCCGGAACTCCGGCGCCGGCCGCCACTGATCCGAGGCCGGCCGCCACCGATCCAGAGCCGGCTGCCACTGATCCGGGGCCAGCCGCCACTGATCCGGAGCGGCCCACTCCGGGAGATGCCCCGCCGTCAACGGGCGACACGTCAGGCACCGATGCCCCACCGGCGAGGGCATCAGCGGCGTCCGCGCCCGGCTGGGGCGCTGCGGGGATCGGCAGGCGGCCGGAGAGCAGCGCCACCGCCACCGCCCCGGCGCGCGGTGAACCGAACCAGTAGATCCGGGCCGGGGCCTCAAGTCCGGCCAGGCGATACGAGTCCCGTACGCCAGCCTCGGCAGACGCCCGTGCCGCATCGCCGGTCTGAACCGCGGCGGCCAGCCACTGGTCCTCGATGGCGGCAGCCATCGCCTCCTGGGCGTGACTCAGCTTCATCTCCCGCTCCCCTTCAACCCGCAACCGAAACCCGCAACCGATCGATTCACAGAAACACCAGGTCAGTCGGCGACCGGACGGAAAGCACCGGGGATGTACTCCCGCTGGCGCACCACCCGGTAATGGCCGGCGGGCAGTGAGATCGGCCCGTGCTCCTCGTGGGTCACCCGGCCGTGCGACGGCACCTCGATGAACATCGCATCCGGATCGTCGAGGTCGGCGACCAGTTGCAGCCCCGGCCCGCCGACGACATGGGCATGACCGGTCGCCTCGCCCCGGGCCAGCACCATCCGCCCCCGGCGGTCACGGGGAACCGGCGCGCTCGCCGGCACCTCAGCCGGCGTCACCGGAATCATCAGCACGTCACCCTGCCGGTACATCCGGCCTCCCCTCACTGCCCGACCCTGATGCGCGAAACGCTATCGCCGGGGTATGACAGTTTCGGCGGGCAGCGCCTTGACCTGCGGAAAGTCGGCTCCGGAGGCCGTGCGGGTCAGTGCAGGTTGATCCGGGCGACCGCGGTGACCTTGCCGCCGCGGATGGTGACCAGGGCCGGGAACGGCGACGGCTCGTCGTAGACGGTGGAGAAGTCGCTGAAACTCACCTGGCAGGTCCCGGCCAGGGTCGCCGGGTCGGTGCATTTCCGCTGGTCGGGACGGAAGTCCAGATATTTCGGCCGAGCGGCGATCGGCAGGCTGGCCTGGAGGCCGCTGCCCACCGGGACGTATTTGCTGTCGCATTTGGCGGAGTTCAGCGCGAGCCGCCGGCAGTACTCGGCGCCTGTCGGGAATTCGGCCGGCTCGGCGATCGCGACCCGGCCCTTGTCGTAGACCATGTGCATGGCGGCGACCAGTTCGGCGTCGCCGGTGAGGAACTCGGGTGCCCGCGGTGTCGCCGGGTCGGCGCCGGAGCGCAGCTGCGCGTCGGTGTAGGTGACCGAACCACCGGAGGCGCCGAGCAGCACCCGCCCGCTGACCAGCGACGTCTCGTCGAGCGGCCCGGTCAGGACGACCTCGCCGTCGATGCTGACGGTGGCCTCCCGTTCACCTGCCACGACCTGGATGAGATGTTCGGCCCCGGCGGTGGTGGCCCGCTCCAGACCGGCGATCGGTGACGCCTCGCCGTCGAGACTCGCGGCCAGGCCCACCCTGGCCGGGCACACGGTGACCTGGTAGGCGTCCGGGAAGAACTCGTCGCTCTCGGCCCGGAAGCCGATCACGGCACAGGACCTCCGGTCGCCGAGAACGGCCCGCACACTGACGTTCTGGCTGGGCGGGAAGACGATCCGCTGATACTCGCCGCACATCATGGTGTTGCCGGAGTTCGCCGTCACCCGCAGCCCGTCGTCGTAGGCGCAGCGCCCGTCCTGGGTCTTCTCCGCGGTGAAGAGGCTGTCGGTGCGCAGCGCGTCGAACACGGCCGGGCCGGTGACGACCTGCGGCGCGGCGGGCGGTTCCGGTTCGGGGGACGTCGGGCGCAGCAGGATCCCGCCGGCCACGGCCACCGAGACGACCGCCGCGGCGGCCGCGACCATCGCCAGCCGGCGGCGGGCCGGGCGCTTGCGGGGGCCGGTGTCGAACCGTCCGGACTGCTGGGCGGCCTCGGCCGAACGCTGCAACTCGACCGGGAGCGGCGGCGCGCTGGGCGCCCCGGTGACGAGCAGGCGGTCGAGGAGTTCCGGGGCGGTGGGCCGGTTCTCCGGTTCCTTCTCCAGGGCGGCGGCGACGAGTTCGGCCAGGTAGGGCGGCAGGTCGCCGACCCGGGGCGGCTGGGTGAGGATACGGGCGGCGGTGACGGCCGGGCTGTCGCCACCGAACGGGGTACGGCCGGTGCCGGCGAACGTGACCACCGCGCCCCAGGCGAACACGTCGACCGCGGGCGTGGGCAGCCGGTCGGTCTCCGCGTCGAGGCGTTCCGGGGCCATGTAGGCGAGCGTTCCGACCACCTGGTCGGCGCGGGTGTGGAAACTCGTCGGGTCCAGCGGCCGGGCGATACCGAAATCGATCACCTTGGGAGTGCCGAGCGCGAACAGCACGTTGCGGGGTTTCAGGTCGCGGTGCACGACACCGGCGCCGTGGATGGCGGCGAGCGCGGCAGCCACGCCGACGGCCACCCCATGCAGGCTGCCTCCGGTCAGCGGCCCCTGGTCGCCGACGACCTCGTCCAGGCTCGGACCGTCGACATATTCGACGACCAGGTACGGCGTCTCGTGATCCGGGTCGGCGTCGATCACCTCGGCCGTGCAGAACGGCGGCACCTCGCGGGCCCGGTTGACCTCACTGCGGAACCGGGCGCGGTATTCGGGCTCGTGCGCGTACTCCGGGCGGATGACCTTGACCGCGACGAGCCGCCCGGCCGGGTCCTCGGCCAGGTACACGGATCCCATCCCGCCCGCGCCGAGCCGGCGCAGTGTCCGATAACGGCCTATCGACCGTGGATCGGTGGGTCGCAGTGGATCTGCCACGGGTTGGCAACCTACCGCACATCGGCCGGCGATCTAACCTTCGGTCATGGAGGTCACGGCATCGGACTGGGTTCTCGGGCAGCGACTGCTCAGCGCAACGGCGGCAACCATCGTCGGTAACCGCTACCCGGCCAACTTCGACGTGCTGCATCTGGACGAGGGCCGGCCGCTCGCGGTGGTCGCGGACGGGATGGGCGACGGGCCGGGCAGCACGGCGGCCGGGCGCACGGCGGTGGAGGTCTTCGTCCGGGAGACGGCGGGCGGCACTCTCTCGGCAGCCGGCGCAACACCGACAGCCTGGACCGGACCGGCGGTGTTGCGGTCCGCGGTGGCCGAGGTGCAGCGGGCGGTCCGGGCGGCGGGCCGGGACATCGCCGGGCTGACGGGGTGCACGCTGACCGCTTTTGCCGGTGACGTCGACGGTTCGGCGTGGCTGGTGCAGCTCGGCGATTCGCGGGCCTACCGGCTGCGCGACGGCGTGTTCGAGTTGTTGACGTCCGACCACACGGCGGCCTGGCTGGGGATTCTCAACGGATGGTATGCGCCGGACTCGCGGGAGGCCTATCGCGATCGGCATCACCTGACCCGCTACGCGGGCCATCCCGGCATGCCGGAGCCTGATCTGCTCAACGTCAGCCTGCGTCCAGGTGACCGATTTCTATTGTGTACGGACGGAGTCTCCGACCAGCTACACGACCGCCGTCTGGCCGATGCCCTGACCGAGCGGACAACCGTGGTGGAGTTGCTGGCCGAGACGCTGGACGGAGGCGGCGACGACAACGCCACCGCCGTGATCATCCAGGTCAGCTGATCCACCGGCCGAGGTCAAGTCGTCCACCGGAACGCGGGCGGCCCGGTCAACTGATCTGCCGCAGCACGAGCATCCCGCCGATTCCGGGGATCAACCCGAGTAGCCGCGTGCGCACCGGCAGGGTCGTCCGATTCAAGGTCAAGATCAAGACGATGAGGTACGCACACCCGTGCACAGGTCCACATATTGACGTGATCTCGTCAATATGGACGGTGTACAGGTTGATCAACAGTATTGACAGTGAAGCCAGCTCAACCCATGCGGCCGGACGCACCGTCATGCTCCCGCAGTCGAGCCGGGCCGCACGATCATCAACACCGTGACGGTCGCCCACAACAGGTTGAAGATCCCGGTGTACATGCCGAGCCGACCCGCCTGACCATCAACAAGCGCCCGCTGTTGACCGGGAATGATCAGCAACCCCAGAATCAGCGCGGCGACGACCGTGAGAGCGATCGACGTCAGCAGCCAGGCATCACCGAGAACACCGAGACTGCTCGCCGTGGCCAGCCCGAACACCGGCACAGCCACCCCGACCACAGCGTAGGCACGACAGATCCGGTGCAGCAGTCGCAACCGCTCGGCGACCCCGTCCCGGGTGACGGACTCGGCGTGAGATCCGGTCTCACCGTGTGACCCGGCCACGTCACGGGAGCCGGCATCAAGAACGGCACGGGCGGCGGGAGCGGCTTCAGAACTGGGTGCCATCCGGTCGTCGGTAGCGGCTTCAGGACTGAGTGTCATCCGGGCGGCGGGAACGGCTTCGGAGCTCGACGCCATCCCGTCGGTGGGAGCCACTTCGGAGTTCGACGCCCTCCCGTCGACGGGAGGGGCATCACGGTTCGACGCCATCCCGTCGGTGGGAGGGGCTTCAGAGTTGGGTGCCGTCCGGGTGTTGGGAGGGCGGTCGGCGAGGCGGGCCACCGCTGGGAACATGCTGGCTGCCACGGTTACCGGGCCGATCGCGATGATGGCGGCCAGGACGTGCAGGGAGAGCAGGAGCTTCGTCACGTCGGGCACGCTATGCCCGATTCTGAACCGCTGGAACTGGCAGGATTGCCCACCTGCAACGGATTCCGGCCAGCTACCGACGTAGGGTGCCGGTCATGAAGAAGGCACACCTGGTCGCCGTGCTCGCCCTCGACGGTGTGATCCCGTTCGACCTGTCCACGCCGATCGAGGTGTTCAGCCGGGTTCGGCTCGGTGACGGCGGCACGCCCTACGAGGTCCGGGTCTGCGCCGCTGCTCCGGAGGTCGACGCCGGGGCGTTCACCCTGCGGGCGCCCTGGGGACTCGACGTGCTGCTCGACGCGGACACGATCATCCTGCCGGGGTGTGCGGATGTGCGGGTGGCCGTACCCCAGGAGGTTGTCGATCATCTGCGGAAAGCCGCCGCCGGCGGTGCCCGGATCGCCTCCGTCTGTGCCGGAGCGTTCGTCCTCGCCGCCACCGGGCTGCTCGACGGGCTGCGTGCCACCACCCACTGGCTGGGCGCCGCCGAGCTCGCCGCCCGGCACCCGGAGATCGACGTCGACCCGGATGTGCTCTATGTCGACAACGGCCAGTTCCTGACATCCGCCGGGGCGGCCGCCGGGCTCGACCTGTGTCTGCATCTGATCAGGCGGGACCATGGTTCGGCGGTGGCCGCCGACGCCGCGCGGCTGTCGGTGATGCCGCTGGAGCGTGAGGGTGGGCAGGCGCAGTTCATCATTCCGTCCGCTCCGCCGACCCCGCGCGGGGCCGGCCTCGAACCTCTGCTGCAGTGGATGCAGGACAACACCAGCGTCGATCTCACGCTGAACGATCTGGCGGCGCGTTCCGGGATGAGCATCCGGACCCTGAACCGGCGCTTCCGCGAACAGACCGGGACCACCCCGCTGCAATGGCTGCTCCGGGCCCGGGTCCGGCGGGCGCAGCATCTGCTCGAAGCCACCGATCAGCCTGTCGAGTCGATCGCCAGGCAGGTCGGATTCGGCTCACCGACCGCGTTCCGTGACCGTTTCAAGCGGATCGTCGGCGCCAGCCCGCACACCTACCGGGCCACCTTCCGCGGCCGCACTCCCCGCCAGGCGATGTTGTGAGGTTGCGCCACCCCAGGTGAAGGCTGGTCGGCCTGGTCCGGTCCGGCGGAACGTGGCGTTGGTCGTCGCGACGGCGGGAGCACACATTGCGCGATCGTGGGCGTTGGTCGTCGCGATGGCGGTGATGAGCGTCCACGTAACGCCGATCGTGCGACCTGACCTACGCGGCGGCGAGGATGAACGCACACAATCGGCGAACGTGTGCTCCCGTCGTCGTTCCCGCAAACCGCAAGCAGTCAGCTACCGCCTCCCGCAAGTCTCGGCTGGCCGCCGCTTCCCGCAAGGAACAGCGGCGGAGAGGGCACCGCCACCACCGGAAACCGCGGCAGAAAAGGGGCGCAGCCTCCAGAAGCACGGCGGAAAGAGAGCGGCCAGCGGAAACGCGGCGGAAAAGGACACGGCCAACGGAAACGCGGCGGGAAGGGCGCGGCCAGCGGAAACGCCGCGAGAAACGGCGCAGCCACCAAAAACACGGCGGAAAGGGAGTGGCCACCGGAAACCGCGGCGAAAAAGGGCGCGGCCAGCGGAAACGGGGAGGAAAGGGGCGGCCAGTGGAAACGGCGCGGCCACCGCCGCGGGGATGGCGGTGGCCGCGCTTGGGGGGCCGGGTCAGCCGAAGATCGAGGCGACCCACTCCGGGTGGTCGATGAACGGGTTCCGGTTGTGCTGGTAGGACGAGTAGATGAGCTGGTTGCGGGCCTTCTCCGCGCTGTCCGGCGGGTCGGCGTTGTGCCAGGCGATCAAGGTCGAGAGCTTGCCGGTGTACGGAACGCTGCCGTTACCGGTGACGTTGTTGACCTCGAGGTCGGCGAAACCGTCGTCGCCGGAGTAGCGGACCGCCATGTAGAACAGCATCCGGGCGACGTCGCCCTTGACCGCGGCGCGGGGCTCCCACGAGTCGGAGTCCGAGTAGTTGCCGGATGCGCCGGAGACCGCGCTGCCGCCGTTGTCGAAGTCGAGGTTGCCACGCAGCGCGTTGATGGTGACGTCCTCGGGCCGCAGGTGGTGCAGGTCGGTGCCGGGTCCGGCGCTGGTGCCGAAGTCGCCGTGGGACTGCGGCCAGACGTGTTCCCGGTTCCAGTTGCCGGAGCTGCCGCCGTTGAGGGTCTTGGAGCGGCTGATCCCGGAGTAGAACAGTTTGACGTTCGACGAGTTGGACGGGTCCTGGTCGGTGACCTTGAGGGCGTCCCAGACTCCGTCGTACGACAGCTTGGTGACACCGCTCGACGTGATGGTGTGCAGCGCCGACTTGAGGCTGGTGCCGGTCTTGCCGAGCGCCGACGCGTAGTAGGTGTCGGTGGTGCTGGACGCCGTCGGCGAGGCGGTTGCCGTGCTGGTGGCGGTCGGGCTGGTGGTGGAGGTGCTGCCGAGGCTCATCGACGTCGGCGACTTGAGACCGGCGTGCGCGAAGTACGCGGTGAGCGTCCCGGTGACGGTGAGCTTCTTGCCGATCAGCGTCGGGTTGGTGAGCAGCCCGAACGACGCCCGGTACGAGCTGGTGATCTGGACGTACAGCATGCTGCCGGTGCTGGTCGTCGACGCGCTGTCGGCGATGGCCAGTGCGGTGTCCCCGGTGAAGCTGCTGAACCGGACCGTGTCGGTGGCGGTGGGTTCGCCGACGATGTAGCCGCTGACCGTGGCGCTGGCCCCGGTCTGGCTGCTGATCGCCTGGGCGACGGTCAAAGTGGCGGCGGCTGCGGGCTGGGGGAACCCGAAGACCGTGATGGTCGCGACGAGAATGCCGGTGAGGGCGGGAATCATCAGCGCGACGATGCGCCGATGTCGAGGTGCGGGACCGGGCATGGGGGGCTCCGTTCGCCGGGCTGTATAGACAGGCTTCAGTGTGAGCGAACGGGCTTCGGGCGGTCTCATACCACTTCGGTCATACGCAGAATCCTGTGAAGTTCTGCCGGATGTTCTGCCTGGCTCAGGCAAAGGAACGCTGTTTCGATGAGGAGAACGCGACAAGGGAGCACACGCACATGAGCACGATCGTCCTCATTCACGGACTCTGGGTCACCCCGCGCAGCTGGGAGGAGTGGATCCCCTACTACCAGGCCAAAGGCCACACGGTGATCGCGCCGGCCTACCCCGGTTTCGAGGTGGAGGTCGAGGCTCTGCGGGCCGACCCGGCGGTGATCGCCGAGCTGACCGTCCCGGAGACGGTCGCCCACCTGGAGAAGGTGATCACGGCACTGCCGGAGAAGCCGATCCTGATCGGGCACTCGTTCGGTGGCACGCTGACCCAGCTGCTGCTGGACCGCGGGCACGGCGCGGCCGGTGTGGTGATCGACTCGGCGCCGCCGGAGGGCATCCGGGTGACGCCACCGTCGCAGTTGAAGTCGCTGTTCCCGATCCTGAACAACCCGGCGAAGCGGCACCAGGCGGCCGGCTTCACTCAGGAGCAGTTCCACTATGCGTTCACCAACACGCTGCCGGAGGACGCCGCGAAGGAGGCGTACGAGCGGTACGCGATCCCGGCCCCGGGCAGCTGGGTGTGGAGTTACGGGCTGATCGCCAACTTCAAGCCCGGTAAGCAGGAGACCTGGGTGGACTTCCACAACGCGGACCGGGCGCCGCTGCTGTTCATCGCGGGCGGGAAGGACCACATCATGCCGCCGTCGGTGAACAGGTCGAACGCCAACCACTACAAGGCGCCGGGCACGGTCACCGAGTTCCACGAGTTCCCGGAGCGTTCACACTGGACCTGTGGTGAGCCGGGCTGGGAGGCGGTCGCCGACTACGCCCTGGAGTGGGCCCTGCGCCACGCGGCCTAGGTTTGGAGGGCCCCGGCGAGCTGGGCTCGCCGGGTCACCCCGAGTTTCGGGTAGATGCGGTACAGGTGTGAGCCGACCGTGCGATGGGACAGGAACAGCCGCTCGGCGATCTGCCGGTTGGTCAGCCCCTCGGCCGCTAGCGTGGCGATCTGGAGCTCCTGCGGGGACAGTTGCTCGCGGGCCGACGACACCCGCCGGCTGCTGCTCTCGCCGGTGGC
This sequence comes from Actinoplanes sp. NPDC026670, assembly GCF_040638175.1. Lineage (NCBI taxonomy): Bacteria > Bacillati > Actinomycetota > Actinomycetes > Micromonosporales > Micromonosporaceae > Actinoplanes > Actinoplanes sp. NPDC026670. The sequence continues at coordinate 50,597 of NZ_JBEZXU010000048.1, forward strand.
CCGCAACTCGGCCCGCGCCATCTCGGCCCACGGCACGGCGCCCAGCGTGTCAAACGTGTCCCGCGCCGATCGCAGCAGGTCACGGGCTTGGGCGATGCGGTGGCGGCGGCGTTCCACCCGGCCGCGGTGCAACTGCAACCGCGCCCGGTAGAGCGGCCACCGGGAGACGGCCGGCCCCAGCGGCGCGTCGTCGAGGACGACGGCGGCATACTCGGCGGCGACCGCCACGATCGGCGCGGGGAAAAGATCAGACAAACCCGCGATGAGGGTACGGGCATCCGCGCCCCGTTGTGCGGCCAGAGCGGCGTCGAGCAACTCCGGCACCAGCCACCACCGCATGTACCGGTGGTAGGTGGGCGACGCCGGGTCGAAAGCGCGCGCCAGTACGGCGTACGCCTGCTGATTCTCCCCGCGGAAGAGATGGACCAGACCGCGTGCCTGGACCCGCGCGGAGTGGATGTAGCTCATGCCCGCGGCGAGCGGGCTGGTGGCGACCGCGTCGAGGAGCCGTTCGGCGGTGTCGAGGTCGCCGCGCATCGCGGTGATCGCGCCGATGCTGGTGCGGGCGGCGACCGCGTAGAACGCCTCGCCGGTGTCCCGTGCGAGCACCCCCGACTCGGTGAGCTCGGCGATCGCCTGGTCCCAGTCGCCGAGCCACAGCCGTCCCCAGTTCGCGCTGGTCAGCAGCCGGACGATGACGGCCATCCGGCCCTGGGCGCGGGCGTCCGCGATGGCCGCGTCCAGCCACGCCGAACTACGGTCGAAGTCGCCGAGCACGAGTGCCGCGCTGCCCAGGAAACGCAGCGTGTCCGGTCCGCCGCCGGTGGCCGCGAGGCGTTGCAGCCGCTCGAGGATCTCGGCGCCGCGCTCCTCCGGGAGGGTGTAGGCGATCAGCGCCAGGGCGAGCGGATCATCGCCCTCGGCACTGGCGAGCTCCGCGATCCGGGCCCGCGCGCCGGCCGTCTCCGGGCCGGTGGCCTGGAAGAAGCAGCGGGACGCGGCCCGCCACAGCAGCTGGAGGCAGGCCTGCCGGCTGCCGGCGTCCCGAGCGGCGACAGCCTTGTCGATCAGCTCGCGGACCCGGGCCGCCGGGTCGCGGTACTGCCCGAACCGGACCACTTCGAGCACGTTCGCGAGGCGGGCCTCCTCGATCGGGCCGAGGGCCGACAGGTCACTCTCGGTGAGTAGCCGTTCGACCTCGTGGCGGGCGCCGACCTCACTGGCGAGTTCGGCCGCGCGCAGCACCAGCGCGGTCGCGGCGGCCGGCTGGTCGGTCAGCTCGCCGGCCCGGTGCAGGGCGGCGACGGCCGACATGGTGGCGCCGCGCTGCCGGGCCTGTTCGGCATGCCGTTCCAGCTCGGCGGCCAGGTCCGGGTCGGGTCCGAGAGCGGCTGACGCGAGGTGCCAGAGCCGCCGGCCGGGGAAGTCGGCGAGCTGGCCGGCCAGCCGCCGGTGCACGTCGAGCCGGGCGGTCAGCGGCGCCCGCTGGTAGACGGCCGACCTCATCAGCGGATGCCGGAACCGCACCGACGACCCGGCCACCTCGATCAGGGCGGCGTCGATGGCCCGCTGGGCGTCACCGAGCGTCACCGGCTCGCCGGCCACCTCCGACGCGACGGCGAGCAGCCGCCGGACGTCCAGCGCCGCGTCCGCGGCCAGGGTCAACAGCAGCGCACTCTCGCGTACGCCCAGATTGCCGGCGCGTGCCGCGAACGCCGCCTCCAGCCGGCTGTTGAGCGGAAGCGGACCGGCCGTGGCGATCGGCGGGGCGCTGCGCGGCAACTCGACCAGGGCGAGCGGGTTGCCGGCGGCCTCGGCCAGGAACCGTTCCCGGACCGGCGGCGACAGCTGTGGCGCGTGTGTGTCGAGCAGGGCGGCCGCGTCGGCGGCGGCGAGCCGGCCCAGCTCCAGATCGGGCAGGTCGGCGCGGCGTTGCGGGTCGTCGAGGGCGACGGTCCGGGTGCCGCCGACGGCGAGGACGGCGTCGGCGCCGACCCGCCGCCCGACGAACGCCATCACGTCGGCGCTCGCCTTGTCGAGCCAGTGCAGGTCGTCGATGACCAGCACGATCGGCCGTTCGACGGCGGCGTCGACGATCACGTCGAGGGCGGCCAGCGCCACCGCGTACAGGTCGGGGTGGCCCTCCTCGAGACCGAACGCGGCCCGCAGCGCGGCCCGGTGCGCCGGCGGCAGGCCGCCGATCGCCGCCGACAGCGGATACAGCAGCTGGTGCAGCGCGGCATAGGGCAACCGCGATTCGCTTTCCACACCCGCCGCGGTCAGGACCCGCATGCCACGCTTTTCAGCGGTACGGGCCAGCCAGTTCAGTAGTGCCGTCTTCCCGATCCCCGGCTCACCCCGGACGACCAGGGCGCTGCCGCGTTCGGCGGCGGTCTGGTCCAGCAACCGGCCGAGCAGCGCCACCTCGCCGTCGCGCCCGAACAGTCCCGCCCCCGCATGCACCCGTGCATCCTGCCATTCGACTGTTACCGCATTCGCGACGCGCAGTCGTTCGACTCAAGCCGGTCGCGGTGACCGTCGCCGAGGCTGGACGCCATGACCAGCCAGCTGTTCGCCGCACTGCTCCGTGACCACCGCCGACGGGCCCGGATGACCCAGCACGAGCTGGCCGTGAAGTCGGGGGTCAGCGTGCGGGCGATCAGCGACATGGAACGCGGGGTCAGCGCGGTGCCGCAACGCCGTACTCTCGAGGCCCTCGCCGATGCCCTGGGCCTGGACCCGGACCGGCGATCGGCGCTGGCCGAGGCCGCCCGCCCGGCCCGCGACGCGCCGTCCGGGGTCTGTGCCCTCCCCCGTGACCTGCCCGACTTCACCGGACGCCGGGCCGAGCTGGCGCTGCTCGCCGAGGCCGGGCGGCCCGGTTCGCGCACCGTGGTGCACGGACCGCCGGGGGTCGGGAAGACCGCGCTCGTGGTGCACGCCGCGACCCGGATCGCCGGCCGCGCGTGTTTCGTGGACTGCCGGGGCAGCACCCCGGAACCGGCTGCCCCGGACGAGGTCGCCGACCGGATCGCCCGCGTCGGCGACCGCTGTGACCTGCTGATCCTCGACGATGTGGCGGATCCGGCGGGCCTGCCGACGGCAGCCGGACAGGCGGTGGTGATCACCAGCCGGCGGCCGCTGCCCGGGCTCGGGACCGCGATCCGGCTGCTGCCGTTCACGGTGGCGGAGTCGGTGCGGCTGCTCACCGCGATCACCGGCCATCCGGACTCCGGGCATGTCCGGGCGGTCGCCGGGCACTGCGGGCATCTGCCGCTGGCACTGCGGGCCGCGGCGAACCGGCTGGCGGTCCGGCCGGCCTGGTCGATGGCCGATCTGGCCGGCCGGCTGGCCGAAAGTGATCGGCGGCTGGCGCTGCTCAGCGTCGGGGACCTGTCGGTCTGGCGGCGATACGCGTCGGCGTACGCCGGGTTGTCCCCCGACGCACGCCGCGCGGTCCACCTGCTCGCCGCACCCGGCATGGAGACCCTGGTCGAGCTGGGTTTCGTCGCCGAGCTGGCGCATCTCTACGCCCGCTCGATCACCGGCGGCTCAGTCGCCGACGGCCACCAGCTCCCGCTTGCGTGACAGCGATTCGCCCTCGACGTCCACGTTCGGCAGCAGCCGGTCCAGCCAGCGCGGCAGCCACCAGGCCGAGCGTCCGAGCAGGCTGAGCACGGCCGGCACGATCGTCATCCGGACCAGGAAGGCGTCGACCGCCACGCCGAAGGCCAGCGCGAAGCCGAGGCTCTTGATGATCGTGTCGTCGGCCAGGATGAATCCGGCGAACACGCTCATCATGATCAGGGCGGCCGCGGTGACCACCCGGGCGCCGTGCCGCATGCCGGTGATGATCGCGTCGTTCGGGGCGGCGCCGTGCACGAACTCCTCCCGGGTGCGGGTGACCAGGAAGACCTCGTAGTCCATGGCGAGGCCGAACAGGATCCCGATCAGGAAGATCGGCATCACGCTCACGATCGGCCCGGTCGTCTGCACGCCGAGCAGTTCGGCCAGATGACCGTTCTGGAACACCGCGACCAGCGCGCCGAACGACGCCGCCACACTCAGCAGGAAACCCAGCGTCGCCTTGATCGGCACCAGCACGCTGCGGAACACCAACATCAAGAGCAGGAACGCAAGACCAACGACGATGGCCAGGTACGGGACCAGCGCGCCGGTGAGTTTGTCGGAGACGTCGATGTTGACCGCGGTCGCGCCGGTGACCGCCAGGGAGGCGATGCCCAGGTCCCGGATGTCGTGCACGAGCTGCTGGGTGGCCTCACTGGTGGGCGCGCTGGCCGGGATGACGGTGAGCATCGCGGTCTCGCCGGAGGGGTCGGTGACCGGCGGGGTGACCATGACGACGTCGTGCAGCCCGATGATCGCCTTCTGCGCGGCGGCCGCAGCCCCGGCGTCGACCACGATGATCAGCGGCCCGTTGGACCCGGCGCCGAAACCGGCGGCGAGCTGGTCGTAGGCCTTGCGCTGGGTGGTGTCGACGGCGGCGGTGCTGTCGTCGGGCAGGGCCAGGCGCAGGTCGAGGGCGGGCAGCGCGACCGCGGCGATCAGGCCGAGCGGCAGCACCACGGCCAGCGCCCGGTTCTTGAGCACGCCCCGGGCCCACCGCTCACCGAACGGAGTGCCCGCCGCCCGCCTGCCCCGGCGGGGAAGAACCGGCCGGCCGCCGCTGCCTCCGGTTCCGGATGCGGCGGCCCCGGCTCCGGCTTCGGTCGCGGCGGCTCCGGTCGCGGCGGCGGCTCCGCGGGCCCGGCGGGGCAGGATCCGGTGGCCGGCGAATCCGATGACGGCCGGGACCAGGCTGAGGGTGACCAGGACGGCGACGGCGACGGTCGCGGCGGCGGCCAGGCCCATCGCGGTCAGGAACGGGATGCCGGTGACCGACAGGGCGGCCAGCGCGATGATCACGGTGAGGCCGGCGAAGACGACAGCGGATCCGGCGGTGCCGACCGCACGTCCGGCGGCCTCCTCCGGGTCGTCGGTCCGGGTGATCTCGTGCCGGAAGCGGGAGATCACGAACAGCGCGTAGTCGATGCCGACGGCCAGGCCGAGCATGGTGGCCAGCGCGGCGGTCGACGACGACAGGTCGAAGAAGCCGGTGGCGATCTGGATGCCGAGCATCCCCAGGCCCACTCCGACCAGGGCGGTGAGCAGCGGCAACCCGGCGGCCACGAGCGACCCGAAGGTGATCATCAGAACCAGGGCGGCCACCCCGATGCCGATCGCCTCGGCCGCGTGGCTCTCCTCGGCGTTCCGGGTGACCTCGCCGGAGAACTCCACGCCCACCCCGTCGCCGGCGCGGACCGCGAGCAGCGCGTCCCGCGAGGCGGTGGTGACGTCGGCCGGCGCGACCGTGTAGGTGACCGTCGCGTAGGCGGTGCGCTGGTCGGCCGAGAACACCGGGTCGGCGACCGAGGCGACCTGCGGGACCTGCTTCAGCTCGGTGACCGCCCCGGCCAGGCTCTTCGCGGTCATCCTGTCCGCGGCGGTGAACACCACCTTGGCGGTGGCCACGTCCGAGCCGCCGGCGCCGAACTTCTCCGCCAGCACCGCCATCGCCTGCGACGACTCGGTGCCGGGGATCTCGAACGCTCCGGTGGTCGGCTTCGACAGGGTCGAGGCGCCGAGACCGAAAAGGGCCAGCACCAGCACCCACGCTGCCAGGGTGAACCGGCGCCGCCGGAACGAGAACCGGCCCAGCCGGTACAACAGGGTCGCCACGTGACTCCTCCATGTCGTCGGGGACCCCATCACGGTCCCGAAAATCGGTGGTGGAGTCGTCCTGCCAGGGCAGACACCGGCGTACTGCGAACGTGGTATCCCGCACCGGCCCCGATACCGCGGGAACAGGACGAGACTCGCCGCCCGGGCACCTACCGTCGTGACCATGCGAGAAGAGGTGTGGCTGCCGCCGTGGCTGGAACAGCACCGGCACCGGGCCTGGATCGGGGACGTGCTGCTCGCCGCCGCGCAGGTGGTTCTCATCCTCAAGATGGAGCCGAAGGTGAACCCGGTGGACGTCGTCCTGGCGGCCCTCGCCGTGGTCGCGGTGCTGGCCCGTCGCCGATGGCCGGAGCGGGTCCTGTGGGCGGCCACCGGAGTCGCGGTGCTCACTCTGATCACCGGCACCAGCGCGGCCGGCTGGTTCATCACGCTCGGGGTGCTGACGTTCTCGGCCGCGCTGCTCAGTCCGCGCCGCCGGCCGTGGCGGCACGCGGCACTGGTGTGGGGCGCCGTCGTGATCACCGGGTCGGTGATGAACTTCGGGGACTGGTGGGGGCCGGACCAGTTCGGGTTGTTCGCGTGGATCTTCGGCGGGGCCGGCGCGGGAGATTCGGCGCGCATGCGACGGGCGTACATCACCGAGGTCACCGAACGGGCCCGCCAAGCGGAACAGACCCGCGAACAGGAGGCACGACGGCGGGTGATCGATGAACGTCTGCGCATCGCGCGGGAGCTGCACGACGTGGTGGCGCACCACATCGCGGTGATCAGCGTGCACGCCGGCGCCGCCGGGCACGCGCTGCGCGACCGGCCGGACGAGGTGTGGCCGGTCCTGGAACACATCCGTGGCGCCGCCGACACCGTCCTCGAAGAGATCAAATCGGTGATCAGCGTGCTGCGCGACCCCAACGAGACCGACCCGACCGAACCGGCGCCCGGCCTGGACCGGCTCGGCGACCTGCTCGACGGGCTGGACACGATGGGCTTCCGGGTCCGCCGTCAGGAACACGGCGATCCGCGGCCGCTGCCGGCGATGGTCGACCTGGCCGCGTACCGGATCGTGCAGGAGGCGCTGACCAACGCCCACCGGTACGGCGACGGCAGCGCGCTGCTCGACCTCACCTATCGTGCCGGGGAGCTGGAGATCCAGGTGACCAACCGGATGGTGTGGCCACGCCCGCGCCGGGCCGGGTCCGGGTTCGGCCTGATCGGCATGCGGGAACGGGCCGCCGCCGCGCACGGCGAGGTCACCGCCGGACCGATCCCCGGCGGGGGTTTCCGGGTCCACGCCGTCCTGCCGTGCCTACAGGGGAGTCTCACGTGACGATCAGGGTGCTGCTCGCCGATGATCAGGCGCTCATCCGGGCCGGGTTCAAGATGATCGTCGGCGCCGAATCCGACCTCGAGGTCGCCGGCGAGGCCGCCGACGGCCGCGAGGCGGTCGACCTGTGCCACACCGCCCGGATCGACGTCGTCCTGATGGACCTGCGGATGCCGCACATGGACGGCATCGAGGCGACGCGGCGGATCTGCGACGACGAACGCCTGGCCGGGGTACGTGTCCTCGTGCTCACCACGTTCGACAACGACGACAACGTGGTGCTCGCGCTCCAGGCCGGGGCCAGTGGGTTCCTCGGCAAGAACGTGGCGCCGGCCGAACTCGCCCACGCCATCCGGGTGGTCGCCGCCGGCGAGGCGCTGCTGTCCCCGAAAGCCACCCGCGGGCTGGTCGGGCGGTTCCTCGAACAGAACCGGGCGCCTGCCACACCGAGGCTGGCGGCGCTCGACCTGGTCACCGAACGGGAGACGGAGATCCTGGTGCTGGTGGCGCAAGGGCTGTCCAACGAGGACATCGCACAGCGGCTCTTCCTGTCACCACTCACGGTCAAGACCCACGTCAACCGTACGATGGTCAAACTCAACGCCCGTGATCGAGCCCAGCTGGTCGTCATCGCGTACCAGAACGGGTTGGTCCGCCCTTAAGGTTTGAGAAACGCCGCCAGGGCGTCGGCGGTGAAGGCCGCGCCCCGATCGGTCATGTGCACCAGATCGTCGCAGTAGAGGCCGTGCCGGTTGTCCGACGACGGCGACGGCTGGCGGGCCGCGAGATCGAAGTAGGCGACGCCGCCCGGGTCCTCGGCCGCGATCTCCTGCCACGCCTCGGTGAAGCGGCTGTAATCCTGGATCCGCCGGTCGGCGCCGACCCGGGGAGTGCCGTAGATGACGAACGACGGATCGGTGGTGGTGTTCGCCCGGACCGTCGCGATGATCGACATGAGGTTGCGTTTCATCTCGGCCGCGCTCACCCCGATCCGCCAGTCGTTGATGCCCAGCTGAAGGATCACCAGATGGGGTTGCATCGACCGCAGCCGCGGCGCCCAGGCGGCCGGCCGGGAGGCGAAATCGCCGCTGGTCCGGCCGCCGTGGCCGCCGTTGAAGACCTGGATGCCCTTCTGCTCGTCGCCGTCGAAGGTGGCGAACCCGTGGATCCGGCCCGGCCCGCGGACCACGACGGTGCCGCCGTCCACCACTATCTCGGGCGTGCCGTCGTGCCACACCTGCACACTCGTGCCGGTGAACGTGAAGGTCAGGCTCTCCTCCGGGCCGGCCAGGTCGACCGCCTTCAATCCCCAACCGGCCGTGTTCACCCTGGTCCCGCCGCCGGTCACCGGCCACCAGCGCGGGGTGCCCCAGGCCGCCACGTAGTTGTCCCCACCCGGCGCCCCGGCCACCGGGAACGCCGCCCGCAGGTTCTCGGCCAGCACCGGGACAAACCCCCGGCCGGGTCCGGAGGCGCCCACACCCTCACTGCTGGACGAGCCCAGGACCGCGATCACAGCCGGGGCGTACCGCCTGTTCGCCAGGGCGGAATGCCAGGTCAGCAGCGGCAGAGCAGCGGACGGCGAGGCCGCCCGGGCGTGCCCGGACGTCGCGGCGGTCACCGCCACCCCGGTGGCGAGCAGCCCACTCGCCCGCATGAAGGTGCGTCGATTCGTCACGTGTCCCCCGATACGTTTTCCCTATTATTTGAGTAGACCGGCGCAACCGCCTGCCCGTGGATGGGACCGTGAACCGGTGACCGGACGAATCTCGCGATTGCTGACCGATCGCCGCGTCGGGACGAAGATCATGGGCGCGGTGCTCGTCGTCGCGGCCGCAAGCGTCGTCGACGGGCTCTTCGCGACAGGCAGCCTCAGCATGGTCAACCAGCAGGTCAAGACCGGCTACCAGCACAGTCTCGAGCTCGAGACCATCGGTGACCTGCGCAGCGCGGTCAACCGGTCCTGGCTGGCGGTCAGCGACGGCCGGCTCGCCACCGACAGCGCCACCCGGGCCGACGCCGCCGACGCGCTCGACACCGCCGAGAAACAGATCGAACAACACGCCGGGGAGTACGCGGCGTTCCCGCTCCGGGCCGACGCGGTGAGCGCCCTCGCCGAGTTCCGGAGCGCCTGGGACGCCTACCAGCAAGCGCTCGACTCCGGCGGGGACGGGCTCACCCCACTGATGAACACGGTCCGGGAACGGCTCTCGGCACTCACCGACCTGACCGTACGGGCCACCGCCGAACAGGAGGCCAGTGCCGAGAAGCGCTACCAGTCGACCAGGTGGTGGGTGCTGATGATGCTCGCGGTCAGCGCGGTCATCGGCATCATGCTCGCCATGACCGTCACCCGGATGATCGTCAAACCGCTGTCCCGCTGCGTCACCGCCCTCGACCGGATCCGCGACGGCGACCTGACCGCCCGCGCCCAGGTCGGCAGCCGCGACGAGGTCGGGCGGATGGCGCTGGCCCTCAACCACACCGCCGAGGCGATGGACGTGCTGGTCGGACGGGTCCGCGGCAGCGCCGACGTGCTCGCCTCCGCCGCCGAGGGGCTGTCCACCGTCTCGACCGACCTGTCGCACTCCGCCGAACGCACCTCCGAGCAGGTCACCACGGTCTCCGACTCGGCCGGGCGGGTCTCCGAAGGGGTACGGGCGGTCGCCGCCGGCGCCGACGAGATGGGCGTCTCCATCCGGGAGATCGCCGGGAGCGCCAACGAGGCCGCCGGAGTCGCCGCGGACGCCGCTCGTACCGCCGCCGAGACCACCTCCAGCGTGGCCCGGCTCGGGGCGGCGTCGGCGCAGATCAGCACCGTCGTCGGGTTGATCACCTCGATCGCGGAACAGACCAACCTGCTCGCCCTCAACGCCACCATCGAAGCCGCCCGGGCCGGCGAGATGGGCAAAGGGTTCGCCGTGGTCGCGGCCGAGGTCAAGGATCTCGCCCAGGAGACGGCACGGGCCACCCAGGAGATCACCCAGCAGGTCGCGTCGATCCAGTCGGAGACCGATGGAGCGGTCGAGGCCATCCAGCGGATCTCGGGGGTCATCGCGACGATCAACGACTACGCCACGACCATCGCGGCGGCGGTCGAGGAGCAGACGGCCACCACCGCGGAGATCGCCCGCAGTGTGGGGCAGGCCGCGGAAGGGTCGTCGGCCATCGCCGGGACCATCGCGGGGGCGGCGCAGGCTGCGCATCAGGTCACTGCGGGCGCCACGGAGACGCGGCAGACTGCGGCTTCGCTCGCCCGGACGGCCACCGAGCTCCAGGCCACCGTCGCCATCTACCGCACCTGATCAGCGCTTTCTCCTGGTTTCGGCTCGGCCTCCGTCTCTTCGCTGCCCTCCCCCGCTCCCTTCCGTGGCAGTCTTCGGGCCTTTCCCTCGTCTGGATTTGTCGTAGGGGGCCGTTAAGTTGTCGGCCATGGTGAGCTTCGTGCAGTTGGAATCATGGATCCGGGCCGGTGACGGCGGCCGTGTCGTCGCCGCTCTCGTGGGGCTCGACGAGGCGTCCCGGCGTGCCCTGGCCGCCCAGGCCAAAGGCATCCAGCTGCACTGGAACGACCCCGAGTTGCAGTCGCTCGCCTACGGTGACTACGCCCGGCACACCGAGTTCGCCCAGCGGCGGGAGGGCGCGTTGCGGGTGCTCGGCGTGGCCTGTCTGCCCCGCGCCGCCGACGTCGTCACCTGGCTGCGGTCCGACCGGTTCTGGCACCCCCCGCTGCCGGAGACCCTCGACGCCGTCGTCCAGGTGCTGCGGCTGCCCGGGCGCCCGTCGACAGCGGCGATCGCCCGCGCCCTGGCCGACAAACTACGCCCGGCCCAGGCCGACCGGCAGTGGCCGCTGATCGAGCGCCTCCTCGCCGAAGCCGAGCTCCCTCCGCCGGCCACCGAGGCCACCCTGCGCGGCTGGATGCGCCGGGTCGGCGCCGACCGCTATCGGCAGGATCTCGCCGACCTGCTCCGCGCCGACGCCCACCTGGACTCGATGCTCCCGCACGTGTTCACCATCCCGCTGCTCGGCCAGGAGCTCGACGAAGAGTGGACGAAGGCCCTGACCAGGCTGGCCGGCGACGGTGTCCTCGACCGGCCGGCCCTGCTCGACGGTTGTGTGCTGCGCCTGCACACCGGCGACCGGACCGCCCCGCTGCGCCGCATGGTCGTCCTGCACCGTCTGCTCGCCCCGACCGCCGAGGAGTTCGCGGCCCGGCGCGGCGAATACGTCGGCATGCTCGCCGGCCCGGATTCCACGGTCGCCGACCTGGCCCTGCGGGGCCTGCGCCTGGCCGACGACGCCGGCCTCCTGGAGGCGGACACGGTCGCCGAGGCGGCGTGGGTGGTGCTGCCCCGCAAGGAGAAGAAGCTGGTCCGGGCCCAGCTCGACTGGCTCGGCGCAGCATTGACCCGCAAGCCCGACCCGCTGCTGTTCGAGGCCCTGCTGAGCGGGCTCGCCAATCCGGCCGCCGACCTGGCCGAGCGGGCCCTGAAACTGGTCGGCAAGCACCTGTCCGCCTTCGGCCCGTCCGGCCTGGAACTGCTCATCTCGTCGTCGGCAACCCTCCAGGGCGACGTCCACCGCCAGGCCATCACCTTGATCTCCTCGGCGTCGCCGGCTCCCGCCGCCTCTCCCTCCCCCGCCGTGGCCGCCTTCCCCTCCTCCCCTGTCTCCGCTGCCCTCCCTGGTTCTCCCCCCGCCTCGGCTGTCCACCCAGACTCCGGCACCCTCCCTGCTCCTTCCCCCGCCTCGGCTGTCCACCCGGACTCCGGCACCCTTCCTGCGTCTTCCTTCGCCTCCGCCGGTTTCGGGGATCCGTCCGGTAATGCCAATGTGCCGTTGGTGGTGGCCGCACCGATGCCGGCTGCGATCCCGTCGATTCCGGAGCTGGTCGCGGAGGCGAAGCATTTCCTGCACGAGTCCGACGACCCGGTCCGATTCGAGTTGATCCTCGACGGACTGGTCCGGTTCGTGGCCGACGACCGGCCGGCCGTGGCCCGGGCGCTGGAACCGGTCGTCCCACAGTGGCAATCGGCGTTCAGCAACATGCTGCGGGCCGTCGTCACAGGTGAGGCGGTCAAGTGGTCCCCGGCGGCGTGGGAGCGGCGAGCCGGCCCGCCGTTCTGGATGACGGTCCGCCGGATGGAAGAGCTCGCCGGGCAGATGGCCGCCACCCCACCACCGGCCCTGCTGTCCACACCCGACACCGTCGGCGGTCACGTCGATCCGGCCCGGGTGCTGCGACTGCTCGGCGAGGGTTGGGACCCGGGCCCGTACGACCTGGCCCAGGCCATGCTGCGACTGCCCCGCGAGATCGCCCCGGAGATCCAGACCGCGGCCGCGCGGCTCACCTCACCCGCTGGCCGGCTCTTCGCCGAGTTCCTGGAGTCCGGCGGCCTGCCCGACCCGGCCGTGACCACCCTCGACCCCGGCCGGCCCTGTCCACACCGGCGCCGGCAGTACTGCAACTGCGCCGGCCAGACCCGTCGCCGGGTGGTCGCGTTCGAGTCCCTGAAGACGAACCTGACGGTCCAGCCCTACCTGCTGTCCCAGCCGGCCGAGTTCGCCGCCGACCGGGCGCACGAATACCACTGGGACCGGATGGTGGGGTGGCCGATGGTGTTCCCCAGCCACCGGGAGATCGCCGCCGCACACATGCAGCCCCGCCTGATCAAGGCTTCCGACGGCAAGGGCGCGGCCAGCGACATCACCGCCCTGCCGGCTCTGGCCGCTTGTGACGGCCCGTTCGGCCCGGCGATGGCCCTGTGCCTGGCTTACGGTTCGAGCGCCGGCCGCGCCGAGGGCCGCCTGGCCACGAGCGACGCCTTCGTGGACCTGGCCACCCGGCGGATCCTCGACGGCACCCTGGTCGGCCGCGAACTGGCCGCCCTGCACAAGGCGAACGTCCTGGTCCTGAAACGGGTGACGGAGACGTTCAGCCAGGTCCTCCAGGCGGGCGCGGCAGCCGAGGTGTGGGCCACCTTCCGTGAGTTCCTGCCAACCATTCTGTCCGACCCCAAGCCGCCGATCGGCACCCCCGACCTGCTCCTGGTCGCCGAATCCGCTGCCGCCGCAGCCAACGCCCACGACGAGATCCCCGAACTGACCGCGGTAGCCACCCGCCCCACCCGAAACCGTCTGACAACAGAGGCCGCCCGCCTGCACCGAACCTTGACCAACAACCACCCGGTTCCCTGACCCGCCCGGGCCCATGGGGCGCGCCGATGCTGGGCTGGATGGCGTGTCCGGCTTGCCGGTGCGGTCCGGCATGGGATCGCGTGTGGATGGTCGGGGGCCACCGGCTCGCGAGCATGGTCCATCGCGTTGCAGGCGGGCGTTGTGGACTGGGTCCGGTACGCCAGGCGGTGATGGGTGGGTGTGGAGCCTGGAACGTGGGATGCGGATGTCGCGCGGGGGTCGAAAGTTCAGAGCGGACCCGCATACTGCCACCATGACTGACTGGGATGAGGTCGTCGGCCACTGGGATCACGGGCCGTTCGCCTACGGGTCGATGGAGACGACCGAACTGGTTCTGCTGCCCGACGGTACCGGGTGGGGCCTTTGGGCGGGCGTGGCCGGTGGGCAGGATCTGGTCGTGTTCGAGTGGCGCCGCCTGGGTCCCGACAGGTTGAGCATCACCGAGACTCTGCTGGCTTCGGGCACGTGGGACTCCGCCCGTCCCGGCCAGGTCATCTGCGCCGAACCTCCGCAGCCCGCCACCGGGCGCCAGGAATTCCGCTACGAACTGACGACCGAGGTCCCGCCGCTCGGCAACGACCCGGTGGCGGCGCTGACCTTGGATCCGGCTTTCCTGTTCGCCCACCAGTTCGCCCTGGTCAGCCGAGACGCCACCGCCGCCGGCCGCCCCAAGGTGGTAACCGACTGACCCAGACGAACAAGGACGCCGACCGACGAGAGTGGGCGGCGTCCTTGGTCTTTGGTGGTGGGCGGGGCGGTACAGCCCCCGCCCACCGGTTTGTCAGCGGGTGAAGGCCTGGAACTCGGCGATTCGCACGTTCAGCGCCTGCGGGCTTGCCGTGGCGCAGTCGGTGTTGGCGCGCGGGTCCTGGTCCTGTTCGCCGGCGTAGTCGGGGCCGCCGGTGCACTGGTTGGTCACGGCCTCGATACGGAGGTGGGTTGCCGTCACGTCCGGGATGTCGAAGGACTTCACCAGCAGCTGCGGGGCCCGCGGCCGCGGTGACACGGCCGGGAAGGCGTCCGGGCGGCTGGTGTAGACGGTCCGGAAGTCAGCCGGCGCCGAGCAGGTGACGGTGGCCGTGGCCGTGCAGGCCAGGACCTTGAACTGGCGCAGCGCCGTGTAACGGTTCTGCGTGCCGGCGTCGACGTCGCCGGTGACCGGCGGGCGGAGCATGGCGCTCACCTGCACCCGGCGGACCCGCTGCGCGTCGCCGGCCAGGTCGACGGTCACGCCCTTGCCGGCGACCGTGCTGGCCAGCGAGGCCCAGTTGGTGGCCTCGTCGTCGTCGACGAGCCGGGCCAGGTTGATGCCGTCACCGGTGGCGGTCGCACCGGCGGCCGCCGAGGCGACGTTGCGCGGCAGCTTCACGGTGAGGGTGGCCGCCTTGCCCGACTTGAACCACTGCGGCGACACCCGGGCGTGCCCGTGACCGGGCGCCTGGGCGACGAACGCGTACGACCCCGGCACCAGGTTGACCGTGTCGGGCAGGGCGGTGGCCGGGTCGGTGTCGGCGACCGCGACGGCCCGCGCCTGGTAGTCGCCCACGAACAGCTTCGCGCCGACGACCGGCTGGCCGGACTCGTCGACCGGGCGGAACGTGACAGTGGACTCCTTGGCGTACGCCGAGCTGAAACTCGGCGTCGGGTCGGCGTCGCCCGCCCCGTTGCTGACCGCGCCCTCACCGAGGCCACGCTTGGCGAACGCGTTCCAGATGATGTCCTGGTTGGCGCCGCCGAACCGGACCAGGTCGGCGCCGAGCAGCGCGTCCCGGGCGTCGACCTGACTGTTGGCGCTGTTGGCCAGCAGCAGGAACGAGTCGAACACCAGCTGGATCCAGCGCCGGTTGCCGGGGCAGGAGGTGACCGGCTTCTTGCCGAGGGCGCACGCCTTCTGCAGGGAGTCGGAGCCGTACCCGTACCGCTTGATGAACGCGGACCGCACGTCGTAGTTGGTGGCGCTCCACACCTCGCCGGACGCGTGGACCTGGAGGCCGACGAAGTCGTAGTCGACGGAGCTGTAGTTGAGCCGGTTGTCGCTCATGTTGTAGTTACGGATACCGGCCACCGGGTCGGTGGTCACGTATTCGCCGACGGTGAAGCCACGGGCGCCCTTCGGGGCGTACCCGTTCTCCGCCAGGTACTCGACGGCAAGCAGGTCGGACCAGCTCTCGCTCATGCCCTGCGGCGAGCTGAGACCACCGTTCGGGCCGGCGATCATGCGGTTGGTGATGGCGTGGGTGTACTCGTGGCCGATGACCGACATGTCGTAGTCACCGTCGGCACACGCGCCGTAGAAGGCCGCCGCGATCGGCTGCCACAGGTACATGTTGGTGATCGGCGCCTGACCGTCCGGCGGGGTGATCTGGTTGGCGTTGTTACGGGCCGCGAAGTCCGGCGGGCCGCCGGAGATGCCACCGGCCTGCGCGTTGCCCTGCTCGGGGTCGGCGCCGTCCTTCTCCATGTTCCAGGTGGCCTCGGTGAAGCCCAGCAGGTACGACCAGTCGTGCATCCGGTTGTGCTGGACGAACAGGTTGGCCCGGGCCGCGTCGATGTCGTTACGCGCGGGAGTGTCGAAGACCGTCGGCGCGCACTGTTCCCGGTACCACTGGTTGGTCCACGGGTAGGTGTAGTCGCGGGTCGGGCTGGGCGTGGCCAGCTCGGTGCCGACCGAGAACGGGTCGTTGGACAGCCAGTTCTGCACCGCGAACGAGTTGTTGCCGCTGGTGGTGTTGGTGGACGTGCCGGTGGCCGGGTCGACGTCCCACGCCTGCGGTGAGGCGGGACCGGCGACGGCCTCGTCACAGCCACGCGCCCGGACCCAGCAGAAGGTCGAACGGGTGTCACGCGACGAGTAGTCGGTGCGCGGCGAGTTGGGGAAGACGTCCCACTTCGGGTTGTCGGAGTCGTGGTCGACGATGTCCTCGCGGACCAGGATGCTGCCGTCACGGGCGTCGACCCAGGTGGTGTACGCCTCAGGGTCCGCGCTGTTCAGTGCGGCGCCGAAGGCGACCTGGTACGCGGCCCGCGCGCCCTGCTCGGGGGTGGGCACGGCGACCAGCTTGGTGCCGAGCGAGGTGGGGTTGCTGATGCCGGCGTTCTCGGCGGCGATGCGCTCGGCGTCGGCCGCGGTCAGGGTGGCGGGCTGCGGTGCGGCGGCGTCACGGGCGAGCGAGGAGCTCACATACCAGACCTTGCCGTCGCGGAGGCCCACCGAGAGCAGGCCGTCACGGCCGGCTTCGAGGTCGCCGAACTTCTGCCGGAGCAGGACGATGCTGCCCTCGCCGAGCTGCTGGGTGGTGAGGACCTCGAGGGATTCGGCGGCGGCCGGCGTGATGCCGAGGACGTCACGGTTGCCGTCCACATAGGCGCGGGCGGCGGCCACCGGGTCGGCCGGGAGCCCGGTCGCCAGCGGCTCGGCGTCGACCGCGGTGAGGCTGGCCGGTGTGCCGAAGACGTTCCACCGGGCGGACGCGCTGGCCTCGGCGGCAAGGGTGCGCTGCGCCGAAGTGGGCGCCACCTTGCCTTTCCGGTTGTCGATGATGTCGGCGTGGTCCTGGTCGCCGTGCACTTCCGGGGTCCCGGCCGCCTGGACCGGGGTGGTTGGGGCCGCGCTGCTCCCCGCCCCTGGGGCGAGGACGAGCGCGGCTGCGACGAATGCTGTGGTGGTGGCCGCCATCGCACGGGATGGTGTGCGCACGGAACCTCCTCTATGGACGGTCGTTACCGGTCTTCTCGAATCCGATCGCACGAACGCATGATCACGGGATGGGCCGAACGTCCATAATCGAGATGTTTCAATCAAATCTTCATCGATGTCCCGCCGGGGTCGGACTCACGACTTACCTCGCCCGTGAAGTCCACAAAAGGCGCCCACCCACTCGATCTTGTGAAGTTCCGCGAGACAGGGCGTGACCGAAGTCAACAAGATCTGTGAAGGCCTCGAATGCTCTAGCGGAACACGACCTCGGGGTGATCGGCGGACGGGCCGTCGAGCAGGGGCTGCGGGATGCCGCGCAGGTGGAGATCGAAGAACGCGGTGACGTAGTCGCGGGTGATCTCGGCCGCGCGGCTGCCGGGCAGTGGGTATCCGGGGTCGGGGATGCCGGCCTGTTCGCCGATGACCGGGATGTCGGTGAAGTCCATGTGGCCGCTGCCGGTGACGTCGAGCCAGCGTTTCCAGCCGTCGAGCAACGGCCAGTCACGCAGCCAGGACGCGGCCGGCGCCGCCAAGGGTGCGCCCAGCAGCAGGAACGGCCGACCGCCCAGCCCGCCGGCGGGAATCGGCTCGAAGAAGCCACCGTCCATGTTGATGCCGGCGCGGACGCGTGGGTCGGCGGCCATGGTCGCGGCGGTGGCATTGCCGCCGATCGAATGGCCGGCCATACCGATCCGGCCACGGTCGATGAGCCGGGAGTAACGCCAGGCCGGCCTATCGCCGGCCAGCCGGAAGTCACGCCCAGCAGACCCCTCGCCGGAAAGCCCGGAGCCACGCCCAGCAGACCCCTCACCGGAAAGCCGGGAGTGACTCCCGGCAGGGCTGCCGCCGGTGAGCCGGTCAAGGACGAACGACAGGTCCCGCGCGCGGCCGGCCGCCACCCGGGCGTAACCGTCGGTGCCGGCGACCAGGTCGCAGGCCGTGCAGGTCAGCGTGCCGCCGGGGAAGTCGGTGGCCACCGACTCGTAGGCGTGGTCGACGGTAGCCACGATGTAGCCGCGGCTGGCCAGTTCCTCGGCGAGGTGGGTGAGCGTGTGCCGATGCAGGGAGAACCCGGGCGACAGGACAACGAGCGGGTAGCGGCCGCGCCGGGCCGGGGCGGAGACGACAGCGGCGGTGCGGGTGGCGCTCAGCTCAGCCGGATCGACGAAGCCGGTGGCCCCGCGGGCGTCGATCAGCAGCCGCGCCTCGGTCTCCGACAGGTAGGGCGCGGGCCGCCCGGGCAGCCCCATCGCCGGATAGAACATCGAGACCATCAGCTCGCGAGCGCGCGACGGCACCCATGGGTCGGGCCGCGACCGGTCGGTCAGGTGCAGCACCTCACGGCCGACAGCGAACGGCCCAGAAGGCGCCGGCAAAGCAAACGGCGAGGTGACAGCGGCAGGCCCGGCAGCAGAAGACGCCGCGACGGCAGGTGCGACGGCGAAAGACCCGAAAGCGGGCCCGGCGGAGAGCAGCGGCAAGGCGGACGCAGCGGTGGCCACCGCGACAGTCACAGCCAGGGCAGCACCAGACTTCCGGCCGAGGGCGGACGGAACCCCGGCGAAGGGAATCCCGGCACGGGGACGGCGAAGGTAGGAACCAGGAGAGGAGGCGAAGGGCCCGGAGAAGGTCATGGCCTCAGCCAACCGAATCCGAGCCCCGCCCACAGTCGTCCAGGATGGATACTTCGAGGTAACGCCAGCACTACCCCTCGGCCACGACCCGATACTGCTCCAGTCGGTCCGGCCCGGTGAGCAGGGCGGGATCCTCGTCCGGCCGGACCGGCAGCGACTGGATGACCCTCCCGATCTCCGTGAGGACCTCAGGTGACGAGGCGAGGTGCACGACGACGAAGCCCAGCGACGCGGGCTGCCAGAGGACGAACGACCGGACCCGCCCCGGCACCGAACGCAGCGCCGGCTGGATGACCTCCCGGCCACGGCGACGGGCGGCGGCGATCCGGGCCGTGCTGAGCGGCCCGTCGAACCAGCCGACGAGCGCCACCGAGGCCGGTCCGGCGCTGCCGGGCAGGTCGTCATCGACGTCGTAGACGGCGTCGAAGGTGAGGTCGACCGGTCGTGGCCCGGCTGCCTCCCGGGTACGGGAGGAGGCGAGTTCGGCGTCCTCCCGGCTCTTCCAGAGGGTCAGCAGGGCGCCGGTCTGCCCCTGCCCGGAGAGCAGGAACAGACCGGCGAACCCGGCATGACCGGCGATGATCCCGGTGAGCGGAAACTCGCCCGAGGGACGGTTGTCAGTGGTCTGGATCCGCGCGTAAGTCATACCCCGATCGTCGGCGCCACGTGCGCCGACGACATCAGTGCCAGCACTGAGGTGCCACTACTGAGGTGGCGGCACTGAGGTACCACTACTGAGACGTCACGTACGGCTCGCTCCGGCGGACGGGCCGGCGATCCGCTGCGCCAGCCACACCGGCAGCACCGACAACACGATCAGCACCGCCGCGACCACGTTGACGATCGGCGCCTGATTGGGCCGGAACAGGTTGTTGAAGATCCAGATAGGCAGGGTGGTGACCCCGGGCCCGGCGGTGAACGTGGTCACGATGATCTCGTCGAAGGAGAGCGCGAACGCCAGCAGCCCACCCGCGAGCAGCGCCGACCGGATCAGCGGGAAGGTCACGTACCGGAAGGTCTGAAAACCGCTGGCGCCGAGGTCGGCCGACGCCTCCTCGAAGTTGACGCCGGTCCGGCGCAGCCGGGCCAGGACGTTGTTGTAGACGGTGACCACGCAGAACGTGGCATGCCCGACGACGACCGAGAACAGCCCCTTGCCGATACCGAGGTCACCCATGACCGAGCGCCAGGCGCTGTCCAGGGCGATGCCGGTGACGATGCCGGGCAGCGCGATCGGCAGCACGATCAGCAGGGACACGGTGTCGCGGCCGAAGAACTTGAACCGCTGCACCGCGAACGCCACCATCGTGCCCAGCACCAGCGCGATCGCGGTGGCCCCGAGCCCGGCCTTGACCGAGGTGAGCAGGGCCTGCCGGGCGCCCTCGTTCGCCCAGGCGGCGGCCCACCAGCGGGTGGTCAGGTCGTGCGGCGGCCAGGCGAACGTACGGTCGCCGTTGAACGAGTTGACCAGCACCAGCAGCAGCGGCACGTAGATGAAGGTGAGCCCGAGCGCCATCACGACGCGCAGCACCCAGCGGGCGGACGGGGAGAGGGTCACAGCTCCTCCAGGGCGCCGGAGCGGCGGACCGCGACCAGGTAGATCACCATGATCAGGACGGGGACGCAGGCGATCGCGGCGGCGAACGGCAGGTTGTTGGCGGCGCCGATGTTCGCGTACACGAGGTTGCCGATGAGCTGGGTCTTCCCGCCGACGATCTGCACGGTGATGTAGTCGCCGAGCGACAGCGAGAAGGTGAAGATCGACCCCGCGAAGATCGAGGGGATCAAAACCGGCAGGACAATCGATCTGACCGTACGCCCACCGCGCGCCCCCAGATCCGCTGAGGCCTCCAGGAGCGAATCAGGTAGACGCTCCAGCCCCGCATAGATCGGCAGGATCATGTAGGGAAGCCACATGTAGGACAGCACCAGGATCGTGGCGCCGATCCCATACCCCGGCCCGCCGAAGATCGAGTCCATCGGCCCGTCGTTGGCGAGCAGGATCCGCCAGGCGTACGCCTTGACGAGATAGCTGGCCCAGAGCGGCGTGAGGATGGCGATGACGAGCCAGTGCCGCGATTTCGCAGATGCCACTTTGGCCATGAAGAAGGCCATCGGCACCGCGAGGACCGCACAGATCACGGTGACCGCGGTGGCCACCCCGAGGCTGCGCAGGGTGACGTTCCGGTAGACCTCCTCGGTGAGGATGGTCCGGAAGTTCGCGAGTGAGAACTCCCGGACCACGTCTCCGGTGAAGCCGTTCACAGTCCAGAACGCCGACACCAGCAGCACCGCGAGCGCGCCGAGGTAGGCGACGACCAGCCAGAGCAGGGGCGCCGAGAGCAGGCCGGCCAGGCGCAGGCGCGGGTGCCGGTGCAGATACGAACCGAGACTGGTCACGCTATCCCTTGATCGTCGTCCAGGCCTGGGTCCAGGCCGCGTAGTCCTTGCAGGTCACGTCGGTGCGCCCGTCGACGCACTGGGCGAGCGGGGTGGTCCAGTACCAGACCTGCTTGAAGTACTCCTCGTCCTCGGCGTGGAACGTGGCGCAGTGGTTCTTGTCGGCGGTCTCCGCGCAGGACAGCTTGTTCGACGGGGCCTCGCCGAACCACTCGGCCACCCCGGCGTTCGCCTTCGGGCTGATGATGTGGTTCATCCACAGGTAGGCGCAGTTCGGGTGCTTGGCCTTGGCCGAGATCATCCAGGTGTCGGACCAGCCGGTGGCGCCCTCGGACGGCAGGATCGCCTCGACCGGCGCGCCGTCGGCCTTGGTCAGGTTGGCGATGACCTGCCAGGTGGTGCCGAGCACCGAGTTGCCGGCCTTGAACGCCTGCACCTCCTTGGTGTAGTCGGACCAGTACTCGCCGATCAGCTCGTTCTGCTGCTTGAGCAGGTCGACCGCCGCCTGGAACTGGGTGTCGTCCAGCGCGTACGGATTGGTGATCTTGAGGTCGGGTTTGGTCTTCATCAGGTAGAGGGCGGCGTCGGCGATGTAGATCGGCGAGTCGTAGGCGGTGATCTTGCCCTTGTACGGCGACGCCGGGTCGAACACCGAGCTCCACGAAGTGGGGGCCGGGGTGACGCTGTCGGTGCGGTACATCAGCAGGTTGGCGCCGCGGCCGTGCGGGACGCCGTAGGCGGCGCCGTCGACCGAGTTCCACTTCTGGTTCTTCAGTCCGTCGAAGACGTCCTTGTAGTTGCCGATCAGGTCGGTGTTGACCGGCGCCACCTCACCGCCGTAGATGAGTCGCAGCGACGCGTCACCGGAGGCCGACACCACGTCGTACTCGCCGGTCTTCATCAGCGTGACCATCTCGTCGGACGTGCCGGCGATCTTGTTGTTGACCTGGCAGCCGGTCTCCTTCTCGAACCCGGTGACCCAGTCGACGGCTTTGTCGGTGGTGCCGTCCTCGACGTAGCCGGCCCAGGAGACCACGTTGACGGTGCCCTCGCCGGCGCCGAGCGACGCCAGCTTGTCGATCTTCGGGACGGTCAGGCCGCCGGGGCCCGAGCCGGTCGAGGTCGAGCCGCCGTCGCCGCCGCACCCGGCGAGGGTGAGCACTCCGGCGGCGAGGGCTGCGATGACTATTCTTCCGCTACGCATTCGCGGTCTCCTTTGCAACAGGGGGGATCTCGACGATGTGTTCGTCGTGCCACGACAGGTGGACGCGATCGCCACGGGCGACCAGCGGCGCGCCGTTGTGGCGGTTCTGCGCGACGACCACGGCGCGGGTGCCCGCATCGAGGTCGACGACATATCGGGTGACGGCTCCGGCGTAGACGACCTCGGCGACGACTCCGGGGACGCCGTCCTCGCCGAAGGCGATCTTCTCCGGGCGCACCGAGAAGGTGCCCGGCCGCTGGAAGAGAGCGGACGACACGTCGCCGGTGAAGACATTGGACGTTCCGACGAAGCCCGCCACGAACGGGCTGGCCGGTCGTTCGTAGACCTCCTCCGGCGTACCCACCTGGGCGATCCGTCCGGACTCGAAGACCGCGACGCGGTCGCTCATGGTGAGGGCCTCGTCCTGGTCGTGGGTGACGAAGACGAACGTGATGCCTACTTCGCGCTGGATCTGCTTGAGCTCCACCTGCATCTGCTCGCGCAGTTTCAGGTCGAGCGCGCCCAGCGGCTCGTCGAGCAACAGCACCTTGGGCCGGTTGACCAGTGCCCGGGCCAGGGCGACGCGCTGCCGCTGCCCGCCCGACATGGCCGACGGCTTGCGCCCGCCGTAACCTTCCAGCCGCACCGAGGCCAGCGCCTCCTCAGCCTGGGCGCGCCGGACCGCGCGTTTGACCCCACGGACCTTCAGGCCGTACTCGACGTTCTCCTGCACGGTCATGTGCGGGAAGAGCGCGTAGTCCTGGAAGACCGTGTTGACGTCCCGCTCGAACGGGGCCAGGCGGGTGACGTCCTGCCCGGACAGGAAGACGCTCCCGGCGGTGGGCAGCTCGAACCCCGCGATCATGCGCAGCACCGTGGTCTTGCCGGAGCCGGACGGCCCGAGCATCGAGAAGAACTCGCCGTCGGCGATCTCCAGATCGACGCCGGCCACCGCGTCGACGGCGCCGAACGACTTGCGGAGCCCGGAGAGCCGGATCGCCGGGGTGGGTGCATCAGTCACGTGATCGACTTTCTGAGAGGTCCCTGAGTGCCAGGTGCCGAAAAGGTATGGCGTCAGACTTTAAAGGTCAAGACAGCCCGGTAACCGGTTCGTTAACAGCCGTACGGAAGAATCACCGGCATGGGGACGGACCGAGCCAGCGCGCGAGCAGTGGTCTTCGCACCACTCGACCCGCACAGCCGCGCCGAGACCGTCATCCGGCGGCTCACCGATGCCATCACTTTCGGCCTACTCACCGACGCCGAGCAACTACCCAGCGAGGCCGATCTGGCGGCTCAGTTCGGCGTCTCCCGGGTCACCGTGCGGGAGGCGCTCGTCGCGCTGCGCCAGCAGAACCTGGTGGAGACCCGTCGCGGCCGGGGCGGCGGCAGTTTCGTGCGTGCGCCCGCCGCGAAGAACGACCTGCACTCCCGGCTCGCCGAGCTGAGCCTGCCGACCCTGCGCGACACCGCCGACCACTACGCGGCGGTCGCCGGCGCCGCCGCCCGGCTGGCCGCCCAGCGCGCCGACGCCGACGACATCCTGCGCATCGAGGAGGTCGACGCCGACACCGGGCGGCCCCTGCACCGGATGGAGCGGGCGTACCACCTGGAGGTCGCCGCGGTCGCCCAGTCGGCCCGGCTCGCCCGCGAGGAGGTTCGCTTCGCTACCGAGTTGGGAACAGTCCTCTGGTCGCCGGTTCTCCCCGGCGACGACTGCGCATATGATCCGCACGCGGACCACCGGGCCATCACGGCCGCCATCGCGGCGGGCGACGGCGACCTGGCCCGCCGGCTCACCGAGGACCACATCGAGAAAGCCGTGGAGCGGCTGGTCACCCTGCACCTGACGCTGATCGAGCAGTGAAGGCGAGTCTCGTGGGACAGACGATCGTTCTGGAAGCCGCATCCCTGGCCACGGACCTCGCCGAGCACGCCTTCGCGATCGCCGACGAGCTCCGGCAGCAGACCGAGCGCGTACTGCGTACCGAAGAGGATCTGTCGGTCTTGAAACCCGCGGTGACCGCCGCGCTCGGCGGGCTGATCAGCGGCGCCGGTGTGATCACCGCCGAACGCCCGCAGCGGCTGGAGTGGTGGATGGGCGCCGACCCGGCCCAGCGCACCCGCCTCGACCTCGACCTCGACCCGGCCAGCGACACGTTCGTCGACGTCGGCCGGCAGCAGTGGTTCGCGGTCCCCCGCGACACCGGGGTCCGGCACGTCACCGGGCCGTATGTCGACTACGTCTGCGCCGAGCAGTACGCGCTGACCTTCACCGTGCCGATCACGCACGACGGCAGGTTCGCCGGGATCGCCGGGGCCGACGTGTTCGTCGCCGATCTCGAACGGGCGCTGCGTCCCGCCCTGCGCGCCGTCGGCAGCCCGGCCGCGCTGGTCAACACGCACGGGCGGGTGATCGCCGGCACCACCGCGCACCACCTGGCCGGCTCCCTGATCCGGGACGAGGCGATCCGTTCCGCGCTGCTCACCCACACACCGTCGACGCTGCCCACCGGGGTCACGCTGACGCCGTGCGGGACGCTGCCGTTGACAGTCCTCACCTGGAACTGAGCCGCACCCTCCGCAAAACATGAAACAATCGGAAAAATGCGGATGGGATGGCGCTTCCTGGCCGCGCCGCTGGCGGCCTGGCTGGCGCTCACCTGCGTCGGCGCCGGCATCCTGATCTGGGTCGAACGCACCGCCAAGAGCGCCATCGTCCAGCGCTACGACTGGCGGGCCGGCCTGGCCGCCGACTTCGTCAAAGCCATGGTCACCGACCTGATCGCCAGACAGCGCACCCAGGCGAACGCGTTCCTCGACTCCCGGGCGGTGGACGCGGCCGACTTCAAACGCACGGTCGGTGGCTTCGGCTATCCGGCGGCCGTCCTGCTCGACGCCGGCGGCCGGCTGCTCCAGGTCATCCCGTCGAACCCGGCCCTGCTCGGCCAGAAGATCGACGACCTCTACCCGCACCTGCACACCGCGGTCACCGAGGGCCGCGCCGCCGTCTCCCCGGTGGTCCCGGCGGCCGCCGGGGGCCTGCCCGTCGTCGGTTTCGCGGTGCCGTTCGACACCCCGTACGGGCGGCGTGTCTTCTCCGGCGCGGTGGCCGTCGGCGACAGTCCGCTCTCGTCCTACCTGTCCACCGCGATCCCGCTCGCAGGCGTGAAGGTGCACCTGGTCGACCACGCCGGCGCGATCGTCGCCGCCAACCACCCGCACACCGGCGTCGACTTCCTCACCAACGAGGAGCCGAAGCTGCACGCCGCCCTCGACCGGGCCGCCACCGGCCGCTACCAGGACGGCGACAGCTGGTGGCAGTACACCTCCCGCGACATTCCGGGCACCCCGTGGCGGCTGTCGGCGGCCGTCTCCGAGGACGTGCTGTTCGCGTCCACGTCCGGTAGCCGGGCCGCCGGGCGGGCCGCGCTGGTCACCGCGTCGGTGGTCGGGCTGCTCGTGGTCGCGGCCGCCGCCCGGGCCCGCCGCAACCGCCGTGAGCTGCGCTCCAGCGAGCAACGGCTGCGCAAAGTCTTCGACAACTCCCGGATCGGGATGGCGCTGACCGGCCTGGACGGCCGGCTGGCCCGGGTCAACCCGACGCTCTGCCACATGCTGGGCCGCACCGAGCCCGACCTGATCGGCCGCCACGTCACCGACATCACCCACCCCGACGACGTGGACCTGTCGCTGCGTCACATCCGCGACTGCACCACCGGCCGGGTCGACGGGTTCGACGTCGACAAGAGGTACGTGCACGCCGACGGACACGTCGTCGACGTCGCGATCACCGCCAGCCTGCTGCGCGACGAGGCGGACCACCCGCAGTACATCGCCACCCAGGTCATCGACATGACCGAACGGCACGCCCTGGAGACCGAACGCCGCCACGACGCCGCCGAACTCGCCCGCCACGCCGAACGCCTCGAACACGCCAACGAGCAGATGGCCGACTTCATGGCGATGCTCACCCATGACGTACGCCAGCCGCTCACCACCATCGTCTCCGCCGGTGAGCTGCTGCTCGACGACTGGCCCGACCTGGGCGACGACACCCGCGTGCACTACCTGCGCCGGATGACCGCCGCCGGGCATCGCGCCGACGAACTGGTCACCGAGATCCTGACGCTGGCGCAGCTCGACGCGGGCGCGCTCACCGCCCGGCCGGCCCGGCTCGACGTCAGCCACACCGTCCGGGAGGCGGCCACCGCGCAGGGCGCCGAACCCGGGACGATCACCGTCATCGCACCCGACCAGGTCACCGCGTTCGCCGATCCGGTCCACCTGAACCTGCTGCTCGGCAACCTGCTCGGCAACGCCGTCAAATACGGCGCGCCGCCGGTCCGGGTCACCGTCACCCCGGACCGCGACCGGGTCCTGATCCGGGTCGCCGACGACGGCGAAGGCGTCCCGGCCGCGTTCGTCCCGCACCTCTTCGAACGCTTCACCCGCGCCGAAACCGGCGTCGCCACCACCAAACCCGGCACCGGCCTGGGCCTCTACCTGGTGGCCCGGCTCGCGAACGCGTCCGGCGCGACCATCACCTACCAGGCCGGCCAGCCGCGCGGCGCGGTCTTCGTCCTCTCCCTGCCCTGCGCTCCCGGTCCGGCACCGGTGGTCACGGTTCTTCAAACCCCGCAGCGGTACGAGCCAGGCCGTCCCGCCTGACCACGCAGCCCCGGACTACAACGCGACCACCTGCACCGTCCCGGCCCGGCGGTATCCGACCGTCACCGCTTCGGTCGCCTACGGTTCGGTCGCCGCCCGCTCGTCGCCCGTGGATCTTGCACGACTTTTCAGGCCCGCGCCGATCTTGCAGCCCTTTCCACGCCCCAACCTGAAGAACGCTGCAAGGTCTCCCCGACGCTGTGGATCTTGCAGGACAAACCATGCTCAGACGTGAGAAACCGTGCAAGATCGCGGCCAACGTGGAGAAGCATGCAAGATCCACAAAGCCGAACGAGGGCGATTCCCCCGCGAATACGACATTACGGCTTCGGGCCGGAGGCCCAGTCGCCTGCGTGACCGGTGCGACAGCCCGAAGGCTCGGCGGGAGGACGACGCGCAGCAGGGGGGATTGACCCCGGAGGCGGCGAAAGCCGTGAAGAAGCTTCCCAGACGTGAACGGTCGTGCAAGATCACTGCCGGCGGGCAGGCTCGTGCAAGATCCCGAAGCGTCGCGAAGGGAAACACCGGTGGGTGGCGCGGCGGTGGGATATTGGCGGAACCGGATGCGCGGGAGCCGTGAGGGGGACGCCGTGGCGGATGGGTCTTCCGAAGGTGTGAGCAACCGGGTTCTGGGCGCGCTGACCCTGGTGCTGGTGCTGGTGGACGCCGGCCTGGTCGCGATCAACTCGATCATGTGGACGGCGTACCGGGACGGCGATGTGACCGCGGCCGAGGTGGCCCCGTTCCTACTGTTCGCCGGTTCGGCGGCGATCGGCGCCGTGGTGATGCTGCTGGCGGCGGTCGCGCTGTTCCAGGACCGCCGCGGGCACCGGCTCGCCGAGCTGGCGGTGGTGCTGGCCGGGGCGCGGGTGGTGGCGATCCCGGTCGCCGTGGTGGCCGTCATCGCCACGGTCGCCACGCCGTCGGTGTCCGGCCCGTCCGACATCTTCCTGATCGTGCTGTCCGTCTTCGAGGCCGTCGTGGAACTGATGGTGGCCCGGGTCGCGGCCACCCGCACCCGTCGCACCGTCACAGGCTGAGCCGCAGGTAGGCCCGGTCGTCGAAGCTGACCTGGCCCGGCCGGACCGCCTTGGTACCGGCAAGCCCGGCCACACACCACGGATCCTCGGCCAGCAACCGGGCCAGCACCGACTCGGATTCGGCGAGAGTCGCCCCGATCATCGGGTAGCCGTCGCTGGCGATCACCAACTCGTCGACGCCGTCCGGCACCGGGTGCACGACCAGCAGCGATGCCGGGACCGGGTGGCCGTCGACCGCCGCGTACCCGTAGGGCCCGATGCTGTTGCGGAACACGCTCTGCCGGCTGACCAGCGCCCGTGCGGCCAGACGTCCCGGGTCCTCGTCGGTCACCACGTGCGGGTCGATGCGCCCAGCGGCGGTTTCGGCGGCGAGGACCGCGACCCGGAACGACGTCGCCACCCGGTCAACGAGTTTGCGCGGCCGGCCCGTCTCCGCCGGCAGTCCCTGGTAGGCGAAACCGACGTCACCGATCTGCCAGATCTCCCGGTGTGCGCGTGAGTAGACGGTGACCGAGGCGGCGGCGTGGCCTGGCTCTGCGCGGGCGGCCAGCTCCGAGGTCAGGGACTCGGCCGTGGTGTGCACGTCGGCGTGCCCGGGGAGCCGGGCGAGGGCGTCGCGGCAGGCGTTCATCGCCCACCAGCCACCTGTGCGGCCGTGGAAACTCCGGCCGCTCACGTCGGTGGCTCCGTCGATCACCGCGGCGTGACTCGGGGTGACGATGATTGCGTCCTCACACAGTTGGTGATCCGCTGATTTGCCGAGGACGAACTGCTCGATGATCTCCACGGGACCATCCTGCCGTGACCACCGCATTCAGCCCGGCGGCCGCGTCGCGGCCCGGCGCCGGGCGGACGTCGCGTGGACAGCCACGGCGCCTCAGGTAGGCCGTACCGAATATGCATTGGTCGCCGGGCGCACGGTGACAGGATGGTGACCGTGCGGCTCGCGGTCGGGTTTCTCCTGCTGGTGGCCGGTTGTGCGGTGACGCCGGTGCGGATCGCGGTGGTGCCGTCGCCGGTGCCGGGCTGGACCGGGACGTGGGCGACTGCGGTTCAAGGCGGTGGCCGCCCGTTCGAGGATCAGACGCTGCGGCAGATCGTGCACACCAGCATCGGCGGGCACGCGGCCCGGCTCCATCTGACCAACGAGTTCGGCGCCCGGCCGTTGACGATCGGCTCGGTGGCGCTCGGAGCTTCACTGAGGGTGACGTTCGGCGGGCAGCCTTCGGTGACGATCCCGGCCGGCGGCACTGCGATCAGTGACGAGGCGCGATTCGTGGTGCCGGCTGACGCGGATGTGACGGTCAGCCTGCATCTGCCGGCGGCGACCGGGCCGAGCACCAGGCACGCCGTCGCGTCCCGGGCCAACCGGGTCGCCGCCGGGGATCAGGTCTTCGCCGCGCAGCTGACCGGCGCGCGGGCCGAGCGGAGCTGGTATTTCCTGTCCGGACTGGACGTGCGCGGTGGCGACGGCGCGATCGTCGCGTTCGGGGCGTCGATCACCGACGGGCTGGGTTCGCCGTTCGGCGGTGACCGGCGCTGGCCCGACCTGCTGTCCGATCGGCTGCGGGCGTCCGGCCGGGAGATCGGCGTGCTCAACACCGGCATCAGCGGCAACCGGCTGACCGCCGACGACCACGGCGAACGCGCGCCGGCCCGGTTCGACCGCGACGTGCTGCGCCGCGCGGGCGTCCGGTGGGTGATCATCTCCGACGATGCGATAAACGATCTCGGCGCCTCCGGTCCGCCGCCGGCGGACCGGATCAACGGCTCCCTCCGGGAGCTGACGACCAGGGCAAAGGCAGCTGGGGTACGGGTGATCTGCTCGACCCTGACCCCGTTCCAGGGTGCCGGTTACTGGACGAGCGAAGCCGAGGCCGGGCGGACCGCGGTCAACGCGTTCCTGCGTTCGCCGGGCAGCGGGTGCGACGCGGTGCTGGACCAGGACCTCGCCGTCCGGGATCCGGCACGCCCGGCCCGGCTGCTGCGCCGCTACGACTCGGGCGACCACCTGCACCCGTCGGCCGCCGGGCTGAAGGCGATCGCCGACGCCGTCGACCTGTCCTGGTTCACCGGTTGAGCCCGCCGCGTCGACGCCGGCCTGGTTCGGCGATTGAGCCAGCCGTTTCGACCTGTCCTGGTTTCGGCGATTGAGCCCGTTCGCGTCGACGCCGACCCGGCTCGCCGGTTGAGCCGGCCTTTTCAGGGAGCGACTGGTGGCAGCGGGCGGGACGCCACCTTTCGGGCGTCGCCCTCGACCAGGCCGAACATGCGCAGCAGGCTGACCGCGAGCCGGTCGGCGGCCTCGTCGATTCTCTGGTCGTCGGCGTGCAGGCTGTGGTGCAGCACGCCGAGCACCGAACCGTTCACACAGGCGAACGCCACCTCGGCGTCGTCGAAACAGAGCCGGCCCACGTCGTGGGCGTGCCGCAACGCGTCGATCCGGTAGGCCGCCGGATAACCCGTGCCGACCCGGTCGATGAGCCGGGCCAGGTCGGCGTGGGTGCGCGGGAACCGGCCGGTCACCCGCACCGCGACGGCCAGCACCTCGGCCGGGTCGGTCAGGCCGGCGGTCGCGGCGTCGAGCAGCGCCCGGTGCTCGGCGGCGGCCGTCACCACCGCCAGGTCGAAGAGCTCCTGTTTGGACGGGAAGTGGTTGTAGAAACTGCCGAACCCGACATCGGCCGCCTCGGTGATCTCCTGAATGCTCACCCCGGCCGGATCGCGGCTGGTCAGGATCGTGCGGGCGGCGTCGATGAGCGCGGCGCGGGTCTGTGCTTTGCGCCGGTCCAGTCGCCCACCGTTCATGGGGTCAGTTTAGGCCCGCTCATAACTGATGGATTCATCAGTTATGATTCGGCCCTCATCTTTGGGAGGGACATCATGGCGGTCATCCGGAACGTGGGTCAGGCGCTGCTGGGCGCGGTCCTGACGTTCGCCGGCATCACCCATCTGACCGTCGCCCGCAGTGAGTTCCAGGCACAGGTGCCGGGCTGGTTCCCATTGCCCGCCGACTTCGTGGTGCTGGCGTCCGGGGTGGTCGAGATCAGCCTGGGCCTGGCGCTGCTGACGGTGTGGAGGCAGCCAGCCCGCGGCTTCCTGGGAGCGGTGGCAGCCCTGTTCTTCGTCGTGATCTTCCCGGGCAACGTGGCCCAGTGGCTGGAGCACAAGGACGGTTTCGGCCTCGATACCGACACGAAGCGTCTCGTGAGGTTGTTCTTCCAGCCCCTGCTGGTGTTGTGGGCGCTGGCCGCCACAAGCGCGATCAGCACGCTACGCAGCCGCTTGGCCGGGCGTTCCGAAGCAACCCGCTGAGCCGGCCTGAGCTTCCCCTCGTAACGTGGAGACATCGCCTTAAGGGATTGGTGACTGGCGATGGCGGAGACGCGGCGAAGGTTTGATCAGGACTTCAGAGATGGTGCGGTGCGGCTGGTCCGGGAGACCGGCAAGCCGATCGCGCAGGTTGCCCGGGATCTGGGGAT
>NZ_JBEZXU010000049.1:0-49377 GCF_040638175.1 Actinoplanes sp. NPDC026670
GGTGGTGGTGCGGGTGGTGGTGCGGGCAGCGGTGCGGGCGGTGGGGGTGGTGGTGGCGCGGGCAGCGGGCGGTGCGGGTGGTGGCGCGGGCGGCGGTGCGGGCGGTGCGGGTGGTGGTGCGGGTGGTTTCGGGGTGGGTCAGGTGATCACCACGGGGGTGCGCCACGCCGGGCGGGCGGCGTGGTCGAGGTCGTGGCGGACCGACGCGATCCGGCGGACTGCCTCGGCCAGGTCGTCGGCCGGGAGGGTGAACGGCAGGCGGAGGAAGCGTTCCAGCGTGCCGTCCAGGCCGAACCGCGGGCCGGGCGCCAGCCGCACCCCGACGTCCTCGGCGGCGCGGGACAGGGCGCTGGAGATCGGGCCGTCGAGCTCCGCCCAGAGGGTGACCCCGCCGCCCGGCACCACGAACCGCCACTCGGGAAGCTGTTCGCGCAGGGCCGCCACCAGGGTGGCCCGGCGGAACCGGAGCTGGGCGCGGCGGGCCGCGACGATCTCGTCGGCGTTGCGCAGCAGGTGTACGGCGACGAGCTGTTCGAGGACGGGGCTGGCCATGTCGACGCCGACCCGGATGGCGGCGAGCCGCTGCACAAGCGGGGCGGACGCGCGGACCCAGCCGATCCGGAGGCCACCCCAGTACGCCTTGCTCATCCCGCCGATCGACGTGACCCGGGAGTGCCTGTCGAAGACGGCGACGGGTGGCGGCATCGCCGGGTCGTCGAGGGGCAGGTCCACGAAGGACTCGTCGACGATCAGGTCGGCGCCGGTCGAATGCGCCGTGGCCACGAGACGTTCGCGTAGTTCGGTGGGCATGAGGTGGCCGGTCGGGTTGTGGAACTCCGGGATCACGTACGTCATCCGGGGTTTGATCTGGCGCAGCGCGCCGAGGAGCATCTCGCCGTCCCAGCCGTCTTCGATGTCGAGGCCGTGGGTGCTGATCCGGGCGCGGCGGGCGGCGAGCGCGGCCAGCGCGTTGGGGTAGGTGGGCGTCTCGACCAGGACCGGCGCGCCGACCGGGACGGACAGCCGCAGCACCAGGTCGAGGGCCTGCTGGGTGCCGCTGGTGATCAGGATCTGCTCGGGTGAGGTGGGCACGCCGCGGGCGGTGTAGCCGTCGGCGACGGCGGCGCGCAGCTCGGGCAGGCCGGTCGGGTGGTAGCCGGCGCTGCCTAGGTAACGGGGCAGGTCGTCGGCGGCGGCGCGGGCGGCCGGGACGATCTCGACGGGGGCCGCGGAGGCCGCGCAGCCGAGGTCGATCATGTCGAGGTCGTCCTCGGGGGTCCACAGGCCGGACGAGGCGACGCGGTGCCCGTTGGGCAGGGTGGTCCAGCTGCCGGCGCCGCGGCGGCTGGCGAGGTGGCCGGTCTCGCGGAGCGCCCGGTAGGCGGCGGACACGGTGGTCCGGCTGATGGCGAGGGCTTCGGCGAGCTCCCGTTCGGCGGGGAGGCGGACGCCGAGAGCGAGCCGTCCGTCGGAGAGCAGGCCGCGGACGGCGCCGGCCAGAGCTGCGTAGTCGGGGCTGCGCCGCCGGCCGGGCAGGGCGTGCCACCGGCCGAGCAGACGGGCCAATTGGTCTCCACGTACCGACGTCGTCATAGCCACCTCCGAAGAATTGGCACTTTAGCATTGGCTGATTGGCATCAAGAGTGGCTGTTATGAACCTGTACCGTCGCGTCCCCCAGCTCTTCGCGGGGCTGGTCCTCTACGGCGTCAGCATGGCGCTGATGGTCGAATCCGGTCTCGGCCTCAACCCGTGGGATGTCTTCCACCAGGGCCTCTCCGAGGTCACCGGGATCAGTTTCGGCTGGATCGTGCTGCTGGTGGGCGTACCCGTGCTGCTGCTCTGGATCCCGCTGCGACAGCGACCGGGCCTTGGCACGGTGGCCAATCTGCTGGTGGTGGGTTTCGCCGCGGACGCGGCGCTGGCGGTGCTGCCGGCCGGTCAGGCCATGCCGGCGCGGATGGGCTATCTGGTCGGCGGGATTCTGCTGAACGGGTTCGCAACAGGCCTCTACATCGGCAGCCGGATGGGTCCGGGGCCGCGCGACGGGCTGATGACCGGGCTGGCCGCACGGTTCCCGAGAGTGCCGTTGCGGGTGATCCGGACCGGCATCGAACTGACCGTTCTGGGCGCCGGTTTCCTGCTCGGCGGCACGGTCGGGGTCGGCACGATCGCCTATGCGCTGGCCATCGGCCCGCTGGTGCATCTGTTCCTCCCGCCGCTGACGGTTCCGGAGGCAGCCCCCAGTGATCTTCCGGACACATTCGCTTCCCGGTGAGGCCACCGCACGGCATCATTGCGGCATGGGGGCCGGTGGCTGGAACTGGAACGACGCATGGATCTTCGTCTCCGCTGTCATCGCCGAGCGCCTGGAGCGCGACCGGGCACTGCACGCCGCGCTGCCGGTGACCGGCGCGACACTGGCCGACGTGCTGGCGGCGGCCGACTTCCTGCACCACAGCGTGCCGGAGCGGGCCGAGCTGGAGGAGTCGGTGCGCCGGCTCGCCGGGGCCGGGCTGATCACCGTGGAGGACGACCTGATCCAGGTCGCCCCGCCGGGTGAGCAGCTGTGGCGGACCCGCCCGTTCAGTGGCCTGTCGTCAGCGGTGATGACCTTGCAGGCCCAGCTCAACCGACTGGCCGAGCCGGGCGACGCGGACTGGTCGCTGGACGAGCAGAGTTATAACGCCGCCGTCCGTGAGTACAGCCTGCGGCTGGCCGACGGCCGATAGATTCCCCCTTCACGCGAACAGTTAGCATGCGTCAAGGCTTGCCTCCGGCGGGCTTTCGTCCGGCGGAGAGTGTGGGTGAGCCCGATGGCCAACGCGGTGAACGCACCACACAGTCTGAGCATCGCAGACGCCCTGCGAATGATTGAGCAGGGGCGCTTCCGGATCCCGTCTTTTCAACGGCCCTTCACCTGGTCGGTACGGCAAACCATCGCCTTCTTTGAAAGCATCGTGACAGGTCTGCCGACAGGAGCGCTTGTCGTCCTCGAAAATGCGGCAGAGCCCGAGGAAGTGCAGATCGGCTTCACCACAGTGCGGGCCCCCGCCGATCCGTTCGCATGGTGGATCGTTGACGGATCGCAACGTCTCGGCGCCCTGGCCTCGGTTCTCCTCACCGGAAATTCCCGCAAAGGATCGATCCGGCTGGCCTACGACCTTGAGACCGGCGACCTGATCGAACGGCGGCAGGACTCCGCTCAAACACATCAACTGCCGCTCGACGTGGTCGCGAATCAGGTCTCCTTCTGGCAATGGGTCAATGACCAGGGCGCATACCTGGGTCATTACATCGATCGGGCTGTCGACGTACGAGCCCGAATCATGGATTATCAACTGACGCTGGTTCGCATGCTCGGGGCCGGTGCCGAAACCGCTGCGGACGTCTTCGTTCGATTGAACTCGACCGCAGTCAGCCTGACTCGCACGGATCTGTTTCACGCGAGGCATCCGGGTTCACAAGCGGACTCGGGTTCGACCCTTCGTGCCAGCAGCCGCCGCCTTTCCACCCTGGGCACCGGCCGCGTTCCAGCCGAAGCCATTCTCGACGTGATGCTGGCGCTGGGAGAGGCCACCGAACCGGCGGAGCTTCTGGCCGAAGGGAACACCCGGCTACTGACAGATGCCGAACCCGCGATCGCGAGAAGTATCGCCTGGCTTCGCGACGAGGCAGCCATCCCGCACCTGTCCGTGTGGCAGAGTCACCTGAACCTCCTGCCGGCGATCGCCCGATTCTTTCACCTGAACCCAGCGGCATCGACCCGGTCCCGGATCCTGCTGCGCCGATGGCTGTGGCGCACGATGTCTCGGCCTTCCGAGCAGGTCCAAGGCTATATCCGTTCCGCGGTGCGCGGCAATGACTCGATGGACGCCTTCCGGCTGCTGCAACATGTCTCAACGAAGAAGCCCGAGCGGACGGTGTTACGTCACGTCGGCCACCCGTTGGCGCTCACGATCCTGGAGCCGCGTTCGCTGGCCAATGGCCAAGCGATCGATGTCACCACGGTTCTGGAACGCTTTGGGAAATCAGCGTTTCGGAGACTGGGCGGCGTTTCGATTCTGTCCCCTCACGACGAAGGCCCCCTGGAGGAGCGTGTTCTCGCCGCCGTCGACGATCCGGACCTTCTGGCCGGCCACGCCTTGACCTCGACGATCGCTCGGGGCTTGGCCTCCGCCGAGCCGATCGGCTTCCGGCAGGCCCGCAAGGATCTGCTCGCCGAGTATGCATCCACAGCAATCGCACGGTGGGCGGAATGGGGTGCGTCGGATCGCCCCGCCATCAGCGATCTGCTAGTGGACGACGATCTCGTCGTTGACGATGAGACGAGGGAGGACATGGACCTCTGATGATCAGCGAAAAAACACACCGCCTGGACATTCGCCTGCACGACATCCATGTCGGCGAGATGTTGCTCCGGGGGAACAACATCCGATTCATGCCCGATGGCAATTTTTTGCAGCAGATCCCGCGGCCGGTTCTGGGGCAGACCTTCGAGGATGATCCGGCTCGTATCCGCTCGACACATCAGCGGCTGACCCCCTGGTTCTCCAACCTTCTTCCGGAGAAGGCCGGCCCTCTTCGCGAGATGGTCGCACGCCAACTGGGTGTCCATCCCGAGCGTGAGTTCTTTCTCCTCGCCGGTCTGGGCCACGATCTGCCGGGCGCCGTCACCGTTCACCTGGCGGAGGAGGAAAGTACCGCCGATGTGCCAGCCGAGAACCCTGACGACTCGGAATCCTTTCGCGGCGTCCGCCTGAAGTTCTCGCTAGCCGGTGTCCAACTGAAGCTCTCCATGCTTCGAGGACGGCGGGGGTTGACCTTTCCCGCCAGCGGTGAGGGCGGAGACTGGATCGCGAAGCTTCCCTTTCATGACTTCCGACAAGTCCCCGAAAACGAGTACTCCATGATGACCTGGCTCAAGGAGTCCGGAGCCGATGTCCCCGCCATCGAACTCATCCCCGCACAGGACGTACACGGGATACCTGACGGGCTCGTCGACCCCGGCACCAAGGTGTTCGCCATCGAACGGTTCGACAGAACGCCTCAGGGACGACGACACATCGAGGACTTCGCCCAAATCCTCGATCTGTATCCGGAGCAAAAATACCAGAAGGCCAACTACGAGACGATCGGCCGAATCCTCCTCAGCCTGTCCGGTGAGGAAGCAGTGCGGGAATTCGTACGCAGGTTGGTCGCCGCTGTCCTCATGGGTAATGGCGACGCCCACCTGAAGAACTGGTCGTTGCTGTACACCGCAGACCAAAAAATCCGGCTCAGTCCAGCGTACGACTTCGTTTCCACAGTCGTCTACCAGCCCTTCCGTGCCGACACGTTGGCATTGAACCTCGACCGTTCGAAACAATTTTCCGACATCACACCGGATAGTTTCCGACGCCTCGGCGAACGGATAGGTTATCCCCGGCCTGAGGAGTTGGCGTCCCTCGCGGCCGAGTTCGTCGAGATCATGCGATCGACCTGGTCCCGCCTAGCAAAGGAACTTCCATTGTCCCGAGACATGGGAGGCATGATCAACGAACGTCTGACGACTCTGCCATTGGCCTGCATGAACTGACGGTCAGCGGACCGGGTTGCCGGCTGCCCGGAGGCTGTCCTTCACCTCGCCGATCGTCAGGTCACCGAAGTGGAAGACGCTCGCCGCGAGCACCGCGTCCGCCCCCGCCTCGACCGCCGGGGCGAAGTGCTCCACCGCGCCCGCGCCGCCGCTGGCGATCACCGGGATGTCGACGACGGCCCGCACGGCCCGGATCAGGTCGAGATCGAAACCGGCCTTGGTGCCGTCGGCGTCCATCGAGTTGAGCAGGATCTCCCCCGCGCCCAGCTCGGCCACCCGCGCGGCCCACTCGATCGCGTCGAGCCCCGCGCTGCGCCGGCCGCCGTGCGTGGTGACCTCCCACCCGCTCGGCTGCCCGGCCGACCGCCGCACGTCCAGCGAGAGCACCAGCACCTGGTTGCCGAACCGCTCGGCGATCTCGCGGATCAGCTCAGGGCGGGCGATCGCCGCCGTGTTGACGCCCACCTTGTCGGCGCCGGCACGCAGCAGCACGTCCACATTCTCCGGGGAGCGGACACCACCGCCGACGGTGAGCGGGATGAACACCGTCTCCGCGGTCCGCCGGACCACGTCGAGCATCGTGCCACGATCGTCGGAGGAGGCCGTGACGTCGAGGAAGGTGAGCTCGTCGGCCCCGGCCGCGTCGTAGGCGGCGGCCAGCTCGACCGGGTCGCCGGCGTCGCGCAGGTCGACGAAGTTGACGCCCTTGACCACCCGGCCGGCATCCACGTCCAGGCAGGGAATCACACGCACGGCTACCGTCATGCCTCAACCCTAACCAGTGCTTTCGTGGCGACCGGCCGGGCCCTGACCAATCCCAGAAGCACCCCGCCGACCACCAGGACACCGCCCGCCACCTCGATCGGGTGCACCGGCTCGCCGAGGAACAGGGCGGCCGACGCGATCCCGAAGAACGGCACCAGCATCGAGAACGGGGCGACGGTGGCCGCGCCGTACTTCTTGAGAAGGAATCCCCAGGCGGCGAAGCCGGCCAGGGTGGAGATCAGCGCGATGTAGACCAGCGACAGCACCGCCGGGGTGTCGATCGCGCGCAGCGCGGCGAGGTCGGCCGCCGGGCCGTCGAAGATCAGGGTGAGCACCACGAGCGGGCCGGTGGCCACGGCGCTGACCCAGACCATGAAGCGCAGCGTGTCCGGCGGGGACGCCTTGCGGGTGGCGACGTTGGACAGTCCCCACGCCGCGGCGGCGCCGATGACCAGCAGGAAGGCGGGCAGTGGCGCGGTCGTGCGGGCCGCCACCAGGACCACCCCGGCGACCGCGACGGCCAGCCCGGCCACCTGCACCGGCCGCGGCCGTTCCCGCAGCAGCAGCACGGCGAAGAGCATCGTGAAGACGGCCTGGCTTTGCAGGACGAGGGAGCTGAGACCGGCCGGCATGCCCGCCTCCATCCCGATGAAGAGCAGGCTGAACTTGGTGACGGCGAGGATCAGCGCGACCGCGATCACCCAGCGCCACGGCACCTGCGGGCGGCCGACCAGGAGCAGGGCCGGGAAGGCGGCCAGGGCGAACCGGAGAGCCGAGAAGAGCAGCGGCGGGAAGGCGTCCAGCCCGACGTGGATGACGACGAAGTTGAAACCCCAGACGGCCGCCACGGCGACCGCCAGAGCCAGGTCACGAGCTCTCATGAGGTCCAGCCTCGCCCGGCACGACAGTTAAGCACCAGCAAAATAACCTACACCCAGGATGTAGCATCGCTACATGATTGACCTGGGGCGGTTGCGGGCGCTGCACGCGGTGGCGAGTTACGGCACGGTCCTGGCCGCGGGTCAGGCGCTGCACTGCACACCCTCCGCCATCTCCCAGCAGATCGGCAAGCTGGAACGGGAGACCGGCTCCGCCCTGGTCGAGAAGGACGGGCGCCGACTGCGGCTCACCGAGGCCGGCCGGCTCCTCGCCGATCATGCCGAGCGGGTGCTGACCAGCCTCGACGAGGCGGAGGCAGCCCTCGCCGCCCACCGCGACACGGTCACCGGGCGGCTCACCATCTCGACCTTCGCGACCGCGTGCCGGGCCCTGTTGCCGCACGCGCTGCGCACCCTCACCACCGACCATCCCGGCCTGAGCATCAGCGTGATCGAGGTCAACCCGCACGAGGGCGTGGAGATGCTCCGCCGCGGCCACGTCGACCTGGCCGTCCTCGACGACTGGCCGGAGGTGGCGCTGCGCTACCCGGACGGTGTCAGCAAGGTCAC
Source organism: Actinoplanes sp. NPDC026670 (assembly GCF_040638175.1). Lineage (NCBI taxonomy): Bacteria > Bacillati > Actinomycetota > Actinomycetes > Micromonosporales > Micromonosporaceae > Actinoplanes > Actinoplanes sp. NPDC026670. The sequence goes on from NZ_JBEZXU010000049.1 coordinate 7,790, forward strand.
GCTCGGGGAGGATCACGCCGACCTGATCGTGCCCAGCGACCATCGGCTGACCGGGGAGGCGACACTGGAGGACGCCCGGCACGAGCGATGGATCGGCGTCCGGGCCGGCGACGTCTGCTACGAGTACCTGATCCGCAGCCTGCCGGGCGTGATCCCGGATTTTCAGGTCGGCGAGTTCGAGACCCAGCTGACCCTGATCGCCGCCGGACTGGGCGTGGGGCTCATCCCACGGCTGGCCCGCGCGGAGCTGCCACCCGGCACCCGATCCGTCCGGATAAATCCGATACCTACCCGCCGGGTGGTGCTGGCCTGGCGCGACACTTCAGCGGCCCGGCCCGCGATCCGGGCCGCCGAAGAGGCACTACGTGAAGCGTGGCGACTCAACCGAGAACGGCAAGAGCTTCTCGTACGGTGAACGCGCCCGCGTAGAGCGCCTTCCCCGCGATGACCCCCTCCACCCCGACCGGCTCCAGCGTCGCCAGGGCACGCAGGTCGTCGAGCGTGGAGACACCACCACTGGCGATGATCGGCTTGTCGGTGGCCGCGCACACCTCACGCAGCAGGTCCAGGTTCGGGCCGCGCATGGTGCCGTCCTTGGTGATGTCGGTGACGACATACCGGGACGCGCCCGCCTTGTCCAGCCGGGCCAGCACCTCGTACAGGTCGCCGCCGTCCCGGGTCCAGCCCCGCGCCGACAGGGTGCGGCCGCGCACGTCCAGGCCGATCGCGACACGGTCGCCGTACTCACCGCAGATCCGGTCGCACCACTCCGGGTCCTCCAGGGCGGCGGTGCCGATGTTGACCCGCTGGGCGCCGGTGGCCAGCGCCCGGGTCAGCGACTCGTCGTCCCGGATGCCGCCGGACAGCTCCACCTTCACGTCGAGGCGGCGCACCACCTCGGCGAGCAGCTCCGCGTTGGAGCCCTTGCCGAAGGCGGCGTCCAGGTCGACCAGGTGGATCCACTCGGCGCCGTCGTTCTGCCAGGCCAGCGCGGCTTCCAGGGGGTCGCCGTAGGCGGTTTCCGAACCGGCGGCCCCCTGCACCAGGCGGACGGCCTGGCCGTCGGCGACGTCGACGGCGGGCAGCAATTCGAGGGTCACGTGTTTCTCCCTAAGAGACCTTCAGGCACGGCGGCCGAGCACCACGACGACGAGGGCCGGCACGCCGAGAACGAGCATGGCGGTGAGAATGATGCGGAGGCCGAGTTCCGGGACGAGGGTCCAGACCGCGGCGACGGCGAGCAGCGTGACGACCACGATGCCGATCCGCTGCCGCCGGCTGCGGTGATAGAGCCGGCCGTCCCGCCCGAAACGCGGCTTCAGGCCACGGAGGAACGCCCGGCGGCGCTCACGACGGACCGTCCGCCGGGCCCGGACCGCCTTCTCCTTCTCGAGAACGGCGAGCCGCTCGGCCCGCCGTCTCGCGCGTTCCTTGCTCACAGCCCGGCGACCCAGTTGCTGAGCAGCCGGTAACCGGAGTCGGCCGACTTCTCCGGGTGGAACTGGGCGGCGCTCAGCGCGCCCGCCTCGACCACCGCCGCGAACGGCAGGTCGTGCGACGCGGTGGTCACCAGGGCGCCATTCAAAAGATCAAGATCCTGCGCGGCGTACGAGTGGACGAAGTAGAACCGGGCCTCCGCGTCGAGCCCGGCGAGCAGCCGTGACCCGGACGGAACGTCGACCGTGTTCCACCCCATGTGCGGGATCCGCTCGGCCGACAGTTTCGTGACCGAGCCGGGCAGCAGGCCGAGCCCCTTGGTCTCCACCCCGTGCTCCACGCCCGACTCGAACAGGATCTGCATGCCGACACAGATGCCCAGCACCGGCCGGCCGGCGGCGACCCGCTCGGCGATCACCGGCCCCGCGTTCAGCGCCTCGATGCCGGCCATGCACGCCGCATAGGCGCCGACACCGGGGACGACCAGCCCGTCCGCGGCTGCGGCGGCCGACAGATCACTGGTGACGGTGACGTCCACGCCGGTCCGGGCCACCGCCCGCTCCGCCGAACGCAGGTTGCCCGACCCGTAGTCGAGAATGACGACGCTCGGCGCGGTCACAGCACACCCTTGGTGGAGGGCAGCGCGCCGGCGTTGCGCGGGTCGATCTCGACAGCCTCGCGCAGCGCCCGGGAGAACGCCTTGAACTGGGCCTCCACCACGTGGTGGGCGTCCGGGTGACCGCCCGGGCGGCAGGCCCGCAGCACGTCCACGTGCAGGGTCACCTTGGCCGCGTGGCCGAACGCCTCGAAGATGTGCCGGGTCATGCTGGTCGCGTAGACCGGGCCGATGTACGGCACCAGCAGCGGCTCGTCGTGCACCACGTAGGCCCGGCCGGACAGGTCCACGGCCGCCCGGACCAGCACCTCGTCCATCGGGATGGTGGCCGACCCGTACCGCCGGATGCCCCGTTTGTCGCCGAGCGCCTGCGCGAAGGCCTCGCCGAGCGCGATCGCGGTGTCCTCGATGGTGTGGTGCGAGTCGATCTCCAGATCGCCCTCGGTGCGCACGGTGAGGTCGAAGCCGCCGTGCTTGGCGATCTGGTTGAGCATGTGGTCGTAGAAGCCGACCCCGGTGTGCAGGTCGCCCTTGCCGGTGCCGTCGAGGTCGATCTCGACGAGCACTTTGGTCTCGTTGGTGACGCGGTCGATACGGCCCACACGGCTCACAGCAGGATCTCCTCGGCGGCGTTCAGGAAGGCGGTGGTCTCGGATTCGGTGCCGGCGGTGACCCGCAGCCAGCCTTTCAGGCCGACGTCGCGGATGAGGACGCCCCGGTCGAGGAACGCCTGCCAGGCGGCTTTCTGATCGTCGCCGGTGCGGAAGAGCACGAAGTTGGCGTCGCTGTCCGCCACCTCCACACCCCGCCCGCGCAGAGTGGCCACGATCCGGTCGCGCTGCACCTTGATCTGCTCGACCGTGGCCAGCAGCGCCTCGCTCTGCGACACGGCGGCCCGCGCCGCGGCCTGGGTCAGCGCGCTCAAGTGGTACGGCAGGCGCACCAGCTGAACCGCGTCGACCACCGCCGGGTCGGCCGCGAAGTAGCCCAGCCGCCCGCCGGCGAACCCGAACGCCTTGCTCATCGTCCGGGTCACCACCAGGCGCGGGTGGCCCGGCAACAGCTCGATCGCGCTGCGGGTGCCACTCCGTGCGTACTCGAAATAGGCCTCGTCGACCAGCACCATGCCGCGCGCCGCACCGAGGACCGCGTCGATCACCTCAGGATCGAGCGCGGTGCCGGTCGGATTGTTCGGCGAGCAGAGGAAGACCAGGTCAGGGTCGTGCCGGTGGATCTCGGCGACCGCCGCGTCGGCCCGCAGCCCGAAGTCGGGGTCGCGCAGCGCGCCGATCCAGCGGGTGCCGGTACCGGCCGCGAGCAACGGGTGCATCGAGTAGGACGGGCCGAACCCGAGCGCCGTGCGCCCCGGCCCGCCGAACGCCTGGAGCAGCTGCTGCTGCACCTCGTTCGACCCGTTGGCGGCCCAGACACCCTCGAAGCCCAGGCCGTGGCCCAGGTAGGCGGCCAGGTCGGTGCGCAGCCCGGCCGCGTCCCGGTCGGGGTAGCGGTTGAGGTCGGCCAGCTCGGCGTCGAGCCGCTTGCGCATCTCCTCGACCACCGGCTGCGGCACCGCGAAGGCGTGCTCGTTCGTGTTCAGCCGGACGGCGACGTCGAGCTGCGGCGCGCCATACGGCGTCTGGCCGCGCAGATCGTCACGGATCGGCAGATCGTCGATGGTGGTCACCTGTCGAACCTCGCCTTCACCGCGTCACCGTGCGCCGGCAGGTCCTCGGCGTCGGCCAGGGCCACCACGTGCCGGGCGACGTCACGCAGAGCCTCCTCGGTGTACTCCACGACGTGGATGCCCCGCAGGAAGGACTGCACCGACAACCCGGACGAGTGCCTGGCGCACCCGGCAGTCGGCAGCACGTGGTTGGACCCGGCCGCGTAGTCGCCGAGCGACACCGGCGCCCACGCCCCCACGAAGATCGCCCCGGCGTTGCGGACCCGCATGGCCCACTCCCGCGCGTCCCGCGTCTGGATCTCCAGGTGCTCGGCCGCATACTCGTCGACCACCCGCAGGCCCTGCTCCAGGTCGTCGACCAGCACCACACCCGACTGCTCACCGGTCAGCGAGGTGTGCACCCGCTCGGCGTGCCTGGTCGCGGCCACCTGCTTCGCCAGCTCGACCTCGACCGCCTCGGCCAGCTCGATCGACGGGGTCACCAGGACCGAAGCGGCCAGCGGGTCGTGCTCGGCCTGGCTGATCAGGTCGGCGGCGACGTGCCGCGGGTCGGCGGTGTCGTCGGCCAGGATCGCGATCTCGGTAGGGCCGGCCTCGGCGTCGATCCCGACGCGGCCCTGGAGCAGCCGCTTGGCCGCGGTCACCCAGATGTTGCCCGGACCGGTGATGACATCGACCGGCTCGCACCGGTCGGTCTCGTCGAGACCGTCGGAGCCGTAGCCCAGCATCGCGATCGCCTGCGCGCCGCCGACGGCGTAGACCTCGGTCACCCCGAGCAGCGCACACGCGGCCAGCACCCGCGAGTCGGGCAGGCCGCCGTTGGACGCCTGCGGCGGCGACGCCACCACCAGGCCCTCCACACCGGCCTCCTGGGCGGGCACCACATTCATCACCACGGTGGACGGGTAGACGGCCAGGCCGCCCGGCACGTAGAGGCCGACCCGGCGGACCGGCACCCAGCGCTCGGTCACCGTGCCGCCGTCGACCACCTGGGTGGTCACGTCGGTGCGCCGCTGGTCGGCGTGCACCTTACGGGCCCGCTTGATCACCTCGAGCAGCGCGGCGCGCACGTCGGGCTCGAGCGTCGACTCGGCCGCGGCGATCGCCTCGGCCGGCACCCGCAGGCGCTCCAGGGTGACGCCGTCGAACCGCTCGGTCGCCTCCCGGATCGCGCTGAACCCATGCTCATGGACCGCCTCGACAACCGGGCGAATCCGCTCGACGGCCACGGAGACGTCGAGCTGGGCACGGGGCAGCAGACCACGCGGGTCACGGCGGGAGCCGCGCAGGTCGATCCGATTCAGCACCCGGCCAGTCTATGCGGCCACCCAACCGGGTTTCCGCCGCCAGTGGCCCCGGCCCAGGCGTTGGGATCCGGTGGGTTGACCATGGTCGCGTGCCGACTAGGCTGAGAGCGTGAGCGATCGGCTGCCGGTCTTCCCGCTGAGCACGGTGCTCTTTCCCGGTCTCGTGCTGCCTCTGCACATCTTCGAGGAGCGTTACCGCACCCTCGTTCGTGAGCTGGTGGCCAAGTCCGAGGGGACACCGCATGAGTTCGGCGTGGTCACCCTCAGGCATGGCAGCGAGGTCGCGCCCGAGCCCGGGGAGGACGGCGCCGTCCCCACCCCACCGGTCGGCGCCGCCGACCTCTACGACGTCGGCTGCACCGCCGAGCTGCGGCACGTCACCGAGCTGCCGGACGGCCGTTTCGACATCATGACGGTCGGCCGCCGCCGCTTCACCGTGCTCAGCGTCGAGCAGGGCGCCGAGCCCTATCTGACGGCCCACGTCGAGTGGCTGCCGGAGGACGACGAGCCCACCGCGGCCGCCCAGCTGCTGGCCCCGCGGGTGCTGACCGCGTTCCGCACCTATCTGGAGCTGCTGCGGCCCAACAGCGAGGTCCTGGAGCAGGTGCCGGACGATCCGACCGTCCTGTCCCACCTGATCGCGGCCACCGCGCAGCTCACCGTGGAGGAGCGGCAGATGCTGCTGGCCACCCCGGACACCGCCGGCCGCCTCCGCACCGAGCTGCGCATCCTCACCCGCGAGGCGGGCCTGCTGGCCCGGGTCAGGGCGGTGCCGGTCCCGCTGTCCGATCTGGCGCGGCCGGCCAGCCCGAATTAACCCCTCATCGGGTACGAGCCAGGCGCCCTCAACCACACCCACCCCGTCCCGGGCCTACACCGCGACGCAACCCCGGTCCGGACCGAAACGCGCCCGCCGGGCTGATGCGGCCCCCTCCGGCCGAACACCGTGCCGTCCGCCCGCCGGGCTCCATCGCCTTCTCGGGCCGGACGCCATCGCCCCAGCGCCTTCTCAGGCGGACGGCATCGCCCCAGCGCCTTCTCAGGCGGGCGCCATCGCCTCAACGCTCAATCAGGCCGGGTGGCGTGGCTCCGGTCGCTGCTCAGCCCCGCTGTGGGCCTGTCCCGGCGCGTCGAAGGCCGCCGCGCCCGGGGATTCCAGGCCCGCTCCGCCGCCGTTCGCCTGGCCGGGTTCCGTCTCCGGCCGCTCGCCGCCGGCCGGCGGCGCATATGGCGAGGATTCCCCGGCCGGTGGCGCATATGGCGAGTAGTCGCCGCCTGGCGAGCCGTCGCCGGCCGGTGGCGCATAAGGCGAGTAGCCGTCGCCGGCCGGTGGCGCGTAGGGCGCGTGGCCGCCGTCGTGCGGGCCGTAGGGCGGGTACATGTGGTTGGGCCCGTAGCCCGGCTGCGCCCCCGGATGGTCGAGGTCCGGGTCGTTGGACCAGCCGGCCAGCAGGGTCAGCACGACCGCCGCGATGAACGCCGGCACCAGTTTCGGCCCGAGCGACTGCACCTGCGGCGGCGCCAGATAGGTCGCCCCCTGGGCCGCCACCTCCCGCCACTCCTGGTAGGCGCCGCGCCCGAGGAACTCCCCCACCGCCGGGGCCACCCAGCGACCGGCCAGGAAGGCCCCGCCGACGATGCCCAGCAGCAGGAACGGCCCCCGGTCACGGCGCATCACGAGCCACGCGGCGATCGTCACGATCAGCCCGAACCCGAGGCCGAGGAGCGTGAACCAGCCGTCGGCGGCGATGTACTGCTCGGGGGACGGATCGGTGACCACGATCGAGCCGTCGGCCAGTTTGACCACCGGCACGGACGGCGCCACCCAGCCCCAGAGCAGGCCGAGGAGCGCCCCGAGGACCACGATGGCCACCGCCACACCCACGCCGGCCGCCAGCGACCGCCGCCACGGCCGGGGACGGCCCTCCAACCGGACCCACTGCCGCCAGTCGGGCCGGGCCGGTCTCTCGAAAGGCGCCTGCCCCTCGAAGGACGCCTGACCCTCGTAAGGTGCCGGCCCCTCGAAAGGCGCCGGTCCCGGGAGGGGCTGGGACGGGCCGGCCGGCTGCTCGTTCGGGTACGCCACCCTACGATCCTTCCAGATCCGCCGGGGCCGTCAGGCGACGGCCGACGGGCCGAGGATCATCTTCAGATCCGCACGCAGGGCCGGTGTCGCCGCGACCCGGACGCCGCCGAGCCGCATGACCGTGGTCCGGCTGCCGTTCTGCAGATGAACGTGCACCTCGGTGTCGCCCGGGTGGCTGACCAGGATCTCCTTGAGCGAGTCGACCATCGGCGGCGTACACCTGGTGATCGGCATGGTCAGGGTGACCGGCTTGCTGTCCGGGTTGTGAGAGATGTCGGGGATGGAGATGTCCATCGCCATGATCCGGGCCTGGTCGTCGCGCCTGTCGATACGTCCCTTGACGACCACGATCGCGTCCTCGGCGATGTACTGGCCGACCAGCTCGTAGGTGTTCGGGAAGAACAGCGCCTCGACCCCGCCGGCCAGGTCCTCCAGGGTGGCCGACGCCCACGACCGGCCCTGTTTGGTGATCCGCCGCTGGACGCCGGTGAGGATGCCGGCCAGCGTGACGACCTGGCCGTCCGGGACCGAGCCCTCCTCGTTGAGCGCCGCGATGCTGGTGTCGGCGGCGTTCGCGAGCATCATCTCCAGGCCGGCGAGCGGGTGGTCGGAGACGTAGAGGCCGAGCATCTCGCGCTCGAAGGCCAGCTTGTCGCGCTTGTCCCACTCGCTGTCACCGATCGGCGGCATGCTGACCGCGGCCGACCCGCCACCGCCGGCGTCGTCGCCGAACGCCCCGAACAGGTCGAACTGCCCGGCCGCCTCGTTGCGCTTGACGTCCGCGTACGCGTCGATGGCCTCGGCGTGCACGGCGAGCAGGCCTTTGCGGCTGTGCCCCATCGAGTCGAACGCGCCCGCCTTGATCAGCGATTCGATCGTCCTCTTGTTGCAGACCACCGCGTCGACCTTGGACAGGAAGTCGTAGAAGTCGTTGTACTCGGATTTGTCCTTGCGGCACCTGACGATCGCCTCGACCACGTTGGCGCCGACGTTGCGGACCGCGCCCAGGCCGAACCGGATGTCCTTGCCGACCGGGGTGAACGGACCGGCCGACTGGTTCACATCGGGCGGCAGCACCTGGATGCCCATGCGCCGGCACTCGGCCAGGTACATGGCCATCTTGTCCTTGTCGTCGCCGACGCTGGTGAGCAGACCGGCCATGTACTCGGCCGGGTAGTGCGCCTTCAGGTAGGCGGTCCAGAAGGACACCAGGCCGTACGCCGCCGAGTGCGCCTTGTTGAACGCGTAGCCGGCGAACGGCACCAGCACGTCCCACACCGCCTGGATGGCCTCGTCGGAGTAGCCATGCTCGCGGCAGCCGTCCCGGAACGGCACGAACTCCTTGTCGAGGATCTCCTTCTTCTTCTTGCCCATCGCCCGGCGGAGCAGGTCGGCCTGGCCGAGGCTGTAGCCGGCCAGGATCTGCGCGGCGCGCTGCACCTGCTCCTGGTAGACGATCAGGCCGTAGGTCGGCTCGAGGATCTCGCGCAGCGGCTCCTCCAGCTCCGGGTGGATCGGGGTGATCTCCTGGAGCTTGTTCTTGCGGAGCGCGTAGTTGGTGTGCGAGTCGACGCCCATCGGGCCGGGACGGTAGAGCGCCAGGACGGCCGAGATGTCCTCGAAGTTGTCCGGTTTCATCAGGCGCAGCAGCGAGCGCATCGGCCCGCCGTCGAGCTGGAACACGCCCAGGGTGTCGCCGCGGGCCAGCAACTCGTACGCCTTAGGGTCGTCCAGCGGCAGTTTCAGCAGGTCGAGTTTCTGGCCGTGGTTGAGCTCGACGTTACGGTTCGCGTCGTCCAGGATGGTCAGGTTGCGCAGGCCGAGGAAGTCCATCTTCAGCAGGCCGAGCGTCTCGCAGGTCGGGTAGTCGAACTGTGTGATGATCACGCCGTCGGTGGCCCGGCGCATCAGCGGGATGTGGTCGATGATCGGCTCGGCGGACATGATGACGCCGGCGGCGTGCACACCCGTCTGCCGGATCAGGCCCTCGATGCCGCGGGCGGTGTCGATGACCTTCTTGACGTCCGGGTCGGTCTCGTAGAGGCCGCGGACCTCACCTGCCTCGTTGTACCGCTTGTCCTCTTTGTTGAAGATGCCGCCGAGGGTGATGCCCTTGCCCATGACGTCCGGCGGCATCGCCTTGGTGATCTTGTCGCCGACCGCGAACGGGTAACCCAGCACCCGGGCCGAGTCCTTGATCGCAGCCTTGGCCTTGATCGTGCCGAACGTGGCGATCTGGGCGACCTTGTCCTCGCCCCACTTCTCGGTGACGTAGCGGATCACCTCGGCCCGGCGCCGGTCGTCGAAGTCGATGTCGACATCGGGCATCGAGATGCGCTCGGGGTTGAGGAACCGCTCGAAGATCAGGCCGTGCGGGAGCGGGTCGAGGTCGGTGATGCCCATCGCGTACGCGATCAGCGAACCGGCCGCCGAGCCACGCCCCGGGCCGACCGCGATGCCGTTGTTCTTCGCCCACTGGATGAAGTCTGCGACCACGAGGAAGTACGCCGGGAAGCCCATCGAGATGATCACGCCGAGCTCGTAGTCGGCCTGCTTGACGTGGGTCTCCGGGATGCCGTCCGGGAAGCGCTTGCGCAGCCCTTCGAAGGCCACGTGCCGGAAGTACTCCTCCTCGGAGAAGCCGTCCGGGATCGGGAACCGGGGCATCAGGTTCTTGAACGTGAACATCCCCTCGATGTCCACCTTCTCGGCCACCAGCAGGGTGTTGCGGCAGCCCTCCTGCCACGCCTCGGAGGAGTCGACGGCGCGCATCTGGTCGGCCGATTTCACGAAGTAGCCGGAGCCGTCGAACCGGAACCGGTTGGGGTCGGCCACGTTGCTGCCGGTCTGCACGCACAGCAGCACGTCGTGGGCGGCGGACTGCTCCTCGTGCACGTAGTGCGAGTCGTTGGTGACCAGCGGCGGGATGTTGAGCTTCTTGCCGATCTCGAGCAGGCCGTCGCGGACCCGCCGCTCGATCGACAGGCCGTGGTCCATGATCTCCAGGAAGTAGTGCTCCTTGCCGAGCGCCTCCTGGTACATCGCGGCCGACTTGAGCGCCTCGTCGAAGTGCCCCAGCCGCAGCCGGGTCTGCACGATGCCGGACGGGCAGCCGGTGGTGCCCATGATGCCCTCGGCGTGCTCCGAGATGATGTCGAAGTCCATCCGCGGGTACTTACCGAGCTGGCCCTCCATGGAGCCGCGCGAGTTGAGGCGGAACAGGTTCTTCAGGCCCACCGCGTTACGCGCCCACATGGTCATGTGGGTATACGCACCGTTACCGGAGACGTCGTCCGATTTCTGCTCCGGCCGGCCCCACTTGATGCGCTTCTTGTCCAGCCGGGACTCCGGCGCGACATACGCCTCGACGCCGATGACCGGGGTCACGCCGGCCGCCTTGGCCTGCGTGTAGAAGTCATACGCACCGTGCATGTTGCCGTGGTCGGTGATCGCGGCGGCCGGCATGCCGAGCCGTTTCGCCTCCGTGAGAAGTTCCTTGATCCGGGCCGCCCCGTCGAGCATTGAATACTCTGTGTGCACATGCAGGTGCACAAACGAGTCAGACACCCGAACCCCCCTCTTGGCGAATGACAGCCCAGGAAGCCTAGCCCCGGCGTACGACAGAACCTACTCCGCGAAGGGCTCCAACATCACCGACGCCGCGCGCAGCCAGGCCTGCCGGGTCTCCTGTTGGAGATCGCCGTACTCGATGGAGGAGCCGACCTCCAGGGCCGGGTCGTAGGGCACCACCGCGACCGCCCTGGTCCGGGTCGCGAAGTGCCGTTTGAAGTCCTCCAGGAGCGGCAGGTGGCCCGGCGAGGGACAGGAGATGAGCGTCACGGCGTTGGCCACCATCTCGCCCTGCCCGCCCTCCTCCAGCACGTCGAGCATCCAGTCGGCGGTGAACGCGGCGTCCTCGCGGGGCACCGTGGTGATCACCAGCTGGTCGGCCGACCGCATCACGGTCTGCCAGTTCACGCTCTCCACGTTGTTGCCGGTGTCGACGCAGATCACGTCGTGGGTCCGGCGGAGCAGGTCCATCACCCGGCGCACGGTGCCCTGATCGAGCCGCTGCGCGAACCGTGGGTTCTCCTCGCCGGCGAGCACGTCGTACGACCCGTCGGAGGCGTGCCGCAGGTAGGCGTCCAGCTCCTGGAGCAGGGCGTCGCCGTGCAGGGCCTCGATCCGCATCAGATCGGCCAGCAGGTGTTTTATCGTGCGCGCGTGCCGGGCGCTGCCGGCCCGCAGGCCGAGGGTGCCACGCAGCTCGTTGTCGTCCCAGGCGAGCACGCCCCGCCCGCGGACGCTGCCGATGGTGGCGGCGGCCAGCACGGTCGCGGTGGTCTTGTGCACGCCGCCTTTCGGGTTGGCGAACGCCAGCACCCGGGGCTTGCCCAGCTTGCGCCGCATCACCGAGACGGCGCGGTCCATCCCGTCCTCGGCACGGGTCTGCCGCCACTCGATCCGGGCGGCCGCCGGGGCCGGGGAGACCGGCGCGGAGGCCCGGCTGGGCGCCTGGGCCGGCATCTGCGGCTGCGGGGGCGCCGGGGCCGGGGCGGCCGGCGGATACGCCTGCTGGGGCGCGTAGGCCTGAGCGGGCTGGCCGTAACCGTTCGGCGCCGGCGGGGCGTAGCCGTTGGGCTGGCCGTAGCCGTTCGCCGGATAACCGGCGCCGTAGCCGGGCTGGGCCGGCTGCTGCGGGGGCGGGGACTGCTGCGCCGGCTGCGGCTGGGACCGCTGCGACGGCTCGAAGAAGCTGTGCTGCTCGGGTTCGCGCCGGCCCTGCCAGCGCGGGTCGAGCGGGTTGATCGGCCGCTGCGGAACGGCTGGACGCTGCGGCTCGGCCGGGCGCTGCGGCTCGGCCGGCTGGCGCTCGAAGCCGCCGCCGGGCTGCTGGGGCGCCTGCCGCGGGTCGAGCGGGTTGACCGGACGGCCCACCGACGCCGAGCCACGGGTCGGCAGCTGCTGGCCCCACTGTTGCTGCTGCTGTTGCTGCGGGGGTGTCTCCGGCTGCTTGGGCGCCTCTTCCGGCTCCTCGCTGCGGCCGGCATGCCGGGCACGGTCGAGCAGCGCCCGCCAGCGCGGGGCTGGTTCCGCAGGCCGGCCCCAGCCGGTCTCGGTCCCGTCCACGGCTCGTCCTTTCTGCGCCTACCCGGCATCTTTCACGGCGATGGTCTCGCTCGCCCCTGACAGGCTACGGATGAGACCTTATTCGGGCCACCGGCCGACCGCCCATCCCCCGGTCGTTCTTGATCACATGCTGCCGCACCGGTCGTGCACGAGCCTCCGGCCGAACGTTTCGGGGATGCAAAACCTAACGGCCGGAATCCCCGCCGGACGCCTCGGGAGTCACTCCCGCACCCTCATGAGCTGGACTCGCGTCCGCTGCCGAGGGTACGGCACCCAAGCCGTCGGAAGGGAATACGGCAGGCGAGGGTGTCCCGCCTGAATAGTCGGGTGAGGCGGATGTCACATCCACCTCGATCGACGACGGTAACGGTGCGGGACCCGCTGAGGCAACGCTCACCATGGGGGATGGCACGGCGGACGGATCCGGCGAGGCCACGTCCACCTCCTCGGGCAACGGCGGGCGGAACTCGGTACGGTCCAGATGCCGCACCTCCGGCGCCGGGTCCACCACGCGCACCCAGGGCCGCGCCGAGATCCCGTCGAGCACCGCGGGCGTGGCGCGTACCACCGCGGCGAAGACGCACTCACAGCCCGCCCGGTAGGCGGCGGCCTCCTGGGCGGCCACCCGGGCCGCGCTCTGATAGGCCGCCCGCAACCGCGCCTCGGTCCGCCCGTCCCCGGTCAGTTCTCCGCCCAGCCGCTGGTAATCGGCCTGTTCCTGGTCACGGGCCCGGGCCGCGCCGATCATCCCGGCGGTCACGTCGGCGGGCAGCTCGACCACCGGGATCCGGACCACCGGGGTGCGGGCGTCCTCCATCGGGACCCGGGTGTAGACCTGGGCCACCTGGGCGCCGGCGAGCATGCCGGGCAGCCCGTCCGGGGCCGCGTACCTGTTGAAGGCGACCAGCGCCCACGTCTCGGCCCCCGGCCCGCTGTTCAGCCGGGCCAGCTCGTCCTGCGAGGAGCGGAGGTAGCCGCTGATCGACTGACCCTCCACCACACCCACCCGGAGCACGTCGCCGGTCTCCTCACCGGCCGGCAGGTCCCGGTCGGCCCAGAAGACCACGAGGACCAGTGCACCGATAGCGGCCAGCGACACTCCGGTCATGATCTGCAACCGGAGCGCCGCGGCCCCGAATCTGACGAGGACCGCCCGCATACGGGTCGCGGGGCCCACGTTCACTCCCGACGGTCAGCCGGCGTCCTGGAGGACGTCCAGCGCGTGTTTCAGGTCGTCAGGGTAGTCGCTGACGAACCGCACCTCCTCATACGTTCGGGGGTGTGCGAATGCCAGTTCCCGGGCGTGCAGCCACTGCCGGTCCAGTTTGAGCCGGGCGGCCAGGGTCGGGTCGGCGCCGTACGCGGTATCACCCACACACGGGTGCCGCATCGCCGACATGTGCACCCGGATCTGATGTGTACGCCCGGTCTCCAGCCGCACGTCGACCAGGCTGGCCGACCGGAACGCCTCGATCGTGTCGTAGTGGGTGACGCTCGGCTTGCCGCTCGACATGACCGCGAACTTCCAGTCCGCGGTCGGGTGCCTGTCGATCGGCGCGTCGATGGTGCCCCGCAGCGGGTCCAGGTGCCCCTGGACCACGGCGTGGTACCGCTTCTCCACCTCGCGCTCCTTGAAGGCCCGCTTCAGCACGGTGTACGCGTGCTCGCTCTTGGCCACCACCATCAGCCCGGTGGTGCCCACGTCGAGCCGGTGCACGACACCCTGGCGCTCGGCGGCGCCGCTGGTGGCCACGTTCTGCCCCATCGCGGCCAGCCCGCCGATCACGGTCGGGCCGGTCCAGCCGGGACTGGGATGGGCGGCGACACCGACCGGCTTGTCGACCACCACGATGTCGTCGTCGCTGTAGATGATGCCGAGGCCGTGCACCGGCTCGGCCACCACGGTGGGCGGCGCGACCGGCGACGGGAGGGTCACCTCCAGCCAGGAGCCGGCCACCACCTTCTCCGACTTGAGCCGGGGCACACCGTCGACGAGCGCGTCACCCGACTCGACGAGGGTGGCCGCCGCGGTCCGGGAGAGGCCGAAGAGCCGGGACACGGCCTGGTCGAGCCGCATCCCGTCGAGCCCGTCCGGCACCGGCAGGGAACGCTGCCCGCTCACGCCGTCTCCTCCGTAGCCGCCGAGGCCGGCTTCTTCTTCTCGTTCACCAGGCGGGTGCCGTCGCGCTGGCGGCCGGTCAGCTCCAGCAGCACGGCCAGGCAGACCCCGACGGTGAGGCAGCTGTCGGCGATGTTGAAGACCGCGAACTTCTCCGCGTACGGCGCGAAGAGGCTGATCATGTCGACCACATGGCCCTGGAACGGGCCCGGCGCACGGAACAGCCGGTCGCCCAGGTTGCCCAGGGCGCCGCCCAGCACCAGGCCGAGGGAGATGCCCCACGGCACCGACCGCAGCCGGGACGCCAGCCACCCGATCACGCCGACCACCACCAGGGTAATCACCGGGAAGACCCAGGTGTAGTCACTGCCGAGACTGAACGCGGCTCCGCCGTTGCGCATCAGTGACAGATAGATCAGGCCACCGAGGATGCGGACCGGCTCGCCGGGATCCAGGTTCTCGGTGGAGAGGTGCTTGACCCACTGGTCGACCGCCACGGCGATGCCCGCGGTCGCGGCCAGCACCGCCACCGCACGGGGTTTGAACCGTGGGGCGGCCTGTTCATCGGCGTTCAGCGTCGTTCCTCCAACTGCTTACACGAGACACAGAGCGTGGCGGAGGGGAACGCAGCCAGCCGCTCGACCGGGATCTGGTTGCCACACCGCTCACACCAACCGTAGTTGCCCGACCCGAGCCGATCGATCGCGCGTTCGACCTGTGTGATCCGCTCGAGCAGAGTGTTGGCCAGCGTGATCTCCTGCTCGCGCTCGAACGTCTTGGTGCCCGTGTCGGCCTGGTCGTCCCCGGCCGAGTCGGCCAGCCGCTCGCGCTGGAGCTCGGTGATCTCGCTGAGCGCCTGATCGTACTCGGCCTGCAGCTCGCTGAGCCGCGCGACCAGCGCCTGACGGATCTGCTCGGTCTCCGTCTCGTCACGGACCCGCTCCGCGGCCACGCCGTTCGATCCGGACCGGGTCTCCGTTACCTTGGCCATCGTCGCTCCCTCGGCCGCCGTCCGGCGGCGATCAGCGGTCTACAAAAACGGGCGGCCGCTGGGCGGGCCGCCCTTCCCCTGGTCTGTCCTGCTGGAACGGCACGGCCGGGAAGGGGCCGCGCACTCCGGAGGCTGGCAACGATACGGAACGTGAACTACCACGACAACCCGCCATCACTGCCAGATCCGACAAATCACCAGGAAGCGCCCAACACGCCGCCGGACTATCGAGGATACACCGCGCGTGAGCTGGAGATCACTATGTGTTGTCGCGAAGTTCGGCGAGCCGGCTCGCCCAGGAGTCCGGCGGCGCGGTGACGGTGAACACCTTGTCCCGGCTGGTGGCGCCCAGCCGCAGCGACACCTCGCCGGGGCGCACCCCCAGCGCGCCGGCCAGCGCCTTGCGGACCGCCTCGGTCGCCTTGCCGTCGACCGCGGGCGCGCCCACCGCGACGATCAGCGCCGGCCCGTGCGGCCCCTCGTATCGCCCGCCGACCCGGGTCCGCCCGGCGCCGGGCCGCACCCGGACCGGCACCGACACCCCGGCGGCCGGCCGGGAGCTCAACGCTGGTGGGCCACGGCCGCGACGAGCC
This sequence comes from Actinoplanes sp. NPDC026670, assembly GCF_040638175.1. Taxonomy (NCBI): domain Bacteria; kingdom Bacillati; phylum Actinomycetota; class Actinomycetes; order Micromonosporales; family Micromonosporaceae; genus Actinoplanes; species Actinoplanes sp. NPDC026670. The sequence goes on from NZ_JBEZXU010000049.1 coordinate 23,753, forward strand.
GGTCCACCGGGCGGCACAGGCCGCACGGGCTGAAGCCGAGCTCGACCGCCTCGTTCACCGGCAGCGCCTCGGTCAGCCGGCCGACCAGATGCGGGCAGTCCGCCATGTGGTAGCGCGGGCGGCCGTCGACCACCAGCACCTCGGTGTCGATGCGGGCGACGAGCACGGCGTCGGCCGGCCGCACCGACTGGGGCAGCGGCTCGTCGTCCGGGTCGTCGTCATCCGGCTCGGCGAACTCGTCGGCCTGCTCCGCCGTCTCCGCGGCCGGCCGCCACACGTGATCGTCGGCGGCCGGGGAGACGGGACGCGGCCCGGCGTCATCGGCCGGAGCGGCCGGACGCGCGCTGACGGCATCGTCCGGGGAGGCGGAACGCGCGCCGGGAACATCGGCCGAAGCCGCGGAACGCGCACCGAAAGCATCGGCCGGCGAAGCGGAACGCGCGCCGGAATCGACCGTGGAGTCGGAATCGACATAATCTGCGGCCGGCGGCCGCCGGTCACCCAGATGGGTCGCCGCGTCACGTGCTCCGGCCGTCCGGGCCCGATCCGCATCGAGATCCACATCGAGGTCCCGGTCGCGTTCCACGACGATCGGGGCGGGCTCCTCGAACTCGGCGGATTCGCCTGCGGCCGGCTCGGCGGCGGGGGCAGAATCCTCGGCGAAGGCGGGCGGCTGCTCCCGGCGGGCGGACCGGTCAGCGGGCTCGGCGTCACGCCGGGCGGCGGCCTGACGGGTGCCGACGACCAGGGCGACCGCGGCCAGCAGGCTGACCACGATCGAGGTTATGAGAAGACTGCTGGAGCCGTTGACCAGGCCCAGCGCGAGAAACAGAACCGCGACGGGGATGAGCAGGAGACTAGCAACGATCATGGCTCATCCTCGTCGCGGTGCGGGGGCGTGCTGCGGTCAGCGACCCGATTCGATGGAGTTGGTGCGGCCACCGCTGTAGGAGCTGGCCAGACCGGCGGCGGCGAGACCACCCGAGCCGCCGACGGCACGGCCGGAGTCGGCCCGCGTCAGCTCGGCCTCGAGGCCCTGGCCACGACCGTCCAGGTCACGCAGCTGGCTCTCCAGGTACGCCTTGAGCCGCGTGCGGTACTCCCGCTCGAACTGCTTCAGCTCCTCGATGTGCTTCTGCAGCGCGGTCCGCTTCGCGTCCAGGCCGCCCATGGCCTCCTGGTGCCGCTGGCGGGCGTCGCGCTCGAGCGCATCGGCCTTGGCCCGCGCCTCGCGGGTGACCTCCTCCGCCTTGGAGCGGGCGTCGGAGAGAAGCTTGTCGGCCTCCCGGCGCGCGTCGGCGACGTGGTCGTCGGCGGTGCGCTGGGCCATCATGAGCACCCGCAGGGCCTGCTGCTCGCCGTCGGCGCCACCGGCCGGGGCGCCGGGGCCGGGGCCCTGGGCACGGACCTGGTCGAGCTCGGCCTGCATCTGACGGGCCGCCTGCTCGGCCGCCGTCTTGTCCCGCTGCACGCGGTCGAGCTGGCCCTTCAGGTCGTTGAGCTCGGCCGCCAGACGCGGATCAGCGCCCGGACCAGCCGGTGCGCCACCCCGCCCGCCGCGCTCCACCTGGGCACGCAGCTCGTTGTTCTCCTCGATCAGACGGGCAAGCTCGCGCTCCACCTCGTCAAGGAAGGCGTCGACCTCCTCCTCGTCATACCCCCGCTTGCCGATCGGGGGCTTCTTGAAGGCGACGTTGTGCACGTCGGCCGGGGTCAGCGGCATCGAAACTCCTCGGGTCAGTCGCGGCCGCGGTTGGGGCTGCTGTCTAGCTGTATTGCGAAGCGATCAATCTTGCGAGTACCACGTTCATGAGCACGAACAGGATAACCAGCAGCACGATGGAAGCCAGGTCCAAACTCACGTTACCAATGCGCAGCGGTGGGATCACACGCCTCAACGCCCTGAGGGGTGGATCCGTGACGCTCCACACGGCTTCGAGGGCCGCCGACGCACCCCGGCTGGGCTGCCAGCGGCGACCGTACTGGAGCACGGCGCTCAGCACGAACCTGGCCAGCAGCACCATCATGAAGAGGTACAGCAATATGTAGAGGATCTGGAGCACGATCGACAGCACGTCAGGTGGATCCCTCGTTCGGGTCAATCAAAGCCGGGTCAGGCGTCACTCGCCGGGTCACGATCGGCGGGCGGCCGCCCAGAGCTGATCAGCCCTGGGCGAAGAAGCCGCCCTCTGCGATCTTGGCCTTGTCCTCCGCGGTGACCTGGACATTCGCGGGAGACAGCAGGAAGACCCGGTTGGTGACGCGCTCGATCGTACCGCGCAGGCCGAAAGCGAGCCCGGCAGCGAAGTCGACCAGGCGCCGGGCATCCGACTCGTCCATCTCGGTGAGGTTGATGATCACCGGCACCCCGTCACGGAAATGCTCGCCGATCGTGCGCGCCTCCCGGTACGTGGTCGGGTGCAGCGTGGTGATCTGGTAGCGCTGCTCCTCCTCGACCGCCCGCTGGTGCACCGGCTGCGGGACCGGCTGCGGCTTGAGCGCCAGGTTCTCCCGGGTGGAGTAGGTCAGCGGCGCGGACTGCTCCGGAGCCGGCGCCGGCCGGGTGATGGAGCGGACGCTCGCCCGATCGAGGCGCTCGCTCTCCTCCCGGTCACGATCCCGGTCGTGGTCACGGTCCTGCCGAGCGGTGGAGAGCCGCTCGCGCTCACGGCGCTCGGAGCGTGCCCGGGGGACGGAACGCTCGTCCTCGTCGTCGTCGGCGAACTCGTCGTCCGACGAATACCTGTCGCTGGAGTAGCGGTCACGGTCGCGATCCCGGTCACGGTCGCGCGAGCGGTAGGAGCTCTCCCGGTAGCCGCGGTCGTCGTACCCACGCTCGTCGTCCTCCTCGACGAGGCCGAGCCAGACGCCCGCCTTGCGAAACGCGCCTCCGCTCATGCCACCTCTCCCTGCCGAGAGTCCATGCCCCCACCCTCCGTCCGCTGTTGCGGCCCGCGCCCCCTCGGCGTGCCGCGTCCCCCCTTACGAGTCGGAACGGGTCCTGATCGGACCCCGACCCGTTACGACGCCGCGCCGTCCAATGCGAGACCCGTGGCGGTTCGTCGCGTTGAACAACACCTGTGTAGTTTGCTGCCCGCCGCAAGGCTACCGCAGCGAGTTTCGCATCCCGAGTAAAGAAGTACCGATCCGTACGTGTGTCGCCCCATACCGGACGGCGGCCTCCAGATCGCCGCTCATGCCCGCCGAGACGGTCGTCGCGCCGGGCTGCCGAGAGGCCATCTGACCTGCGATTATGGCCAGCCTGGCGAAGGCCGCGCCGGGTTCCTCGCCCAGCGGCGCCACCGCCATCAGGCCGCCCAGCCGCAGACCCTCCGATGAGGTCACCGCGTCGGATACCCGCCAGAGATCATCTCCGAACACGCCCCCGCGTGCCGGATCACCGTCCAGACTGATCTGGATCAGCACCTCGAGCGGTTCGGCGCGGCCGGCGGCGGCCCGGCCCAGCGCCTCGGCCAGACGCACCGAGTCGACCGACTCGACCACATCGGCATAGTCCAGAACCGACTTGACCTTGTTACGTTGCAGCTGGCCGACGAAGTGCCAGCGCGGCCACGCGCCCCCCGCGCGTACCGCCTCGGCCTTGATCGAAGCCTCCTGATCGCGGTTCTCGGCCACGTCGGTGACACCGAGCCCGGCGAGCAACAGGACGTCGCTCGCCGGGTAGGTCTTGGTCACCGCGGTCAGAGTGACCGCGTCCGGCGGCCTTCCGGCCGCCGCGCAGGCCTGCGCGATGCGCTCCCGCACCCGTTCGAGATTGGCGGCGAGCTCAGCGCGCCGTCCGGAGTCGGTCAAAACTCAACCTTCTTGAGGGGTACGGGAGAGCTGCGCTCAGGAGCCGTTCTTGAGGAAGTCCGGGACGTCCACGTCATCGAAGAGTACCCGGCTGGTCCGCGGCGACGGGGTGCTGGGCGGCGGGGTGACCGGCGGCGGAACCGGGGGCAGCGAGCTCCCGGTCGACGGGGCGGGCACCTTGCGGGCCGGCTCGGACGGCTTGTAGGCGGGCGCGCCCGCGTCGAAACCGGCCGCGATCACGGTGACCCGCACCTCGTCGCCGAGGGCGTCGTCGATGACCGCGCCGAAGATGATGTTCGCGTCCGGGTGGGCCGCGTCGGTCACCAGCTGCGCCGCGTCGTTGATCTCGAACAGGCCCAGGTCCGAGCCGCCGGCGATGGAGAGCAGCACGCCGCGGGCGCCGTCCATGCTCTGCTCCAGCAGCGGGCTGGAGATCGCCTTCTCGGCGGCCTCGACCGCGCGGTTGTCGCCACGCGCGCTGCCGATGCCCATCAGGGCGCTGCCGGCGTTGCTCATGACGCTCTTGACGTCGGCGAAGTCCAGGTTGATCAGACCGGGCGTGGTGATCAGGTCGGTGATGCCCTGCACGCCGGAGAGCAGCACCTGGTCGGCCTGCCGGAACGCGTCCATCATGCTGATGCCGCGGTCGCCGAGGGCGAGCAGCCGGTCGTTCGGGATCACGATCAGCGTGTCGCACTGGTTGCGCAGCTCGTCGATGCCGGCCTCGGCCTGCACCTGGCGGCGCTTGCCCTCGAAGTTGAACGGGCGGGTGACCACACCGATCGTGAGGGCGCCCAGCTTGCGGGCGATGTTGGCGACCACGGGCGCGCCACCGGTGCCGGTGCCACCGCCCTCGCCGCACGTCACGAAGACCATGTCGGCGCCCTTGAGCACCTCTTCGATCTCGTCGCGGTGGTCCTCGGCGGCGTTCTTGCCGACCTCGGGCTGCGCGCCGGCCCCGAGGCCACGCGTCAGCTCCCGGCCGACGTCCAGTTTGACGTCGGCGTCGCTCATCAACAGCGCCTGGGCATCGGTGTTGATCGCGATGAACTCCACACCCTTGAGCCCAACTTCGATCATGCGGTTGACAGCGTTCACGCCGCCACCGCCGATGCCGACGACCTTGATGACCGCAAGATAGTTGTGCGGAGGTGTCATCGGGCTCAGCCATCCCTTCCGGGGTTGGCGGACGTCGACGGCCCCTGCGGTCCAGGGAACCGCACTTCGACATCCGCTGCCGTACAAAGGAAGGCGAGGAAACCCTCACCCTCTACTAGAGGTTCAGAGTTATGTCAACCACTCGAACCTCTCGACGCAACGTATGCGGACATGCCGCCGCATCCAAAGACCCCGGGCGGCGTGTCGCGTGCGCTTAGGAGGTGAGTATCCGACTCACCCGTAACCTTGAACCTTTTATTGCGTTCATCACGCTTTGTCCGAATAACCGGATGGTTATCGTATGGTCACCACTTTCACGGCGCTCACATCGATCTCGTCGCCCTTCTGCTTCAGCAGCACCGTGGCGACAGTGCTCTTGCGCTCGCTCTTGGTGTCGTCACCCCAGATGACCACCCGGCCGTTGCGCAGCTCCAGGCTGATCTTCACCGGCGACGGCACGGCGATCGCCACCAGCTGCTCGCGCAGCTCGTCACTGAGCGCGGCCAGAACGGTGAGCGCCGAACCGGTGTTCTCGTCACCCGCCCCGGGCGTGCTCAGCCGGGCCAGCGGCAGCCCTCTCGGCACCTCGGTCACCGCCTGGAACGGCACACCCTCGTCGTCGATCAGCACGAACTGATCGTCCCGGGCCGGCACCGCCGCCACCGGCACCCGCTCCACCACCTCGACCACCACCGTCGACGGCCAGCTGCGGCTCACCAGGACCCGGTCCACCGGCGGCAGTTTCCGGACCCGGTCCTGGACCTCGTCCAGGTCGACCCGGGCCAGCGGCAGCTCCGCCTCCACCGCGGCGGCCGCCCGCACCTGCTCCGGGGTGAGGATCTGCGCGCCGACCACCCGGACGTCACGCACCCCGAACACCGCGGTGCCGTAGACCAGCCAGACCAGCCCGCCGACGGCCAGCAGCGCGCCGGCGCCGATCAGCCAGGGCATCGCCGCCCGCAGCCGCCGCTGCCGGGCCCGCGCCATGAAGCGCCGGGCCGACGGCGGCACCGCGTCCGTGTCGGCCCGGACCAGCCGCCAGTTGCGCGAGCCCCCGCCGGCCATCGTCGTTACCCGGCCAGGTCCGGGTGGCGGTCCGCCTCGGTGAGCGCGGCCAGCAGCTCGTCGCCCATCAGCGAGATCGGCGGCGCGCCCATCGTCACCACCACGTCACCGGGACGGCTGCGCCGCACCACCTCGGCCGGCACGTCCTCCCAGTCCGGGACGAACACCTTGCGGTCGTCGGGCAGATCGATCGCCGCGGTCAGCGCCCGGCCGCCCTCCCCCGGGCCACGGGTCTCGCCCGGCCCGAAGACCTCCATGCAGATCACCTCGTCGGCGACCGCGAGACCGTCGGCGAGCTCGGCCTCCAGGTCCCGGGTGCGGTACACCCGGTACGGCTGGAAGACCACCAGCAGCCGGCCGTCGCCGGCCACCTCGCGCAGCGTGCGCAGCGCCGCCTTCACCGAGGTCGGGTGGTACGCGTACTCGTCGTACACCCGGACACCGGCCGCGATGCCCTTGCGCTCGAACCGGCGGCGGACCCCCGGGAACGACTCCAGGGCCTCGGTCACCTTGGTGAGCTCGATGCCCAGCTTGAGCGCGGTCAGCACGGTCGCCGCGCTGTTCAGGCCCATGTGCGTGCCGGGCAGGGCCAGCTTGAACTCGCCGAGCGGCTGCCCGTCCAGCTCCGCCTGGTAGCGCACGCCGCTGACCGAGGACGTGACGTCGAAGATCCGCAGGTCCGCGCCGGCCGACTCGCCGTACGTGTAGACGGTCTTGCCCTGCGCCTTGAGCCCCGCGATCAGCTCGTCGGTGCCCGGACCGTCGGCGCAGGTCACCACGAACCCGTCGGCGAGCCCGCCGAACTCCAGGAAGCCCGCCTTCAACGTCTCCAGGTCGCCCCAGTTGTTGAGGTGGTCGCCCTCGATGTTGGTGATGATCGCGACGTGCGGCCGGTAGATCAGGAAGGTCCGGTCGTGCTCGTCCGCCTCGGCCACGAAGTGCGGGCCGGTGCCGTGGTGGCCGTTCGACCCGGCGGCCGACATCTCGCCGCCGATCACGAAGGACGGGTCCTGCCCGGCGTGCTGGAGGATCACCGTCATGATCGACGTGGTGGTGGTCTTGCCGTGGGTGCCGGCCACCGCGATGGTCTGCCGGTCGGTCATCGCCGCGGCCAGGGCCTCCGAGCGGTGCAGCACCCGCAGCCCGCGGCGGCGCGCCTCCACCATCTCCACATGGTCCTGCGGGATCGCGGTCGAGTAGACGACCGTGTCCACGCCGTCGAGGTTGGACGGCTCGTGGGCCATGTGCACCGTGCCGCCGAGCGCGCGCAGCGCGGCCAGGGCCGGCCACTCCCGCAGCTCGCTGCCGGAGACCGGCACGCCACGGGTCAGCAGGAGCCGGGCCAGGCCGGCCATGCCGACCCCGCCGATCCCGATCAGGTGCACGCTGCCCAGGTCCTCGGCGGTCATCTCGCCGGCCGGCGTCAGCTCCGCCGTGTTCACAGTGTCACTCCCTCAGTCCTCATCAGCTCAGTCAGCTCACGGCTTCGAGAACGAAGCGCAGCAGTTGCTCGTCACCGTCGCGGCGGCCGTACCGGGCCGCGGCTGTGCCCATCGCGGCCAGCCGCTGCCGGTCGCGGGCCAGCGGGATGATGTTGCTCTCGATCCACTCCGGTGTCAGCTCGCTGTTGTCGACGAGCATGCCGCCACCGGACTCCACCACGGGCAGCGCGTTGCGGCGCTGCTCCTGGTTGCTGAACGGGTAGGGCACATAGATCGCCGGCATGCCGAGCGCGGTCGTCTCGGCCACCGTGATCGCGCCGCCCCGGCACAGCATCAGGTCGGCGGCAGCGTAGCCGAGCTGCATGTCCGACAGGTAGGGCACGACGACATACGGCACCGGCAGGTCCTTCGGCACCTCGAACGGGTCGTTGCGCCCGCCCTGCACATGCAGCACCTGGATGCCGGCGTGCGCGAGCCGCTTGGCCGCGGCGGCCACCGCCAGGTTGATGGTGCGGGCGCCGGACGAGCCGCCGGAGACGAACAGCACCGGCAGGTCCGGCCGCAGCCCGAAATGGTAGAGCGCCTGCGGGCGCAGCGCCGGCCGGTCCATGTGGGTGATCCCGGTCCGCAGCGGCACGCCGACCAGCCGGGCGTTGCGCAGCGCCTCGGCCTGCTCCAGCTGGTGCGGGAACCCGACGGCGACACGCTTGGTGAATTTCATGCCCATCCGGTTGGCCACGCCCGGCGGCACGTTCACCTCGTGGATGACGATCGGCAGCTCCCGCCGCCACGCCGCCAGATAGGCCGGGACCGACACGTAGCCGCCGAACCCGACGACCACCTCGGCCTGCACCTCGTCGATGACCTCGCCGGCGGCGGCGGCCGACTTGTACATCCGGTCCGGGGTGCGCAACAGGTCCAGGTTGAGCGAGCGGGGCAGCTGGAACGCCGGGATGCTGCGCAGGTCGTAGCCGGCCGCCGGGATCAGCTGGTTCTCCATGCCCTTGGGGCTGCCCAGGGTGGTGATCCGGATCTCCGGGAAGTGGCGGCGTAAGGCGTCGGCGAAGGCCAGCAGCGGATAGATGTGGCCGCCGGTGCCTCCTCCGGCGAGCACGACCGACCGCAGGACACCCATCACCGTCTCCTCACGCCCCCCGCCTCGCTGGACGCTGAACCGCCCGTCTTCTGGGCAGGCTGACGCTGTGGTCCCGGCCGCCGCGGCGGGGGGAGCGGCGGCAGCGGGGCCCAGAGTAGCCGTACCCACCGAGGCGTCGGACGGGCGTTCAGCGCTCGCGCCGCATCCGGCTCGGCCCGCGCGAACGACGCCAGTATGCCGATCGCCGCCATGGTCACCACGAGCGCGGTGCCACCGGCGGAGATGAACGGGAGCGGGAGGCCGGTGATCGGCAGCAGCCCGACCACGCCACCCATGTTGATCACGGCCTGGGCGACCAGCCAGGTGGTGATGGCGGTGGCCGCGAGACGACGGAACGGGTCGCCGACCCGGCGGGCGATCCGGAACCCGGTGTAGGCCAGCACCGACAGCAGCGCCAGCACCACGAAACAGCCGACCACGCCGAGCTCCTCGGCGACGATCGCGAAGATGAAGTCGTTGCCCGCCTCCGGCACCCAGCCCCACTTGAGGGCGCTCTTGCCCAGGCCGACGCCGAACCAGCCGCCCTCGAAGATCGCCGAACGCCCCTGCGCCAGCTGATAGCAGGACCGCCCGGCCTCGGTGGTGGTGTCGCAGTCGGCCAGCGGCTCCAGGAACGAGGTCAGCCGCCGCAACCGGTAGTTCTCCTCGCCGGCGGTGCCGGAGCCGGCGCCCCGGGACGCGGCCGCGATCAGCAGGCCGACACCGGCCAGGCCCAGCACCCCCAGCGCGCCGAACACCCGCAGCCGGACCCCGGCCGCCCAGAGCAGGCCGACGATCAGCGCCAGCAGCACCAGCATGGTGCCCAGGTCGTTGTAGCCGACCAGGACGAAGAGCAGGCCGATCACCGGGAACAGCGGCATCGCCAGTTCCCGCCAGTGGCCCAGGTCCGGGCCCTTGCGGGCGATCACGTCGGCGGCCCACAGCACCATGGCGAGTTTCGCCAGCTCACCCGGCTGCATGCTGAACGAGCCGAGGATGAGCCAGTTCAGGTGGGCCACCAGCGGGCCGAGCACGGGGTCGCCGTCGGCGTTCCGGCTCAGCACGTCGGCGGCGCCCAGCGCGTTCATCGCGGCCAGGAGCGTGAGCAGGGCGATGGAGAAGCCGAGCAGGCCCCGGCCGAGCACCCGCAACGTGACCGAGGGCAGCCGCTGGAAGATCCAGAACGCGACCAGGCCGAGCAGGGCGTAGACCGCCTGGCTGCTGATCTCGGTGAAGGCGTTGCCCTTCTCCGCGAACGCCTTCACGCTGGTGGCCGAGAAGACCATGGTGAGGCCGATCAGCAGCAGCATGGCGCAGCTCGAGATCAGCAGATAGTACGAGGACAGGGGTCTGGCCAGCAGCCCGTGCACGGCGGGCAGGAGCTGCCGGCTCAGTGACGGGCGGGCCTGCTGAGAACGGTCGTCCGCCATACCCCAATCATCGTCCGGTGGTCACGTTGTCGGCGCACACCATCGATGGCGTGTCGCATCAGCCTTTGTCGCATATGACACGCCGATCGGCACACGTCGCCTAGGGCGCCACCCGGCAGATGACGTAGATGCTCCCGCCGGTGGCGGTCAGGGCGCCGTTCCACCCGAACAGCCAGACCCGGGGATCGGTGGGGTCCTGCCCGTTGGCGGTCAGCGTCCTGGTCTCGCCGGTACCGGCGTCCCAGTATCCGTAGATCGCGGTGTCGGACAGGTTCGGGCAGGCCAGACTCAAGCTCGCGGAACCCATCGTTGCGACGCCGCTCGCTGTCGACAGTGTCGTGTTCCCGGCTGCGCCCGCCGCCCCGGTCAGGCCCATCGCGCCTTGTGCGCCGACGGGGCCGGCGGCTCCGGTCGGGCCGGCGGGCCCGGCCGGGCCCGCCGGCCCGGTCTGACCTGCGGCTCCGGCGGGGCCGGCCGGCCCGGTCTCGCCCCGGAGACCGTAGACGTTCCATTCGCGCAGGACCTCGTTGCGGCGGCAGGTGGTGGTGTTGGCCAGCATGTAGCGCATGGCTCCGGTCTTCGCCACGATGCAGACCTTGACCACCTCCGGGTCGTCCGCCACACGCGCCGGCACGACCGGGCCGGCGGCGGCCGCCGCGGTGCCGCCGGACAGCGCCACCGCCATGGCGCCGGCCGACGCGAACAGGATTTTAGAGATCATCAGGAATGACCTTCCGTATGGATCGGAATACGCTGAGTAGTCAGCGCATCCGAGCCTAGGAATGATCTGATCTCCGCCGAGCTGGCAGCGGGCAATCTGGCCCATCGGGGCCATCCGGGCTAGCCCATGACCGCCAGGTGCTCGCTGTAGAACAATCCGAGACCGATCGCGGCGCAGATGCCCGCGATGATCCAGAACCTGACCACGATGTTGACCTCGCTCCAGCCGGCCAGCTCGAAGTGGTGCTGGAGCGGCGACATCCGGAACACCCGCTTGCCGGTGGTCTTGAACGAGATGATCTGGATGACCACGGACATCGTGATGATCACGAACAGGCCGCCGATGATGACCGACAGCAGCGTGGTGCGGGTGGCCACGGCCAGACCGCCGATCAGGCCGCCCAGCGCCAGCGCGCCGGTGTCACCCATGAAGATCCGGGCCGGGTTGGTGTTCCACCACAGGAAGCCGACACAGGCGGCAGCCGCGGCGGCCGCGATCATCGCGATCTCGAGTGGGTCCCGGACCTGATAACAGTGCTGCGCGGTGAGCGAACCGGCCTCACCGACGTAGGCGTTGTCACCGCACCAGTGCCGGTACTGCCAGAAGCCGATCAGCGAGTACGCGCCGAGGACCAGGATCGACGCGCCGGTGGCGAGACCGTCCAGGCCGTCGGTGAGGTTCACGCCGTTCGACATCGCCATGATCACGAAGACGAACACCATGACCGAGCCGACCTTGCCGACGTCCAGCCAGCTCACGTCCCGGATGAAGGAGATCTTCTCGCTCGCCACGGTCTGGCCGTTGGTGCTCGGGAAGTAGAGCGCGGCGATGCCGAACACGGTGCCGATCAGCAGCTGGCCGAGCAGCTTGCCCTTGGCGCTCAGACCGTCCGAGTTCTTCTTGCGCACCTTCAGGAAGTCGTCCATGAAGCCGACCGCGCCACAGAACACGAAGATGCCGAGCAGGACCAGGGCGGTCATGGTCGGCTTCTCCTGGGCGATCTGCCGGTCCGGCAGGGTGGTCAGCGCCAGGTGCCCGGCCGCGTAGGCGAAGACCGTGGCGATGATGAACGCCACACCGCCCATCGTCGGGGTGCCGCGCTTGCCCAGGTGGGTCTGCGGTCCGATGGTCCGGATCGGCTGGCCGGCCTTGAGCGCCGAGAAGACCCGGATCGCGAGGGGCGTACCGAAGAGCGAGATGAGAAAGGCGACCGCGGCCGCGACGATGACTGCCCTCACGTGGGCTGAACCTCCTCGGGACGCCGCAGCCAGTCGGCGACGTCCCATGTCCGGTACCGGGAACCCTTGACCAGCACGACATCGTCGGCGCGCAGGTCGTGGCGCAGGATCTCGATCGCGGCGGCCTGGTCGCCGGCGAGGAGCCCCGTGCCCCGCCAGCCGGCCACTCCGGCCGCGCCGTCCAGGATCGGACCCGCGTTGCCGGTCACCGCGATCAGCCGGTCCACACCCAGTTCGGCGGCGAGCCGGCCGACCTCGGCGTGACCGGACACCTCGTGCTCGCCGAGCTCGGCCATGAAACCGAGGACGGCGGTGGTGCGCTTGCCGCCACCCATCGCGGCCAGCGCCCGCAGAGCGGCCGAGGTCGACGACGGGTTGGCGTTGTACGAGTCGTCGACGATGGTGACGCCGTCCGGCCGGGTGTAGACGTCCATCCGGCGCTCGGAGGCGATGCCGACCTCGCTCAGCGCGGCGACCAGGTCGTCGAACGCCATCCCGGCGGCCAGCGCCACCGCGCCGGCGGCCAGGGTGTTGGCGACCTGGTGCTCACCCGCGGTGGTCAGCTGGACGGTCCCGGTCCGGACTCCGTCCGAGATGGTGTACGCCGCCCGCCCGCCCGCGTCGAGCGTGACGCCGGAAGCGGTCAGTGATCCGGTCGACCCGACCAGGACCACCCGGGCCGAGGTGCGCGGCGCCATCCCGGCCACCAGCGGGTCGTCGGCGTTGAGGACCGCCACACCGGTCGACGGCAGCGCCTCGACCAGCTCGCCCTTGGCCAGCGCGGTGCCCTCCTTGGAGCCGAACTCGCCGATGTGGGCGGCGCCGATGTTCAGCACCACGCCGATCGACGGGCGGGCGATGTCGGTCAGGTACCTGATGTGCCCGACGCCGCGCGCGCCCATCTCCAGCACCAGGAAGCGGGTCTTCTCGGAGGCCCGCAACACGGTGTACGGGAACCCCAGCTCGTTGTTGAGCGAGCCGGGCAGCGCCACCGTGGGACCGAGCCGGGACAGCAGCTGCCCGATGTAGTCCTTGGTGGTGGTCTTGCCGGACGAGCCGGTCAGCCCGATCACGGTGAGGTCGTGCAGCCGGGCGACCACGGCCCGGGCCAGGGCGGCCACCGCGGCCAGCGGGTCCTCGACGACGACACCCGGCACGCCGGTGTCCCGGGAGCCGAGCACCGCGGCGGCGCCCCGCTCGACGGCGGCCGCCGCGAAGTCGTGGCCGTCGACCTTCTCCCCGGCGAACGCCAGGAACAGGCCGCCCGGGCCGATCTTGCGGGAGTCGTACTCGACGTCGCCGGTGACGAGCACCGACGGATCGCCGACGACCCGGCCACCGGTGATCTCGGCGATCTCCGCCAGGGTCAGGTCGATCATGCGCGCGCCTCCAGAGCGGTGGCCAGCTCGATACGGTCGTCGAACGGCAGCACCTCGCCGTTCACCTCCTGGCCGAGTTCGTTGCCCTTGCCCAGCACCGCGATCACGTCACCGGCGGAGGCCAGGCGCACCGCCTCGGCGATGGCTGAGCGCCGTCCTGCGACTTCGATGATTTTGGCGGGCGTGGACGCGTCCTCCGCGCCAGAGCGCACGGCTGACCGTACAAATGCCGGGTCTTCGGTCCTGGGGTTGTCATCGGTGATGATCACCAAGTCGGACCCCTCCGCGGCGGCCGCGCCCATCAGCGGCCGTTTGCCCTGGTCCCGGTCGCCGCCGGCGCCGATCACGCAGATCAGCCGCCCGCCGCGCGCGGTGGCGAGCCCGCGCAGCGCGGTGAGCGCCGCGACGATCGCGTTGGGTTTGTGGGCGTAATCGACCACGCCGAGGATCTCGCCGGGCGCCTCGACCAGCTCCAGACGGCCCGGGACGCCGCGGCAGGCGGCGATGCCGTCGCCCGCGACCTGGGCGTCCACGCCCACCGCGACCAGCAGGGCGAGCGCCAGCAGGGCGTTCGAGACGTTGTGCAGGCCGGGCAGGGTCACGCCGGTCCGCACGGTCCGGCCGTCCGGGCCGTGCGCGGTGAAGAGCTGACCGAAATCGGACGGGCGCACGTCGGAGGCCCACCAGGTCGCCGCCTGGTCGCCGGCCGCCGAGTAGGTGATCGTCGACGGCTTGAACAGCGGGCGCAGCGCCGGGTCGTCGAGGTTGAGCACTTCGGCCGCCGACCGGCCGTCGAAGAGCCGGGCCTTGGCCTCGAAGTAGTCCTCCGAGGTCGGGTGGAAGTCGAGGTGGTCCTGGCCGAAGTTGGTGTAACCGCCGGCCGCGAACCGGATGCCACCGGCCCGGCCCATCACCAGCGCGTGGCTGGAGACCTCCATGACCACCGCCTCGACGCCGCGCTCGACGCCGGTGGCCAGGATCGCCTGGAGATCGGTGGCCTCCGGGGTGGTCCGCACGCTCTTGACCACCAGGTCGCCGAGCCGGGTCTCCACCGTGCCGACCAGCCCGGTCACCTTGCCGGCGGCCCGCAGACCCGCCTCGACCAGGTAGGACGTGGAGGTCTTGCCGGCCGTCCCGGTGATGCCGATCATGGTGAGCCGTCGCGACGGCTCCCGGTAGATCGCTGCCGAGGCCGCGCCGAGCACCGCCCGCGGGTCGTCGACGACCAGCACCGGGAGGCCCGCGGCGACCGCCGCCTCGCGGCCCGCCGGGTCGGTCAGGACGGCCACCGCGCCGGAGCGCGCGGCGTCCGCCACGAACTCGGCGCCGTGCCGGTTGGCGCCGGGCAGCGCCGCGTAGAGATCACCGGGGCGCACCTCCCGGCTACTGTGTGTGATGCCGGTGACCGGGACGTCACCGCCGGTCAGATCGGCCGGTAACAGATCCGCGAGCCGCGCCAGCAGGCACGGCTCCACGGTCTCGGGACGTGGAATGCCGGACACGGCGTCAGACCCTACCCCGTCTCCGACGGCTCGTCGTCAACGCCATGCGACCCGCGTCATTCCTTGATCTTGAAATCGGGAGCCTTGCTGCCGGACGGCGGCACGTGGTTCTGCTGCAGGACGTACGACATCATCTCGCTGAACGCCGGGGCCGCCACGTCACCGCCACCGCCGCTGCTGACGTCCATCGACACCGCGATCACGTACCGCGGGTTCTCGGCCGGGGCCATGCCGACGAACGAGCTGGCGTTGTTGCTGGTGTACTGCCCGTTGACGAGTAGCTTGCCGGTGCCGGTCTTGCCCGCCACCCGGTAACCGGGCACCTGCGCCGCGAGACCGGTGGCGTGCTCGACGGTGGTCACCGCCTCCATCATCAGGCGCAGCTCCTGGGCCACCTCGGTGTCCAGCACCCGGTGCGTGGACGGGGCGGCGGCCGGGGTCTCGGCGCCGTCCTCCCCGGAGATGGTGCCCTTGATCAGGTGCGGCTGGATGTAGACGCCGTCGTTGGCGATCGCGCCGTACCCGGCCGCCATCTGGATCAGCGTGGCCGACACGCTGTGCCCGATCGGCACCGAGCCGTACGACGAGCCGCTCCAGTCGGCCACCTCCAGCAGGTCGCCCTCGGCCTCGGCCGGCATGCCTTCGCCGGTCGACTTGCCCAGGCCGAACTTCTGCTGGTACTCGTAGACCTTGTCCGGGCCGAGCCGGTCGGCGAGCAGGATGGTTCCCACGTTCGAGGAGAAGGCGAGCAACCCCGGCAGGGTCATCCGGGTGCCCTTGTCCTGCGGGTGAGTGTCCCTGAAGGGGGTGTCACCCTTCTTGATCGCCGGGCTGATCGTGATCAGCTCGTCCGGCTGGACCAGGCCCTCCTGGAGGGCCGCGCCGAAGATGAACGCCTTGTGGCTCGACCCCGGGTCGGTGACGACGCTGCTCGGCATGTCGATCCGCTCGATCGGGTCCACCGCGTTCGGCTTCGCCGCGTTGTAGAACGGATAGCTGGCCTGGGCCAGCACCTCGCCGGTACGGGCGTCGAGCACCACCGCGCCGCCGACCCGCGCGTTCTTCTTCTTGCCCGCCGCGTCCAGGATCCGCTGCACCTGGAACTGGAGGTCCTGGTCGATGGTGAGCTGGAGCGAGTTGCCCGGCCGGGCCTCGACGTCCTGCTGGAACCCGCCCGGGATCGGCTTGTTCAGCTTGCCCGTGCCGACCTCGAAAACCCGTTTGCCGTCGGTGCCGTGCAGCAGGTCGTCGTAGCGCGCCTCCAGGCCCTCCAGGCCGCGCCCCTCCTCGCCGGTGAACCCGATCAGGTTCGACGCGAGGTCGCCGCCCGGCACGTCACGCCGCTCGTCGGAGTGCGTGTAGATGCCGTCCAGGTTCAGGGCGTCGATCCGGTCGGCGATCGACAGGTCGACACCACGGTCCAGGTAGCGGAACTTCGTCCACTGACCGAGGACCTGCTTGCGCTGCATCTTCTCGAACAGCTCGGACTGGGGTACGCCCAGCAGCGGCGCCAGTTTCGCGGCGGTGCCGGCGACGTCCTCCTGCAGGCCCTCGTTCTCCGGGTCGGCGTAGACGTACCGCGCCTCGACGCTGTGCGCCAGGACGTTGCCGTTGCGGTCCAGGATGCTGCCCCGCGGGGCCGGGAGCGTGACGCTGCTCAGCCGGTTCTCGCGCAGCTCCAGCAGGCTGGCGGCCTCCTCGGGGGAGGTCGCGACCTGGAGCACCACCAGCCGTACGCCGATGGTGACGAACAGGGAGAGCGCCAGGACGGTGCCCAGCCGCAGCCGCCGGGTGCTGTTGGCGAGCTTGGGCGGCTCTGCCGGGACCGGCCGCCGGGGCCTGGTCTCGGGGCGGCGGCGCTCTCTTTCCCGGGGCCGCTCCGGCTCCCGCGTCCTGGTCCTGGCCTTGGGCGCCTGCTCCCGGGGCTTGGGCTCCTCCCTGGGCTTACGGGGCTTGGGCTCCTCCCTGGGCTTACGGGGCTTGGGCTCCTCCCGGGGCTTGGGCTGCGGCTCGGCGACCCGGCCACGGGAGCGGGAGCGCTGCCCGCTCTCGCCGCCGTCGAGCACCTGGAGCGCCGGCCGGAACGGGTCGGCGTTGCGTCCGCCGTCCCGGGGCAGCCGGCCGCGCTCGGCCACGGTCCGCCCGCGCGGGGTGTAGGCGCGCGCCTCCCCGATGCTGGACCGGCCACGCCGGTTGTCGCGCGGAGTCTCCTCCGGCTCCTCACCCGGCAGGTCACGCGACGAACCGCGCCGGGGTGAAGTGCCCCGGCGCGGTGTCTCGTCGTCGGCTCGCGGCGACATGCCGGCCTACCGCTCGGCCGCGGCGGACGGCGCGGCGGACTCACGCAGGCCGTCGTCGGTGGTCGGCGCGGTCGGGCCCTTGCCGGGCACCGGCATCCCGACGATCTCGCCGTTGGGCAGCCAGATGACCGCCGGCTCGGCGGCGCGGACCAGGCCCAGACGGCGCGCGGCGGCGTGCAGCTTGCCCGGCCCGGACGCGTCGACGATCTGCCGTTCCAGGTCGTGCTGCCGCTGGTCGAGCGCGGTCTTCTCGTTGCGCAGGGCGTCCAGGCGGAACGACTGCTCCACGGTCGCCGTGTTGACCAGCAGGATGCCGACCACACCGACCAGCACCACGGCGATGACCGCCGTGGCGAAGGCGGCGCGCGGCGCCCGGACCGGCAGCGGCGGCGCCACCCAGAGCCGCATCCGGCCCGGGAGCGGCGCCGGGTCGCCGGTCACCTCGATCGACAGCGCGGTGGCGCCGTCGATCGGCGCGACCGGATCCTTCGTCGCGGCCGGATCCTGAGCCCCCCGGCTCCGGATCCCTGACCGGCGCGTGTCGGCCGGTTCGGTCCGGCGCGCCCCCCGCGCGCCAGTCCTCGTGGTCTCGGCATCGCGGCTGCTCCGGCGCGTGGTGCGCGGCTGCGCCGATCGGCCCCCCGACCGCGGCGCTTCGGATCGCTCGCTCATGCTCGTCCCTCCCCCTCTACATTCGCCCCCGGGCGTATCCGCCCTCGTCCCCCACGCGTTGTAGACATTCGGGGCCGCTCGCGGCCGGCGCCGAACGCCTTCTCAAACTTGCTCGCCTGCTCCTGCTCGTCGATCCGTTCCACCGCGCGCAGCTTCACCGAGGCTGCCCTCGGGTTCGCCGCCACCTCCGCCTCACTGGGCAGCTCCGACCCCCGGGTCAGCAGCCGCAGGCTCGGACCGGTACCGGGAAGCTCGACCGGAAGGTCGACCGGCCCGGTGCTGCGCGACCTCGCGGCGAGCTCGCGCTTGACGATCCTGTCCTCCAGTGATTGATAACTCATCACCACAAGGCGCCCCTTAGGCGCCAACGCGTCCAAAGCCGCCGGAACCGCTCCTTCGAGCGCCTCCAGCTCCCTGTTCACCTCAATGCGTAGTGCCTGGAATGTCCTTTTTGCGGGATTTCCACCCGTTCGCCGCGCGGCGGCCGGGATGGCCTCCTTCACCAGCTCGGCCAGCCGGGCCGTGGAGGTGATCCGCCCCTTCGCCCGCTCCCGCACGATCGACGAGACGATCCGCGGCGCGAACTTCTCCTCGGCGTACTGCCGCAGAATTCGCACCAGATCACCCGGCTCGTACGTGTTGACGACCTCCTCCGCGGTGATCCCGCGGGACTGGTCCATCCGCATGTCCAGAGGCGCGTCCTGCGCATACGCGAACCCGCGATCCGCCTCGTCCAGCTGCAACGACGAGACCCCGAGGTCGAAGAGCCCACTGTGGATCGCCGGGATCCCCAGCTCGCCGAGAACCCGCGGCAGCTCGTCGTAGACGGCGTGGACCAGGTGCGTGCGATCGCCGAAACGGATCAGCCGGTGCCGGGCGTGCGACAGAGCCTCGGTGTCCCGGTCGAGTCCGATCAGGACCACATCCGGATACCGCTCGAGGACCGCCTCGGCGTGCCCGCCCAGACCCAGCGTGAAGTCGACGTGGACGGCGCCCGGCAACGTGAGGGCGGGATCCAGCAACTCGAGGCAGCGCTCGAGCAGCACCGGCACATGCGTGCCCCGCGGCTCCCCCATGTCGACCCCCATTGCCGTGCCCGCTCGCGTCTCACTCATTCAGTTGCCAGTTGCTGCCCGGCCCGGTCGCCCGTCCGTACCGCCAGATCCCCATCCGCTCTCATGTCCGTTGCCGGCGAACCGGCCCGGACACGCGCCTGGCGCCGGGGAAGAGGCGCCAGGAGCGGGAGCGGCTGGAGATCTCGCGTTACGGCGGCAGTGGCGTCCGGGCCGAACCAGCCGGCCGTCCGAGTGCCACGCCTACAGTCCGCCGGGCAGCACCCCCTCCTCGATGTCGGCGAACTCTTCCTCGCTCGCCGAGAGGTAGTCATCCCAGGCCTGCTTGTCCCAGACCTCGACCCGGGTGCTCGCACCGATCACCACGAGATCCCGACCAAGACTGGCATACTCCCGCAAATGGGCCGGAATCGTCACCCGGCCCTGCTTGTCGGGAACCTCGTCGTGGGCGCTCGCGAAGAAGACCCGGCTGTACGCCCGGGCCGCCTTGTTCGTCACCGGCGCCTCACGCAGCTGGCTGGCGATGCGCTGGAACTCCGGCATCGGGAACACGTAAAGACAGCGCTCCTGCCCCTTCGTGATCACGACACCTCCCGCCAGCTCATCACGGAACTTCGCCGGGAGGATCAGCCGGCCCTTCTCGTCCAGGCGCGGGGTGTGTGTGCCGAGAAACATCGGCCCCCACCCCTTTGCCGTGGCGGCCACTCCATCGCGGAGGGAGCGGATCACCTGTCAACTCGGGCCGGCAGGTCCGGCGTCGCTCCTCCGCCCTGCCACTGCGCCCCACTCTACTCCACTTCCCTCCACCTGCAACCCAAAAGCAAACCCTCACGAGCCGTTCTCACGGACGTAATCCCAGTTCACAGGTGGTGGGGCGAAGTGGAGGGGGTGACCATGATCAACAGGGTCTTGTTTCCGACATCGAGGCCTTCGGGGCGAAAAACACCCGTCGAAATGCCGGCCGGCGCCCGATTTCGTGGCCGGGCTCACTCCACCGGGATCAACCGGGGAGGAAAGTGGAGGGATGCGCGGGGTCCACATCGCCCGGACACAGGAGACGCCCGTGGGGCGTGACCCCTGATCCGGGTCACGCCCCACGGGCGTCACTGCTATTCCTTACTAACTAGCGTCGCTGCGCGGCTCACCGCCCGCAACTGACTAGCGTCGCTGCGCGGCTCACCGCCCGCAACCGTCCAGCGTCGCTGCGCGGCTCTGCGTCAGGCGACCAGGCGGCGCACGACGTAGTTGCTGTTCCAGATCTTGTGCTTGCCGACCCGGGCTCCGGTGTGGGGCGAGTCGTAGACGTAACCGTTGCCCGCGTAGATGCCGGCGTGGTACCCGTACGACCCGTTCCGGAAGATGATCAGGTCACCGATCTGCTTCTTGCTCTTGGCGACCGCGGTGCCGTACTTCTGCTGCGAGTTCGCCTTGTGCGGCAGGCTCTTGCCGGCCGCCTTCTTGTAGACGTACTTGGTGAAGCCCGAGCAGTCGAAACGCTTGGGACCGGAGGCGCCGTACTTGTACAGCGCGCCCTTGTGCGCCTTGGCCTCGGCCAGCACCTTCGCGCCGCTGGCCTTGACCGTCACCTTGAAGCTGCCGGTGCCCCGCTGGTTGTAGCCGGTGCCGGTGAAGACGGTCCGGACCCAGGCCGTCTTCGTCGGCTTGGCGGTGAGTGTCACCACGCCGTTCTTGACGGTCTCGGTGTCCCAGGTACGCCAGGCGCCGTTGCTGTAGCCCTGGAGGCGCACGGTGCCCTTGGCGACCTGATGGGTGGTGGGGTCGATCACCTTGGCGGTGACCTTGAGGGTGGAGCCCCACTTGAGACTCCGGGCGCTGCTGGCCCAGATCGAAGGGGTGACCTTCGGGACGACCGCCGAGGCGGCGACCTGGGTGGCGGCGGGGGTCGTGGCGGCCGCCGCGGGGGACGCGGCGATCAGCTGCCCGGCACAGAGGCAGAGACCCAGGGACAGTGCGACGGTTCCGGTGCCGATGGACGCGCGGCGGCGCCGGCTCGAACTGTGTTCGTGCACGGTAGAGAGATCCCTCCGGCACGCCTGCGAGGTTAGCTGTCGGGTTCGGGCGGGAAGGTGTGCCCGGCCGCGGGTGGGCGGCTTCACCCCAAGGTCCTCCCGGTGCGCCACGGATGGAGCCGTGTGGCGCGGGAAGGACCGGTCATGGGTCCCCCGTCCCTGCCCCCGAATGCCTTGTCTGGTGTGACTCAACTGCGGTGTCGCACCGGTCCGGCCCGGGGCAGGGCTCGGCGTGAACCGATCCGGTGCGGCCGGCGAGCGGAATGCGTCCGGCTGATCCTTGGTACCCGAGTCCTCCCATGATCGTCGGCGCAGGAGTGATCACCCTCCGTGATTGGCACACTTGTCGGTGTCCACTTTGTTACCGCCGCGTGACATATGCGCCCACGCAAAGTAGCGACACAGCTACACACGGTTGAAGGTTACGGGTGAAACAGAACACATAAATAGTCCCGTCACCAACGGGGTAGACGTCCGAAAAGCCCGGACCGGGGAAGACACCGGCCACACCGTGATCTTGACGGTCTGGCAACGCGTCGTAACGTTCGAGTCCGGTACCCTCGCTGGCGTGACGGACGGAATGCCTCTCATCGCCAAGGTCGCGACCTCAGTGTCGAAGACCGCGGCGGCGCTCTCCAGGGCCGCGGGCCGCGGCGACGGTTCGGTGATCGGCGGCTGGATCGGCCTCAAGATCGACCCCGACCTGCTGGCCCACCTCGCGGCCGGCCGCGCCGTCGCGCTGGTCTCCGGGACCAACGGCAAGACCACCACGACCCGCCTCACCGCGGCCGCCGTCGGCGTCCTCGGCCGGGTCGCCACCAACTCGTTCGGCGCCAACATGCCGACCGGTCACACCTCCGCGCTGGCCAAGGAGGGGCACACCCCGTTCGCGGTCCTCGAGGTCGACGAGCACTACCTGGCGCAGGTCATCGACCAGACCCGGCCCAAGGTGGTGGCGCTGCTCAACCTCTCCCGCGACCAGCTCGACCGGGCCAAAGAGGTCGCGATGATGGCCGAGCTGTGGAAGAAGGCCCTCGCCGACCACCCCGACATCCGGGTGGTCGCCAACTCCGATGACCCGATGGTGGTCTGGGCGGCCTCCGGCAGCCCGCAGATCACCTGGTTCAGCGCCGGCCAGCGCTGGCTCGACGACTCGTTCGTCTGCCCGCAGAGCGGCCACCCGATCGAGCGCCAGCAGGGCGACTGGTGGTGCACCGGCTGCCCGCTGCGCCGCCCGCGCCCACAGTGGGTCGTCGAGGACGAGGGCGTGATCGACCCCCGCGGTGACTGGCACCTGGTCAAGCTCCAGCTCCCCGGCAAGGTCAACATCGGCAACGCGGCCACCGCGCTGGCCGTGGCCGCCGAGTTCGGGGTCCGGCCGATCGAGGCGCTCCCCCGGCTGTCCCGGGTCGCGTCGATCGCCGGCCGCTACGCCCAGGTCGACCGGGACGGCCGCAACATCCGGCTGCTGCTCGCGAAGAACCCGGCGAGCTGGCTGGAGGCCTTCGACATGGCCGACCAGGCGCCGACACTGCTCTCGATCAACGCGCGTGACCCCGACGGGCTCGACACGTCGTGGCTCTACGACGTCGATTTCTCGCCGTTGCGGGACCGTCCGGTGCTGATCACCGGCGACCGGGCCTATGACCTGGCCGTCCGCCTCCAGGTGAACCAGGTGCAGTTCAGGCACGTACAGACTTTCGACGAGGCGCTGCGGTCGGTGCCGCCCGGCCGCCTCGAGGTGATCGCCAACTACACGGCGTTCCAGGACATCCGAGCGGAGTTGGACCGTGTCAACTGAGGCCCTGCGGATCGTGTGGATCTACCCTGATCTGCTCTCGACCTACGGCGACCGCGGCAACATGCTGATCCTCGCCCGCCGGGCCGCCGACCGCGGCATCCCGGCCGAGACCTACGAGGTCCGCTCCGACCAGCGGATGCCGCACACCGCCGACATCTACCTGATCGGCGGCGGCGAGGACGGCCCGCAGGCCCTCGCCGCGCAGCGCCTCCTCGCCGACGGCGGCCTCCACCAGGCCGTCTCCCAGGGCGCCGCGGTCCTCTCCATCTGCGCCGGTTACCAACTGCTCGGTCACTCGTTCTTCGCCAAGGGGGCCAAGTGCGCCGGGCTGGGGCTGCTGGACATCAGCTCCGACCGGGGCGAGACCCGGGCCGTCGGTGAGCTGCGCGGCGAGATCGACCCACGGCTCGGGCTGCCCGCGCTGACCGGCTTCGAGAACCACGGTGGGCGTACGCATCTGGGCGCCCACGCGGCGCCACTGGCCCGGGTGACCGCCGGCATCGGCAACGACGGCCAGACCGAGGGCGCCTGGGCCGGCAAGATCCTCGGCACCTACTCGCACGGCCCGGCGCTCGCCCGCAACCCAGCGATAGCCGATCTGCTACTGCGATGGGCGACCGGCGCGGATAGGCTTGCGCCTCTTGACGACACCTGGGCCGACCGGCTCCGGTCCGAACGGCTCGCCGCACCGAGCCCGGCATGACCTCTTCTTCATAGACCTTTCTTCATAGACCTTGTCCATAACCGACGACAGTTGGGGCGGTAGGCCTGCATGACCGACAACCTGATCGCCCCGCGGGGCACCGACACCGCGGACCCTCAGGCAGTTGAGCACGCCGGCCCCACCACCGGGTGGAAGCGTCGTTTCACCCGGTTCGCCCTGCTCGCCGCCGGGGTGGGCGCCCTGGCCGGCGTCTCGGCGCTGCTTCCGCTGCGGGAGATCGCCGAGACCCTGTCGGCGATGGGCCCGAGCGCTGTCGTGGCGGTCGCGGTTCTCGGCGGCATGCTGTTGTCGGTGCTGGTCCCGCGTACCCTCATCACGATGACCTGCGGCGCCCTCCTGGGCGCGGTGACCGGCGGCGCGGCCGCGCTGGCCGCCGCGGTGATCGCCGCCGTCGCGACCTACTACGCGGGCCGCTGGGCCGGGCGGGGCGCGCTACAGGCCCGCGCCGGCAGCCGCCTGGCCCGACTGGACGGCTGGCTCAACCGCCGCGGCCTGGCCGCCGTCCTGCTGGTCCGTTTCCTCCCGCTGGCCCCGTTCGGCCTGGTCGGCTACGCCTACGGCGCCACCAGCGTCTGCCGCAAGCGCTACCTGCTCGGCACCACGATCGCCGCCATCCCGTCCACGGTCACCTACGCCATCATCGGCGCCGCGGTGGCTGCCCCCGGCGACATGAACCTGCTGACCCTCGCCCCCGCGGCGTTCAGCTTCATCCTCTCCACCGCGATCATCCTCCGCTGGCGCCACACCGCCCGCCGCGAAGCCACCCCCGCCTGACGCCGCCTCGGCCGGCCGCTGCGACCCTTGACGGCGGCTTCCCCGATTCACTCCCGCGCCGTCGGCCGCCTCCTGCGCCGTTCGTGGCGTCAAACCCGTTTGCGGTACGGCCACGCTGCCCACAACCGCAACGATCCCGCTCTGGACGGTCCGCGCTACGCAGTCCCGGCGCAGGACCGAAACGCGACCGCCGGGCCGGCTGCCCACGCACTGCCAGCGGGGTCTTGTTGAGTTCGGGCACACCTGTCCCGCCCTCGAGTTTCGCCATTTTGCGCATCGACATTGCAGGTCAGGGTCACAGCTGAAGTGAGTCTTGCATTCGTCCTGGTCAGCATCATCCTCAGCGACCTCCGCAAGATCACCGTGAGGCCTGATGACCTTGGGCGGCCGTCCAGAGGCGATGCCGAAAGCGGGTCCGCCGGCCGCAGCGATGTCCGGCGCACACATTCGCCGGGCCGCAGCGACGGCCAGCCCACACGTTCGCCGGGCCGCAGCGACGGCCAGCCCACACGTTCGCCGATCGTGTGCGCCTACTTCGCTCCGACGGGGACAGGCGCACACGCTGTGCCGTCCGTGTGCGCCTGCCATCGCTCCGGCGAGGATGAAGTCGCACGTTGCCGCATTGTGTGCGCTGGCCGTCGCACGCCGGCGACCAGGCCGGGCCGGACTCCGGCGACCGCAACGAACAGCCCCTTGAAGCGGAGGGCACGGTCCGTCGTTGCTCCTTCCCACCGTCCATCCCGGCGGACACCCGGTGCACTGTCGCCGTGGGCGGCGGCGTCCACAAGGCCGGCGCGATCGACGCAAACGATCCCCACATGGCGAACCTCGAGTCCCGCCGAACTTCACAAGATCAACCGGCGGGCTCCGGCTCGACGCGCTCCGATGCCGTCAGCCGTCGCTCAGCCAGGTAATGCCGGGCGCATTCCGGTGTTCAGCGACGGCTCGCGGTCCTGGCCGTGCCCACGCCGGCAGGCCCCACCGCGAGGGTCTCCCAGACGCGCGCGGGCGCGGGGTGGCGAGACGCGGGCCGGAACCTGGACGCGCGTTGGCGCGGGGTGGCGAGACGCGGGCCGGAAACCTGGACGCGCGTGGGACGGACGAGACGCCGGCCGGAAACCAGAGAGCGTTCGAGCTTGCGGTCCGGGCCAGCCGGCCGCGATCTTGCGACCTAGCGCCTGTTCGTAAGGGGGGCTGGAGCCACCGCGAGGGTCTCCCAGACGCGCGCGGGCGCGGGGTGGCGAGACGCGGGCCGGAACCTGGACGCGCGCGAGCGCGGGGTGGCGAGACGCGGGCCGGAAACCTGGACGCGCGTGGGACGGACGAGACGCCGGCCGGAAACCAGAGAGCGTTCGAGCTTGCGGTCCG
>NZ_JBEZXU010000049.1:49477-81237 GCF_040638175.1 Actinoplanes sp. NPDC026670
GGCCAGCCGGCCGCGATCTTGCGACCTAGCGCCTGTTCGTAAGGGGGCTGGAGCCAGGCGAGGTCCAGGTGTCGTCTGGGTGTGCGGCGCGGGCGCCCGGATACCCGGGTTGTATCCGGGTGTTCGCGACGTGCGGCCAGACGGCGGCTGGGCCACGCCTGGCTCCAGCCCCCCTTACGAAACAGGCGCCAGTGGCTGCCTGCCAGGCGAAACCTCACAAGGTCGCCGGCCCGATGCGTCCGGGCTAGGCGCCAGGAGACCGGGTCAGAGGGTGGCCAGGTCGGTGAAGTAGGCCGGGTAGGTCTTCGAGACGCAGGACGGGTCGGTGATCTCGATGCCTGGGGCTCGTAGGCCGATCAGGGAGAGGCTCATCGCCATGCGGTGGTCTTCGTAGGTGGCGAAACGGGTCGGCCGCGGGGCTCCCGGGTGGATGGTGAAGCCGTCGGTGTCTTCGACGGCGTTGATTCCGGCTCGGCGGAGCTCGGTGACGACGGCGCCGATCCGGTCGGTCTCCTTGCCGCGGATGAAGCCGATGCCACGGACCCGGGTCGGGGAGTCGGCGAAGACCGCGACGGCGGCCAGAGTCTGCGCCGTGTCCGAGATGTCGGCCATGTCCACGTCGACGCCGTGCAGGCGGCCGGTGGCACGGACGGTCAGCGAATCCGCGGTCCGGCTCACCGAAAGCCCCATCCGCTCCAGGACGTCGGCGAACCGTACATCCCCTTGAAGGCTCTCCGCGCCCAGACCGGAGACGGTGACCTGACCGCCTGTGATGGCCGCCGCACCGAAAAAGTATGACGCCGCGCTGGCATCCGGCTCGATCGCGTAGCGGGCGGGCCGATAGGCGCCGGCCGGGACGGCCAGACCGTCGACGGTGACGCCGAACGCCGCCATCACCGCCTTGGTCATCTCCACGTAGGGCACCGAGACCAGCGGCGACGTGAGCGAGACGGTCAGCCCGCGGTCCATCAGCGGGCCGGCCATCAGCAGCCCGGACAGGAACTGGCTGGAGATGTGACCGCTCACCTCGACCGGCCCGCCGTGCGCGGGACCGGTGACGGCGGCCGGCAGGCACCCGGGCGCGCCCAGCTCCTCGACCCCGGCGCCGATGAGCCGCAGCGCGTCGAGGACCGGCCCGAACGGCCGGGCCCGGAGCTGCTCGGTGCCGTCGACCACGGTACGGCCGCGCAGGAGCGCCGCCGCGGGCAGGACGAAACGGGACGTGGTGCCGGACTGGCGGGCGTCGATCGTGCCGGCGCCGCCCGTGCCGGCCGGGTCGATGCCGGTGACGGTGACCGTGCAGGCCGGCTCGTCGGTGACGACGGTGGCGCCGAGCGCGGCGACGGCGCTCATCATGGCGCGGGTGTCGTCGGCGAAGAGCACCCCGGTGAGCGTGGACGTGCCGGGGGCGAGGGCGGCACAGAGCAGCGCCCGGTTGGTGATGCTCTTGGAGCCGGGCGGCCGGACGGTCGCGTCGACGGGCGTGGTCAGCGGTTCGACGGACAGCACGTCAGCAGGCATGCGCCCATCCAAACAGACGGACGGCCCGCCCCGGAACCGGAGGCGGGCCGTACCAAGCAGTGGTCAGACGACGACGCTGACCAGGCGGCCCTTCACCACGATGACCTTCTTCGGGTCCTTGCCGGCCAGGACCTCGGCGACGGCGGCCAGCGCGGCTGCCCGTACCTCGTCCTCGGTCGTCTCCGGGGAGACCTCGACCCGGCCGCGGACCTTGCCGTTGACCTGGACCGGGTAGGTGATCGCGTCGGCGACCAGCTGGGCCGGGTCGGCGACCGGGAAGGCGGTGTACGCCAGCGAGCCCTCGTGGCCCAGCTTGCCCCACAGTTCCTCGGCCAGGTGCGGCGCGAACGGCGAGATCATCAGCACCAGCGGCTCGACCGCCTCACGCGACACCGTCTCCTGCGGGGTCAGCGCGTTGGTCAGCTCGATCAGCTTGGCGATGGCCGTGTTGAACCGCAGTTCCTCCATGTCCTCGCGGACGCCGGCGATGATCCGGTGCAGGACCTTGCGGGTCTTCGGGTCCAGTGGCTCGTCGGTGACCCGGGTCGCGCCGGTCTCCTCGTCGACGACCAGGCGCCAGGCACGCTGCAGGAACCGCTGCGAGCCGACGACCGCCCGGGTCTCCCAGGGGCGGGAGACGTCCAGCGGGCCCATCGCCATCTCGTACACCCGGAACGTGTCGGCGCCGTACTGCTCGCACATCTCGTCGGGGGTGACGACGTTCTTGAGCGACTTGCCCATCTTGCCGTATTCGCGGTTCACGACGGAGTCGCCGTGGTACCACCTGCCGTCGCGCTCGACGACCTCCTCGGCGGGCACGATGACACCGCGCTCGTCGCGGAACGCGTACGCCTGGATGTAGCCCTGATTGAACAGCTTCTTGAACGGCTCGAACGACGAGACGTGGCCCAGGTCGAACAGCACCTTGTGCCAGAACCGCGAGTACAGCAGGTGCAGCACGGCATGCTCGACACCGCCGACGTACAGGTCGACGCCGCCGCAGTCGCCGTCCGCGCGCGGGCCCATCCAGTAGCTCTCGTTCGCCGGGTCGACCAGCTTGCTCTCGTTGTGCGGGTCCAGGTAGCGCAGCTCGTACCAGCAGGAGCCGGCCCACTGCGGCATGGTGTTGGTCTCGCGGGTGTACATCTTCGGACCGTCGCCCAGATCCAGCTCGACCTGCACCCACTCCTTGATCCGGGACAGCGGCGTCTCCGGCTCGGTGTCGGCGTCCTCCGGGTCGAAGGTGCGCGGCGAGAAGTCGTCGGTGTCCGGCAGCACGACCGGCAGCATCGAGTCGGGCAGCGCGATCGGCAGGCCGGTCTCGTCGTAGACGATCGGGAACGGCTCACCCCAGTACCGCTGGCGGCTGAACAGCCAGTCCCGCAGCCGGTAGGTGGTCGCGCCCTTGCCCTTGCCCTCGGCCTCCAGCCAGTCGATCATCGCGGCCTTGGCCTCGGCCACGCCCTTGCCGTCCAGCCATGCGCTGTTGATCGCGGGTCCGTCGCCGGTGAAAGCCCCTTCAAAACCCTCGGGCGCTTCCACGGTACGGATGATCGGCAGCTCGAAGACCTCGGCGAACGCCCAGTCGCGCTCGTCCTGGCCGGGCACCGCCATGATCGCGCCGGTGCCATACCCGGCCAGCACGTAGTCGGCGATGAAGACCGGGATCTCGGCGCCGTTGACCGGGTTGACCGCGAACGCACCGGTGAAGACGCCGGTCTTGACCTTGCCGTCGGCGGTCCGCTCCTCCTCGGTCTTCTCGGCGGCCTCGCGCCGGTACTTCTCCACGGCCGCGGCGGGGGTGTCGGCTCCGCCGGTCCAGACCGCGTGCGTGCCCTGCGGCCACGCGGCCGGCACGATCGAGTCGACCAGCTCGTGCTCCGGCGCCAGCACCATGTAGGTGGCGCCGAACAGCGTGTCGGGGCGGGTCGTGAAGACCTTGATCACGCCGGTGGAGGAGGCGACCGGGAAGTCGACGTGGGCGCCGCGCGAACGGCCGATCCAGTTGCGCTGCATCAGCTTGACCGGCTCCGGCCAGTCCAGCGTGTCCAGGTCCTCGATCAGCCGGTCACCGTAGGTGGTGATCCGCATCATCCACTGCTTCAGGCTGCGCTTGAAGACCGGGAAGTTGCCCCGCTCGGAGCGGCCGTCCGGGGTGACCTCCTCGTTCGACAGCACGGTGCCCAGGCCGGGACACCAGTTGACCGGGGCCTCGCTCATGTAGGCCAGCCGGTGGTCGTCGATCAGCTGCCGCTTCTCGACGGCGGACAGACCGGCCCATTCCGGACCGCGCGCGCCTGACTCGTACGACTCGATCAGCTCTTGAATGGGTCTTGCCTTGCCGGCCGAGGGGTCGAACCAGGAGTTGAAGACCTGCAGGAAGATCCACTGGGTCCAGCGGTAGTAGTCCGGGTCGGTCGTCGAGAACGAACGCCTGTCGTCGTAGGCCAGGCCCAGCCGGCGCAGCTGCTGCCGGTACCGCTCGACGTTCGCCGCCGTGGTGACCGCCGGGTGGGTGCCGGTCTGCACCGCGTACTGCTCGGCGGGCAGGCCGAACGCGTCGAAGCCCATCGGGTGCAGCACGTTGAAGCCGGCCTGCCGCTGGTAGCGGGTGTAGCAGTCGGTGCCGATGTAGCCCAGCGGGTGCCCGACGTGCAGGCCGGCGCCGGACGGGTACGGGAACATGTCCTGCACGTGCAGTTTGGGCGCGCCGGCCCGGGGGTGGTCCGGATCGGCCAGCTCGCCGGCCGGGTTGGGCGCGTGGAACGTCCCGTTCGCGTCCCAGAAGGCCTGCCAGCGCAGCTCGATCTCACCGGCCAGCGCGGCGGTGTACCGGAAGGGTGGGGTCTCGGTCTCGCTCATCGTCACCATCTCGTCTCGTCTTCACTGATCTGGGAGCTCCGCAGGGCACAAAAAAGCCCCTCGCGCAGGAGGGGTTGCCGTGCCTGGTCCGCTATCGGTCAGCGGATCAGCACGGCCGGCTAAGGAGCAGAACGAACCGAGCCATGCGAGGGATGATACCCCCCGGTCGTCACGGACGGCGACCGGTATGGCGGGCGCGTGACATACTCCCGGCTGTCCACAGGCGACCGGCCTGGGATGGCGGATGCCCGTGTTCGCCCGAATCCCCCTCGATCAGGCCTTTCGGCGTTGCGCGCGGACGGGGCTAACCTGTGGGGACGGGCAACGAGCGCCGGAGGCCCACGGCCGCTGGGCGCCCGCGACCTTACGGTGCCCTTGACGGTGGGTGATCTCCGCCCTACGGGGGTAGACACGTTTTGGAGGAGGCCCGTGACAACGCCGACCTGGGGCGAGCCGGCAGGCCCGCTGACGAGCGCTGAGTTCCGCGCCGCGGCCCAAGCCATCATGGCCAACATCGAACAGGTCATCGAGGGCAAGAGCGCCACGGTGCGGCTGGCTCTCGCGGTCCTGATCGCCGAGGGCCACCTGCTGATCGAGGATGTGCCAGGCGTCGGTAAGACGAAGCTGGCCAAGGCGCTCGCCCGCTCGATCGACTGCTCGGTTCGGCGCATCCAGTTCACGCCCGACCTGCTGCCCAGCGACGTGACCGGCGTCAGCGTCTACAACCAGGAGACGCGCGACTTCGAGTTCAAGCCGGGCGCGGTCTTCGCCAACCTGGTGGTCGGCGACGAGATCAACCGGGCCTCGCCGAAGACGCAGTCCGCCCTCCTGGAGTGCATGGAGGAGCGGCAGGTCACCGTCGACGGCACGACCTACGAGCTACAGGCGCCGTTCATGGTGGTCGCGACGCAGAACCCGATCGAGATGGAGGGCACCTACCCCCTCCCCGAGGCGCAGCGCGACCGGTTCACCGCCCGGATCGCGATGGGCTACCCGGACCCGCGGGCCGAGCTGGCCATGCTGACCACCCACGGCGACCACGACCCGCTCAACGACCTGCGCGCCGTGGCCGACGCGGCCCTGGTCCGCCGGCTGATCGAGACCGCGCGCGCGGTGCACGCCGCCGACGCCGTCCAGCAGTATGCGATCGCCCTGGTCACCGCGACCCGGGAGGCCCCGGAGATCCGGCTCGGCGCGTCACCCCGGTCGACGCTCCAGCTGATCCGCACGGCCAAGGCGGTGGCCGCTCTGGAGGGCCGCGACTACGTGCTCCCCGACGACCTGCAGGCGCTGGCCGTGCCGGTGCTCGCGCACCGGATCATCCCGACCGCGGACGCGCAGCTCAACCGGCGGACCACGGACGCGATCGTCGCCGAGATCGTGCACCGGCTCCCGCTGCCGCACGCGCGGAACCCCTACGACACCCGGGACGGCCGCGCCTCCTACGAGTCCCGGGGGCGGTGAGGATGCGGGAGGCGCTGCGGGGACTCACCACGCGCGGCCGCTCGTTCCTGGCCGCGGCGGTCGCCGCCGCGGTCTCCGCGCTCATCCTCGGCGAGAGCGACCTGCTCCGGGTGGCCGTGCTGCTGGGCGTGCTGCCGCTGCTGGCCGCCTGGTACGTCGGCCGCAGCCGGTACAAGCTGGCCTGCACCCGCTCGCTGGAGCCGGCCCGGACCCCGGTCGGCTCCAGCGCGCGGGTCATCCTGCGCCTGCAGAACCTGTCCCGGCTGCCCACCGGCACCATGCTGCTGGAGGACCGGCTGCCGTACGCGCTGGGCAGCCGCCCCCGGGTGGTGCTGGAACGCCTCGGCGCGCACCAGGCCAGCTCGGTGGCGTACACGGTGCGGGCCGACGTGCGCGGCCGCTACCCGATCGGCCCGCTGATGGTCCGGCTCACCGACCCGTTCGGGCTGTGCGAGCTGACCAGGTCGTTCCCCAGCGTCGACCGGCTGACCGTGATCCCGCAGGTGCACTCGCTCCCCCGGGTGCGGCTGGCCGGGGAGTATGCCGGGACCGGCGAGAGCCGCGCCCGCTCGGTGGCGGTGCACGGCGAGGACGACGCGGCCACCCGCGAGTACCGGCGCGGCGACGACCTGCGCCGGGTGCACTGGCGTTCCACCGCCCGTACCGGTGAGCTGATGGTCCGCCGTGAGGAGCAGCCCTGGGAGAGCCGGGCCACCGTGGTGCTGGACACCCGGGCCTTCGCCCACCGCGGCGAGGGACCGACCGCGAGCTTCGAGTGGGCCGTCTCGGCGGCCGCCAGCATCGCCGTCCACCTGCGCGAGGGCGGCTACAAGGTGCGCATGGTGACCGGTTCGGGCACCGACATCGACGCGACCGAGGGCGGCGGCGAGGGCCTGATCCTGGACACCCTGGCCGACGTGAAATCCGACCAGAACAGCGACGTGTCGGTGCTGATCGAGAACGTCCGGCGGCGCAACGACGGCGGGCTGGTGATCGGCCTGTTCGGCGCGCTGACGGTGGCCGAGGCGGAGCTGCTCAGCGGCCTGCGCGGCAACGGCGCGACCTGCATCGGGTTCGCGATCGACACCTCCACCTGGGTGCCGTCGGGGGTGGCCGAGGCGGAGCGTGAGCACGCGGCCGCGTCGCTGGCCCTGGTGCGGGCCGGCTGGCGGTCGGTGCCGGTGACGCACGGCGACACGCTGGCCGCGCTCTGGCCGACGGTGGCCCGCGGCTCACAGGGCTTCGCCTACCGCGCCGCGATGGCGGAGACGACCGTCAGCGGGGTGACCCGATGACCGGCCGTCGTCGTCTCGGCCTGGTGGCCGCGGGAGCCACGCTCCTCGCCGCCGCCCCGCTCACCGCGATCTTCGAGTCGTGGACCTGGATCGCGCAGTGTGTGCTCGCGGTGGCGCTGATCGAGGGCGCCGCGGTGGCCACCCGGACGTTCCGGTTCCCCACCTGGGCGCAGGCGGCCAGCATGACGCTGGCCCTGCTCCTGGCGCTGACCTGGATCTTCCCGAGCGGGAAAGAGATCATCATCCCGCAGCCGGACACGTTCGCCCACTTCGCCGACCTGATCCGTCAGGCCGGCGAGGACACCCGGGCCTACGGTGTGCCGGTTCCCGACCGGGACGGTCTGCTGTTCGTCGCGGTCCTCGGCGTCGGCTCGGTGGTCATCGTGGTCGACCTGCTCACCGCGGTCTTCCGACGGCCGGCCCTGGCCGGGCTGCCGATGCTGGCCATCTACTCGATCCCGGTCGCCGTCTACACCGACAGCGTCCCGGCGATCCCGTTCGTCATCGGCGCGGCCGGCTTCATGTGGCTGCTCGTCGCCGACAACGTCGACCGGGTGCGCCGCTTCGGCCGCCGTTTCACCGGCGACGGGCGTGACGTCGACGTCTGGGAGCCGTCCCCGCTGGCCGCGGCCGGCCGGCGGATCGGCATCGCGGGCATGCTGGTGGCCGTGGTGCTGCCGCTGGCCGTGCCGACCGTCGAGGGCGGCCTGCTCACCCAGCTCACCCAGAGCGGCGCCGGGTCCGGGCCGGGCACCGGCAACGGCAACGGCGGGCGGATCAACCTGTTCGCCTCGCTCAGCGGCCAGCTCAACCACACCACGACGATCCCGCTGCTCAAGGTCACCACCGATGAGCCGGAGCCGTTCTACCTGCGGTTCGCCATCGCGGACGTGCTCACCGACAACGGTTTCGGCAACGAGTCGCCACGGGGCGGCGGGCTGGGACTGGGCCTGCCCGATCCGCGGCGGCAGGTGGGCACCCGGCTGAGCACCTACACCGAGCACCGGGCCCGGGTGGAGGTCACCAACGACCTCCAGCAGAACATGGCGCCGCTGTACACGTACCCGACCACGGTGACCAACCTCAAGGGCTCGTGGGCGTACGACCCGAACCAGCAGGTGCTCTACTCGGGCCGGACCACCACCCGTGGCCAGCAGTACGACGTCACCTACCTGCGGGCCCGGTACACCACCGAGGAACTGCGGCGGGCCCCGTCGCTGGCGCCTGACGACCCGCTGATGGCGTACACGGCCACACCCGGCGACGCCACCGTCGAGACCGAGGTGGCCCGGCTGACCAACGGCAAGACCACCGACTACGACAAGGTCCGGGCGATCTACAACTGGTTCTCCAAGGAGAACAACTTCCGGTACAGCCTGGCCACCCAGACCACCGGCAAGGCGTCGGAGATCGCCGACTTCCTGACCAGCCGGACCGGATACTGCCAGCAGTACGCGGCGGCGATGGCCTGGATGGTCCGTGCGGCGGGCATCCCGGCGCGGGTGGCGTTCGGTTTCACCCGCGGCACCGCGGTGGGCGACGGCGTCTACGAGATCACCAACCGCAACGCGCACGCCTGGACCGAGGTCTACTTCCAGGGCTACGGCTGGGTGCCGTTCGACGCCACCCCCGCCGCCGGCGTGACGGGTTCGGCCCGTTCCAACTCGACCTGGGCGCCGGACGTCGACCGGCCCACCCCGACCGCGTCCACCTCGACCGGCCCCGGCTCCGTCGTTCCGGACTCGTCGGGTGACCCGGGCGCCGCCAACGGTCCCGACAAGTCGGGCATCGGCGAGGATCCGGCCGGAACGACCGGCGACGCAGCCGAGACGACCGACTGGACCGGCCTGTGGATCGCCGCCGGCATCGCCCTGTTGATCGCGCTTCTGCTGGTCCCGGCCCTGCGCCGGGTTCTGGTACGCCGCCGCCGGCACGCCGCCACGGCTCCGGCCGCACCCGTGGTCCTGTCCGCGGACGGCATCACCGACCTGACCGTCACCGCCGAGACCGGCCAGGCCCGCGAGGACGCGCACGCCGCGTGGGACGAGCTGATCGACTCAATGGTCGACTTCCAGGTGCGGGTCGACCCGACGGAGACGCCACGGGTCACCGCCCAGCGCCTGGTCCGGGACCTGTCCCTGACCGGCGATCCGGCCGACGCGGCGACCCTGCTGGGCACCGCCGAGGAACGTGCCCGTTACGCTCGGCAACCTCTCCAGGGCGCCGAGTTGACGTCGGCCCTCCGCCGGATCCGCTCCGGCATGTCCGGCGCGGCCTCCCGCAAGGTCCGGCTCCGCGCCACGCTGCTGCCGCCGTCGGTGCTGCTCAGCTGGCGTCGAGACCTGGCCGAATGGTCCACCCGGACCGCGGAACGCCTGTCCGGCCTCCGCGAGTCACTGGCCCGCTTCAACCCCCGCCGCCTACTGACAAGAACCCGCTGACCGTCACGGTCCGTGAAAAGCGATGGGCGCCGTCTGCCGTGACGGCGCCCATCGCTTTTCTGGTACGAGCCACCCCTGCCCGCCGAACGTCGACCGCCCCGGGCTACGACGCGACCCTCACCCGGCTCCCGGCCGAAACGCGACCGCCGGGCTGAATCCGGTGGTCAAGGCGCTCCACGAACCCACCCACCCAAGCACTTACCGTCACACCATCACCGTCACACCATCCCGCCGCCCTACACCCCCGCGCACGATCCCGGCCGCCCCACACACCGCCCCGCGGCCCCGCGCACCATCCCGCCACCCCGCGCGCCACCCCGCCGCCCCGCGCACGATCCCGCCGCCCCGCGCACCACCCCGCCGCCCCGCGCACCACCCCGCCGCCCCGCGCACGATCCCGCGGCCCGCGTCTCTGGATCTTGAACGCCTCTGGATCTTGCACGAATGTGCACCCTTGGGCCGATCTTGCAGCCTTTTCCACACCCCCACGGGAAGAACTCTGCAAGATCTCCAGCGCGCATTGGACCTTGCATGACAATCCATGCCCAGACGTGAAAAACCGTGCAAGATCGCTGCCGGCGTGGGAATCGTGCAAGATCTACGAGGTTCGCCCGGAGCCGGGAAGAAGGTTCGCAGATAGTCACCAGTGCGGGGTCCACCAGCCTTCACCAGACCACGGGTCCCGGGTCCCGGGTCCCGGGTCACCGATCTTGGCCGATTCGCCACCGTTCTCGGTGGTCAATCGCTCAAGAACGGCGAAGTGGCAACCCAGCGAAGGTTGGTGGAGCCCCCACTAGAGGTTCGCCTTTTGCGGAGACGCGGCACGCCACAGGGCGGCACAACCGCACAGCGAGGGCTGGCCGACGCGCGGGCACGAGCGGCGCGGACGGCGGGCGGCGTGGACGGCGGACGGCGCGGACGGCGGACGGCGCGGACGGCGGACGGCGCGGACGGCGGACGGCGCGGACACGAACGACGCGGACCACGAGTGGCGCGGAAGGCGAGCGACGCGGACACGAGCAGCGCGGAAGGCGAGCAGCGCGGAAGGCGAGCAGCGCGGAAGGCGAGCGGCGCGGCCAGAGCATGGGCGGCGCGGGCACGGACGGCTCGGAAGGTGCGGCCGCACAGGGCGGGCGGCACGGCCAGGGCAAAGGCGACGCGGGAGGGCTGGTTTAGGGCGTGCGGGAGCACGACGACGGCGGCCGGGAGCGGCCGCCGTTCGTCGGGAGCCGGCGTCAGGGCCGGCTCGGCTGGGTCAGCGATGCCCCTCCGGGCGCTGGCGCCAGCGGTCCTCGAGGCGTTCGATGAAGCCGCCGCTCTTGCGGCTCTGGCGGGTGCGTCGTGATGCGGTGCCGCCGACCGACTTCAGGTCGGGTGTCTGGATGCGACGGCGTGACTGCATGGCGAAGGCCGCCGATCCGAGCATCACGACGAATCCGGCGACGCCGAGCGGCGTGTTCTGGCTGACGGCTCCGTAGACGAGCAGCGCCAGACCAATGGCGATCACGAACGCGGCAACCAGGAGCCGGCGCCGTGCGTGGAAACGCGGGTCGCTGGCCCGCACAGCCGAGGCGAACTTGGGGTCCTCGGCAAGCGACCGCTCGATCTGATCGAACAGCCGCTGCTCGTGCTCCGAGAGCGGCACGGCATTCCTCCCCGGGCGCATGTCCGGCCCCGTGGTGGGGTCGGGGTGGTGCAGGTGTGGTGATGCGGGGCAGCCGTCGGCTGCCTTATCACGCAAGTCTACGAGCGGCTTGGCGGGTCGGAAAGCGGGACGACCGCCGAGTGCGGGTGATTTTCCATGTCCGGAAGATCGGTTCGTCCCAAAAGACCGATCACCCGGCCACACAACGCGTCCGTCACCGCAGCATGTGGCCCTGATCACGCGCCGTGAGCTGCCTCAACACATGATCTGCATAGTCGCCACCGGAAGGCGGACAAATCGACTGACGCAAATAGATCTTATCGGACGATCAGCAGTGGCACGGTCATCTCGGCCGCCGTGACCGACCCGTGGTACGCCACCAGCCGGCCGGCCATCGGCGGTTCCCAGCCGGAGGCCACCACCACGGCCCGGTTCTGCATGAGCGCCACGACGTCACCGATCCGGGCCGAGTGAGCCGGAGCCATCGGGCCGTACCAGCCCTCGGCGATCACTTCGTCGCGGCACATCACCCGGGCGTCCGCGCCGAGCACCGCCCGCCAGGTGGCCAGCACGTCGTCGAGCGCGCCGTCGACGACGTGCAGGTAGCGGGCCCGGGGCTCGCCGGTGACCCCGGCCAGCCCGTCGGCGAGCGGGCCGGCAGCCAGGTCGTAGCGGTCGGCGGGCACGTTGAGCTGACCGTGGTCGGCGGTCACCAGCAGCGCGGCGCCGGGCGGCAGCTCGTGCACGAGCCGGTCCAGGATCGCGTCGACCCCGCGGGCCGCCTCCTGCCAGGC
This sequence comes from Actinoplanes sp. NPDC026670, assembly GCF_040638175.1. NCBI lineage: Bacteria > Bacillati > Actinomycetota > Actinomycetes > Micromonosporales > Micromonosporaceae > Actinoplanes > Actinoplanes sp. NPDC026670. Next base: position 61,500 of record NZ_JBEZXU010000049.1, read on the forward strand.
CGGGGAGGCGACGCCGTGCTCGTGGCCGGCCCGGTCGAGCTCGGGGTGGTAGCCGTAGACGAGGCCCGGACCGGAGCGCAGCGCCGCCAGCATGCCCTCGGCGACGGCCGGGCCGTCGTCGGCCACGTGATAGCGGGCACCCCGGTTGGCGGCCACGCTGAGCCCGGTGCCACGGTAGAGCGAGCGGCTGACCAGGGTGACCACGACCCCGGCGGCCGCGGCGGTCTCGAACACGGTCGGGACGGGCTGCCATTGGTACGGATCGGGGTCGTCGCCCCAGTGGATGTGGTTGAGCACCCGTCCGTCCGGCTGCCGGACGGTGAACCCGAGAACCCCGTGCACCCCGGGCGGAACCCCGGTCCCGACGGTGACCAGGCTGACCGGGGTGGTGGACGGGAAGCCGGTCGTCAACGTCCGGCCAAAAGTGCCAGAAATGCCAGAAATGTCGGAAATAGCGGCCAGGGTAGGCGCGAACGGCGCAGCCGTCGGCAGTTGGTACGCCCCGAGGCCGTCCACGAGCAGCACCCCGACCCGGTCCACACCGGCCAGCCGCTCACCGAGACCGAGCACGTCCACCGCCCCCGGAACCCCCAGGACAGCGCACACGCTCGGCATCAGATCGGCCAGGCTCCCGGCCCGATAGGCCGGCGAAAGCGAACGAAACGCCTCCGCCTGCAGCCCATCACCGGGAACCGGCGGCAACTCCCGTCCACCTCCGACAGGCACCCGAGCAGAGGCCGATCCAGCAGGCGCGCCAGAAGAGGGCACGACGGAAGAAGCGACGCCGGAAGACGGCACGGCCGAAGAAGCGACGTCGGAAGACGGCACGGCCGAAGGGGGAACGGCGGACGAACCCGGAGAGGGCGCGCCCGGGCCGCTGGTCACGACAACCCGGTGACAGCCGGGCGGCGCGCGAACAGGTGCAACTGGGACGCGACGTCGCGGAACGGCGCGCGGTTGCTCAGGGCCAGTTCGAGTTCGAGCACGGCCTGCGGGTCCTCCTCGAGAACCGCCGCGGGCAGAAGATCGGCCACCACCCGTACACCCTGGGTGTCCTCGACCTCGAGCCCCGCGGCGGTGAGCAGATCGGTGGCGCCCGCCGCGTCGTAGCGGCGAAGCAGCGTGTCGCGCGGCCCAGCGCGGCCCGCCGGGTCGGTGACCAGCGCGGACGCCGCTTTGAGGTGGCCGTTGACGGCCCGGCCGAGGATCGCCGCGGCCCGGCCCGCGACGAGAACGCTGACCGCGCCGCCGGGACGGAGCGCGGTGGCGATGGCGGCGACGACACCTGTCGGATCGTCGACCACCTCGAGAACCGAGTGGCAGAGGATGAGGTCGGCGCTGCCCGGATCGACGAGGGTGGCGAGCGCGTCACCGTCGCCCTGCACGGCCCGGACCCGGTCGGCGACACGCGCGTCGTCGGCCCGGCGGGTGAGGGCGGCGAGCGCGTCGGGGCTGGCGTCGATCACGGTGACGTTGTGGCCGGCCTCGGCGAGCGGCACGGCGAAACCGCCGGTCCCGCCGCCGACGTCGAGCACCGTCAGCTCGCGCCCGGCCTGCCGGTCGAGCTCACGACGGAGCACGGCCCAGACGGCGGCGGTGCGGGCCGTGACGTGCGGGCGGCCGGTTCGCGCTGAAGTTTCCACGCGAGCAGCCTATCGGCGGCGTCCACCTAAAACGCGAAGAGGACACCGGTGGCGCGGGTCATCTCGCAGCTGTTGCCGAAGGTCTGCCGCCACTTCACGGTCTTGCCTCGCCAGGTGCCTTTCACACTGGCCGTGACCGGTTGGTAGAGCATGATGCAGAGCGAGTCGCCGCCTTTGAGGTTGGCCGGGTCGCCGCCGGCCCCGCGCAGGGTGGCGCACGCCTCGGCGGCCTTCGGGTGGGCGCCGCCGGTCGGCGCGCAGGTGAGCTGCACCGACTTGGCCTGGTAGGTGAGCGTGAGTTTCGACGGACCGGCGGCCGCCGCTGGCCCGGTCGGTCCGGCGAGCACGGCGAACGCCGTGGCGAGACCGATCATCGTACGGATCATGATGCACCCCCGGATGACTTTCGCCAGTGCACCATACACCGCCAAAGGTGCAAATCACCGGAAATCGCGTGATGTGGAGGTGACCGGCGGCGACACCGCGTCGAGCCGGTCGGCGATCAGGTTGAGTACCCCCTCGACCTTCTCCAGCCGCCCGCGCACCAGCAGCGCCGCGCTGGTCCGGGCCACCCGCCGGTAGCGCAGCCACAGCCCCGGCGAGCAGGTCACGTTCAGCATTCCGGTCTCGTCCTCCAGGTTCACGAAGGTCACCCCGCCCGCGGTCGCCGGCCGTTGCCGGTGCGTGACGATCCCGCCGACCCGCACCCGGGTGCCGCCCTCCACCTCGGCCAGCCTCTCGATCGGCAGCGCCCCGGCCCGGTCCAGCTCGGCCCGCAGGAACCGCGCCGGATGCGTCTCCGGCGACAGCCCGGTCGCCCACACGTCCGCGACCAGCACGTCCACGTCACTCATGCCGGGCAGCGTGGGCGCCTCGACCCCGGTCACCGTCCCCGGCAGGCGGTCCGGTTTGTCGGAGGCGGCCGCTCCCGCGGCCCAGAGCGCCTCACGGCGCGACAGACCGAAACTCGCGAAGGCGTCGGCGGTGGCGAGGGCCTCCAGGTGTCCGGCCGAGCATCCGGTACGCCGTGCGAGATCAGCCATTGACCGATAAGGACCATGGGTACGCCGTTCCCGCTCGATCTTCTCGGCGAGCTCGGCCCCGATCGTACGAATGCGGGAAAGCCCTTGCCGGACCACCGGCCCGCCGAGACCCCAGGCATGTGGTGGCTCACCGGCGGCGCTGCGATGCCGGGTCTCCGGCGTGGTCTCCAGCGTCGCCGCCGCGTCGCTGAGGTTGATGTCCGGCCGCCGCACCTCGACCCCGTGCCGTCGCGCGTCGTCGACCAGCGTCTGTGGCGAGTAGAAGCCCATCGGCTGCGCGTTGAGCAGGGCCGCGCAGAACGCCGCCGGGTGATAGCGCTTGAGCCAGGCGCTCGCGTAGACCAGGTACGCGAAGCTCATGGCGTGGCTCTCCGGGAAGCCGTAACTGGCGAACGCGGCGAGCTTCACGAACAGGTCGTCGGCGAGCGCACCGGTGATCCCGTTGGCCGCCATCCCCTCGTACAGTCTGTTTCTGATCCTCTCCATCCGCTCTCTGGAGCGTTTCGCGCCCATCGCCCGCCGCAGCTGATCGGCCTCGGCCGGGTCGAAGCCGGCGACGTCGATCGCCAGCTGCATCAACTGTTCCTGGAAGAGCGGCACCCCCAGCGTCTTGGCCAGGGCGTTCCGCATCAGCGGATGCGGCACATCAGGCTCTTCCAGACCATTCTTGCGGCGGATGTACGGGTGGACCGAACCCCCCTGGATCGGCCCCGGCCGGATCAGCGCCACCTCGATGACCAGGTCGTAGAACTCGCGGGGCTTGAGGCGGGGCAGCGTGGCCATCTGGGCGCGGCTCTCCACCTGGAACACCCCGACCGAGTCGGCCCGGCACAGCATCGTGTAGACCTCGGGGTCGTCGAGCGGCATCGTCCCGATGTCCAGTTCGTCGGAGATCATGTCGTAGGCGTAGTGCAGCGCCGACAGCATGCCCAGCCCGAGCAGGTCGAACTTGACCAGGTCGACGGCGGCGCAGTCGTCCTTGTCCCACTGGAGCACGGTGCGGCCCGGCATCCGGCCCCACTCGACCGGGCAGACCTCGATGATCGGGCGGTCGCAGATGACCATGCCGCCGGAGTGGATGCCCAGGTGGCGGGGGAAGTCCTGGACGTCGTTGGCGGCCGTGACGACGATCTCCGGGATGTCCTCCGAGGTCGCCACGTCACCCCAGCGGTCGATCTGCTTGCTCCAGGCGTCCTGCTGACCGGGCGAGAAGCCGAACGCCCGCGCCATGTCCCGCACGGCTGACCTGGGCCGGTAGGAGATCACGTTCGCGACCTGAGCGGTGTGCTCCCGGCCGTACTTCGCATAGACGTGCTGGATCACCTCCTCGCGCCTGTCGGATTCGATGTCCACGTCGATGTCCGGTGGCCCGTCGCGTTCCGCGGTGAGGAACCGCTCGAAGAGCAGCCGGTGCTTCACCGCGTCGACGTTCGTGATGAAAAGGGCGAAGCAGACAGCAGAGTTGGCCGCCGATCCTCGCCCTTGACAATAAATACGACTTTTACGGCAGAAGTCGACGATGTCGTACACGACCAGGAAGTAGCCGGGGAAGCCCAGCTCCTCGATCATGCGTAGCTCGTACTCCAGCTGCTCGTAGGCCTTGGGGTTGTCCCGGTAGCGAACCGCGGCGCCCCGCATGGTCAGCTCCCGCAGCCAGCTCATCTCGGTGTGGCCGGGCGGCACCGGATAGTCGGGCAGGCTCGGCGCCACCAGATCCAGGTTGAAAGCCAGGCCGTCGCCGTACATCGCGGCGTTCTCCACCGCGCCCGGATAGTCGGCGAACCGGCGGGCCATCTCGTCACCGCTGCGCAGGTGGGCGGCGCCGGCCGCGGGCAGCCAGCCGTCCATCTCGTCCAGGCTGCGGCGGGCCCGGACCGCGGCCAGGGCGGTCGCCAGCCGGCGGCGGGACGGGGCCGCGTAGTGCACGTTGTTGGTGGCCACCACCTCCAGGCCACGCCGGCGGGCCAGGTCGAACAGGACGTCGTTGCGGTCGGCGTCGTACGGGTCGGCGTGATCGGTCAGCTCGACGGCGACGTTCGGGGCGCCGAAGTTCGCCACCAGGCGGTCCAGCTCGTATCTCGCCGCTTCGACTCCCCCGGTGGCCAGCGCCAGCGGGACCGGCCCCTTCCGGCAGCCGGTCAGCACCAGCACGTGATCGCGCAGCAGCTCCGCCGCCTGCTCCTGGCTCCCGTAGTCGGGGCGGCCCTTCTCCCCGCCCCGGAGCTGGGCCTCGGAGATCACCCGGGCCAGGCGGGCGTACCCCTCGTGGCCGTGCGCCAGCGCCAGCAGATGCGGGCCCTCCGGGTCCGGCTCGCCACTGCGCGGACGGGTCAGGCCCAGCGACAACTCGGCCCCGAAGATCGTCGGCAGGTTCAGTTCCCGGGCCGCCTGCGAGAACCGGACCACCCCGTACAGGCCGTCGTGGTCGGTCACCGCCAGCCCGGTCAGACCCAGCCGGGCCGCCTCCTCGGCCAGCTCCTCCGGATGGCTCGCCCCATCCAGGAAGCTGAAGTTGGTGTGGCAGTGCAGTTCGGCGTACGGCGTCCGGCTCTCCGCCCGGATCAGGCCCGGCGCGGCCCGGTACGGCTCCCGCTTCCTGGTCCAGGCCGGCGAGTCGCCGCCGTCGCCGTCGATCGCCAGCGGATCCACCACGAGCCGGCCGGACAGCACCCCCTCCAGCTGGGACCAGGGCACATCCGGATTATTGAAGCCCATCGGCACATTCCTCAGTCATAGATCGCCTCCACCACCCATCGGCCACCGGCCAGGGACATCAGCAGCGCCCGCCCGTCCTCCAGCAACACCTGGAACCGGGCCCGGCGGCGGGCCTCGTCCGGCGCCCACCAGCGCTCGTCCACCGGCCACGGACCGGCCCAGCCGATGATCACCACCGGCTGGCGGCGGTCGATCCGCAGGACGGCGGGATCGCCGGTCAGCTCCAGGCGGGCGCTCACCCCGACCGGGGCGCCGGTCTCGTCGTAGACCGCTGCCGGCAGCGGATGGGCCGGCACCACCGCGGGCGCCGGCCGCGGCATCCGGCCCGGCCACGGTGGCAGCGGGGCGGCCGGTTTCGTCCCGCGGCGGCGCTTCCTCGGCCCCACCTCGATCATGGTGAAACCGCTGTCCAACTGCTCTCTGCTGCCCTCCCCCAGCAGCGGGACCGTGTCGATTCCCGGGATCGGCTCGGTCTGCTCCGCGGCCGGGCGCTCCGGCTCCCGCTCGTCACCCCACGGCACCAGCCGCACCCGATCGTCAGGAGAGCGTCCGCCGCCGAGCACCGCGGTCAGCACCGAACCCGGCCCGAGCAGCCCCTGCACCCGGCTGAACGCCCGGTGCGCCCGCTCCCGCGCCTCGCCGGTCTCGCCCCACAGCCCCGGTTGCAGCCCGACATGGGCGAGCACCCCGTCCGGCGCCAGCCGTAGCCGGACCAGCCCCGAAGTGGGTTTTGCGGTCTTCCCGCGCCGGGCCCCGGTCAGCCATCCGTCCAGCTGCCAGCGCACCCGTTCGGCGATGGCCGCGGACGTGAGCATCCCGTCGTGCCGCCATACCCGGGCCAGTTCCTGACCGTCCGCGGTGACCGCCTCGATCACGAGCCGGGTACACGCCAGCCCGTGCGCGGCAAGCCGTTCGTGCAGCCGTTCGGCGAGCACCCGCCCGGCGAACGCGGCCACATCCACCCGATCGAGCGTCTCGTCGTAGGTCTCCTCGACCGCCAGATCCGGTGGCGGCTTACGCACCGCGAGCGGTCGGACATCCCCACCCGCCGCGAGCCGGTGCGCCAGCGCCCCCTCGAAGCCGAACCGGGTCAGCACATCCCCCGGCGGCAACGCCGCGAAATCCCCGAGGGTCACCACCCCGAGACGCTTCAGCAGGTCCGTCAGCTGAGGTTCGTCAAGAGCATCGATGGGTACGGGTGACAGGAACCCCCGGCTGCCCCCGGCTTCCACCACTCGCCCGGTACGAGCAGCGATCCCGGCCGCGAACACTCCGTCGGCGATCCCGATCTGGCTCTCCACCGCACAGGCCAGCGCGATCTGCTCGACGACCCGTTCGGCCGCGGCCTCCTCCCCACCGAAATACCGGGCCGGCCCGCGAACCGCCGCCGCACAGACACCGGGCCGCAGCACCTCGACGCCGGCGACCACCTCTTCGACGGCGGCCACCACGGGTTCGAACGCCCGAGCGTCCCGCCCCGGATCGTGCTCCACCACGACGAGCTGCGGACACCGCCCCTGAGCGTCCCGCCGCCGGAGCCCTCGCCGGACCCCTTCCCGGCGCGCCGCCTCCGAACAGGCCAGAACCCGGTTCCCGGCGAACACCGCAACCGGCTCCGAAGCCATCACGCCCGCCACGATCTCGGCGGCGACAACCGGCCAGTCCGGGCACCAGACCAGCAGAGTACGGACCCCGGCCTCCATCTCAGCCCCACCCCGTCATGGCTCGCCGCGCAACCTGCGGGGCGCTCACCGCAGCCTCTAAGCCCTCGGTGACAGCGGCACCCGGTGGGGCGTTCACCGCTGCCTCAAACCCTTCGGTGACAGCGGCACCCGGCGGGGCGCTCACCACCGCCTCAAACCCCTCGGTGACAGCGGCACCCGGCGGGGCGTTCACCGCTGCCTCAAGCCTTCGGTGACAGCAGTGAGCGCCCCACCGTTCCCGCCGGCCGCGGGCTGTTGATCGACCGGCACGGATGCACCTTCCGCGGATCGAACCACGACACCCGGCATCCACATGGTGATCTGCCGTGGGCGGGCAGCCGCCCCCCGCCCACGGGCCACAACGGTGACCTCCCGGCGGCGCAGCCGCCCCCGCCCGAACCCGAGCCCCTCCCAGTGCCCCTCACCGACACGCAGCTGCACATCCGCACCGGTCCAGTCCCCGAACGGCACGAGCAGACTCCCCCGCTGCCGAGCCCGGGCCGCCAGCCGGCTGACGATGCCCGCCGGCACCGGCCCCGGAACAGCCGCAACCACGACATCCACCCCGTCGATCAGCGCGGCGACCACAGTGGGCCAGTCCGGCCCGGGTTCCGGAACAAGCGCAAGCCGCTCCAGCACGATCCCGCTCTCCGCAGCGGCGACGGCCCCCAGCGCAGGCATCCCGACAACCGCACACCAGGCCCCACTCCGTGACGCGGCAGAGAGCAGCGCCAGCATCAGCGAGGTGCCGCCACCAGCAGAAACCCCGGCCGCCAGCCCACCCGGGCCGTTGACCCCAGCGACCGGCCCACCCGGCTTCCGCACCCCACCGACCGGCTCACCCGGCCTCTTCACTCCACCAACCGGCTCACCCGGCCTCTTCACCCCACCGTCCACCGCCGACAGCCCTCGTCCAGCCGCCGCCTCCCGCACACCCGAAGCCCTCCGGCCCAAAGAGCCGCCCCGGCCCGAAAGCCCGTCCCCAGTCGAAGGGCCAACCCCGGCCGGGAAGCCAGCACGCCCCGCAGCATTGGGCAGGTCAGAACCGGATGAACGAAACGCGCGACCGAGCCTGGGCTCCCGAATCGGCGCCGGAGCAGCGGGCCCCGGCCTACCAAAGTCAGCCGATCCGCCGGTGCCGGCTGACGGAATACCCCGGCCTGCCGAAACGCCGGTACCGGCCGACGGAATGCCCTGGCCTGGTGAAACGCCGGTATCGGCTGACGGAATACCCCGGCCCACCGAGACACCGGCACCGGCGGACGGGATACCCCGGCCTGAGACACCCTGCCTGGGTGTCAGGGAACCCGCACCAGAGGTCCCACTCGGCGTAGCCCGCGGCGATCGGCCGAGCCCAGCCGGCAGTATCTGCCCGTTGGCGACAGAGACGGTGCTGCCCCGGCGCAGTGCACGCCCCGGCAACAGCCCACCAAGTTCAGACGCCACCGGCAGCGTCCGGTCCACGTCCGGCTCGCCGGTTCCGGCAGCCGTCCGGACCAGTCCCGCAAGGGCGTTCGCACCACTGATCATGCGCCCAGCCACGTCATGCCTCGCTCTGTTGCTCCCCGTCAAGCGCCCCCGAATCGGCAACCCCCATCACGTGGGCAAACTCCCCACCAGCACCACCACACGGCCGCCCCACCGTTCACGCCGCGCATCTCCCCGAAGAGCCACCGGCCAAGCCCTTGAAAGAAGGACCAAAAGCCCTCAAACGACACGTTCCGAACGAGAAACCCAGCCCAACCAGAAGACAAAAGACGCACATGACAACAAAGGCACCCGGAGTGCGGACACGATCACCGCCCCGATGGATGCCCGGCGGCTCTCGGCCAAGGAAGGAGACGCAGGGCGCACGGCCAACAGGAGAGGCGGACGACATGCGGCCGGAGTGCGAGACCAGGAGCGCACGGATACAGGGGGAGACCGGAAGCGCATAGGAGCCCTCTGCGCGGCCACCTCACTTTGAGAAGGACAGCCCTCAGACGGATGACGTCTCCTCGGCCGCAACGCCTCCACCGGCAACGACTCAGGCGCCAACGACTCGGTCGCCGACGATTCGGTCGGCAACGATTCGGTCGCCGACGGCACGCCGCCTACGGCTCGCCGCCCGTGGATCTTGCACGACTTTTCAGGTCCGCGCCGATCTTGCAGCCCTTTCCACACCCCAACAGGAAGAACGCTGCAAGATCCCCCCAGCGCAGTGGACCTTGCACGACAAACCACGCCCAGACGTGAAAAACCGTGCAAGATCGCGGCCAGCGCGGAGAAGCGTGCAAGATCTACAAAGCCGAACGAGGGCAATTCCTCCACGAATGAGACATTCCCGACTTCGGGCCGATGGCGCAGCCGCCTGCATGACCGGTGCGACAGCCCGAAGGCCCGGCGGGAGAACATCGCACAGCAGGGGGATTGACCCCAGAGGCGACAAAAGCCGTGAAGAAGCTTCATAGGCGCAGGGAGAGAGCGGGAACGCATGGCCGCCGGGAAAGGTGGAGGTGGCACGGCCTTGGGGGAAGGCGAAGTGTGCGCGGCCGGAATGCCGCGGGCGGTCATGCGGCCAGTGGGGGCTGGTAGGAGAGGCCCAGGGAGGACTCGGCCACCGCTACGAACTGCTCGGCCGCCCTCAGCAGGTCGTCGGCTTCGCGGGCGCTGACCACGTGTGGGATGCCGGCCTCGGCGGCGGCGCGCTTGCTCGCGCCCAGCGCGAAATAGCCGGCCCAGTCACTGAACTCCGGCGCCACCAGGACCAGCAGCGACCAGGCGCTGGTGGCGCGGGCCCGGCGCCCGGACGCGGCAGGACGGGCCCGCGCGGCGATCAGGGCCGCAGCCGCGCGCAGAGCCGCCAAGTGAGCCGTCGCGTAGCGCAAACCGTCCGGCCCGGTCTTCGCCGCCTCGGTCAAGCCCTCATGGGCGATCGCCAGCAGCTGAGCGGGAGTCCGATGAGGCAGCATGTGCGCCGGAACCGCAGGCGCATCCGCCCGCGCCGCCGCCGCACGATCCGGGCCGGACTGGACTACGCCGGCACGCGCCAAGCCGATCTGAGCGGAACCGGACTGAGCGGGACCGGACTGGGTGAGGCAGGGTTGGGCAGGACCGGACTGGGCGGGACCGGGTTTGGTGAGGCCAGGCTGAGCAGAACCGGACTGGGCGGAACCGGACTGGGCGGAACCAGGCTGAGCGGAACCCGGCTGGATACGACCGGGCTGGGATGGGACAGAACGGACTGGAGCGCTGGAGGCCGGAGCCGCGTGGGCCGGGCTGTCATACGCCGGGCCGAGAGCTGCCATGAGGTCCGGGGCCTTGGTGCTCGCCATCGTCGTTCTCCTCGCTCGTTCCGCATCCGACGTTGGTGGGTCGAACCGATCGCTGCGGAGGAAGACGCAGCATGCCGCGACCGGCCGAAGCCGGAAACCGGGGCCCCAACGGGCGGCCGGAGCCCCGGTGGACGACCACTCGGGCCGCCCGACGGCAAGCCGGCCAGGCGTGAAGCTTCCCCACACCACACCCGGCCGGCACCGCCGGCGGGTCCGTCGCCCGCCACCGGGGGTCGGGGGCAGCGAGCGACGGCCTGCCTTGAACGAGGCCCGGACCCGCGAATGCCCGGACCACGTGTGCAGCGCTTCGCGGGCGCCACACCCGGGAGGCGAGCCGCGAAACACGCTCCCGGAGCCGAACGAACACCCTTTCGAACATCCGTTCTAACTACCGCAGAGACTAACACCCCCCTACGACAAAAACGCAACCTTCAGCGCGCCACGCCACCAGCTTTTTCGAACGGATGATCGATAGAGGCGGCGGCGCGCATCACAGGAGGCCGGACACGGGAGCCCTTCCTTGATATACCCCCGGGGGGTATGTTGGCGACAGAAGGGAAGGAGAGGCTGATGACTCACGACACGCATGGATCCACCTCCTGGCGGATGGCGGCCCAGGCGACACTGCACTGCCTGACCGGCTGCGCCATCGGCGAGGTGCTCGGCATGGTGATCGGCACCGCACTGGGCTGGTCCGCCGGCCCCACCGTGGTTCTCGCGATCGGCCTGGCGTTCGTCTTCGGATACGCGCTGACGATGCGGCCGCTGCTACGTTCCGGCATCGGCATCCGCGACGCTCTGAAGGTCGCGCTCGCCGCCGACACGGTCTCGATCATCGTCATGGAGATCATCGACAACGCGATCATGCTCGTGGTGCCCGGCGCGATGGCGGCCGGCCTGACCGAGTGGCTGTTCTGGGCTTCACTCGCCTTCGCCCTGGCGGCGGCGTTCGTCCTGACCGTGCCGGTCAACAGGTGGCTGATCGCCCGCGGCAAGGGCCACGCGGTGATGCACCAGCATCACCACAACCATTGAAAAACCAGACCCCCGAGGCGGTACGGCCAGACAGCGCCTAAGAAACCCGACAAAATACCGGCGAACCGCACCAGGACACCGAACCGGTGTAGCCGGCCAGACCAGGCCGCGCCGCCCAGCCAGCCGCGAAACCTCCAGAGCCATCGCCCCGGCCACACCGGAAACCACCAGCCGTCGCTCACGCGCCTTTCAACACCCTCAAAACCACGCTGAGGTACGGCTGACAACCTCCAATACCACTCAGCTTAAGTTGATCTTGCGCGGGCTCACTTCAGGCTCCAAGGGCTTGACCTGCACGCATGCGGCTGCGGCATGAATTGTGGCCGCGCCGGACGCCGACGGCACTCGCCAAGAACCTGCAGGTCACAGCCTCGATCAACTTAAGCTAAGTGGCATTGGACAACCTCGGCCGTACCTCAGCGCGGTAATCGAGGCGGAATTCGAGGGCTGAGCGACGGCCGGCGGCCCGAGGCCCACCCGACGACATCCGCGGCCCGCCCCACGGGGTTCCGCGGGGTCTGCGGCTCTCGGCCCGCCCCACGACGTCCGCGGTCGCCGCACGGGTCCACGGAGGGGCCTGCGGTCCGCCGCACGGGTCCACGGGGACCGCGGTCCGCCGCACGGATCCACGGGGAACTGCGGTCCGTTCCGCAGGGCCGGCTGCTGCCGGTGGCATGCCTCGCGGGTCGGCAACGTCGATGACCCTGATGGCCAACGGAGGAACCTGTATACCTGTGGAACGTGGTGGTGACCGCCGGCGGACAGTCGCCCTGCGGCCTCCGGGTCTTGATCGAGGTCCAGTTTGCGCTGCCAAGGTCCGGGGCCAGCGGCACGGCAGGGCTGTTTCCGGCTCTCATCGAACGGCCGGCGGCACGGTATGGCTGTTTCCGGGCCCGGCCGGGCGGCCGGGCGGCACTGCACTGCTGCTTCCGCGGCGTTTTAGGGTTTCCCTCGCACCGCCGGGGCCACCTGCGCGGCGCTTTAGGGTTCCTGGCGCACCGCTGGGCGGCGGATGCCGGGGTTCGCTGCTGCGACGCTGGTGAGGTTACGCCGCCCGGAAGGGCTGTCCGATGCCCAGCGGCAGGCCCCGCCACGTTTCCGCAGGTAGGCGGGTTCCTCTATGGGCCAGCAGAGTCGTCGATCAGCGCACACATTGGCCGATTGCGTGCGCTGGTCCTTGCCCGAGCAGGGACCAGAGCACACGCAAGGCCGATCGTGAGCGTTCATCCACGCCGGGACGACTACCCGAGCACACACAACGCCACCGTGTGCGCTCGCCACCGCTACAGCCGATGCCGACCCGCGGCACCGTCACCGCCCCCACCGGCACTCGGCCACCGCCCAGGCAGCACTCGCCGCCGCCCCGCCACCGCCCAGGCAGCGCCCACCACCGCCCGGCCGACACTCGGCCACCGCCCAGGCAGCGCCCACCACCGCCCGGCCGACACTCGGCCACCGCCCAGGCAGCGCCCACCACCGCCCGGCCGACACTCGGCCGGTGCCCAGGCAGCACTCGCCGCCGCCCCGCAGGTGCCCAGGCGGCGCTCGCTGCCGCTTTGGCGGTGCTTGGCATGAGCGGCGGCGAGCGCCCTGGGGGATGGGCCAGGCTCTGGTTGCGGAAGGCTTCTAGAGCAGCGCCTTCATGGTGGCGATCTCCGCCTGCTGGTCGGCGACGATCTTTGTGGCCAGGGCCTTGGCCGACGGGTTGGCGCCGTTGGCGATCTGTTCCTGGGCCATCGTCACGGCGCCCTCGTGGTGGGCGATCATCATGGTCAGGAACATGTTGTCGAAGGCCTTACCGGTGGATTCGGCCAGTTTTGTCATGTCGGCGGCGGACATCATGCCCGGCATCGACTCGTGGCCGCTGACGTCGCCGTGGCCGTCGGCGGTCGGCGCGGGCTGGCGGCCCCAGTCGACGAGCCAGGCGGCCATGGTGGCGATCTCCGGGGCCTGGGCGGCCTCGATCTTGGCGGCGAGTTCCTTCACTCGCGGGTCGGCGGCGCGTTCGGCGGCCAGGGCCGACATCACCACCGCCTGCTGATGGTGGACGCTCATGTGTTCGGCGAAGGCCGCGTCGGCGTCGTTGAACACCGCGCCCGGCGAGGGGGACGTGGTGGACTCGGCTCCGGAGTGGCCGGTGGAGTGACCACCACCGCTGCACGCGGCTACGGCGAGGGTCAGGAACAGGGCGCCGGCCGGGAGGGCGCGGCGCAGCATCGTACGGATCATGGAAAGCCTTTCGAATCGGAGAAACGGCAAAGCGGGCGACAAATCCCGCTATATGCGGATCACCGAGATCGAGGCCAGTTGCAGGCCGGCGCCACGCCGGGGCGGAGCCCGCGGGATCACCCGGCCGATGGAGAACGAACGCACGTTCACTCGGACGTCGGACCGCCGGCGCAGCAGCCAGAACAGCAGCAGCGCCGCCACCGTCAGCCCGGCCAGCACCGCGAGACAGACACTCCAGGCCGCGCCGTGCCCACCCGACCCATGATCATCCGAATGCGGACCCGCCCGGAGCTCAGCCGGCCGGAAGTCGATCAAGAAAGACGGCGGAGCCGCAGCAGGGAACGAGAAGAGAGACGGGCGGAAAGCGGAGGAGAAAAACGCCCCGGGAGAAGAGAGGAACGATCCCGGAGACAAAGCCGAGCCGCCGACGATCGGGTCGGAAGCGAGACGCGAGGCGGAGCCCGACGCAAGGCCGTCCGGGAAGCGCAATGCGAAACCGGCGGGATACCAAGAAGCGGAACCAACGGGATCGCCAGGAGCGGAACCGGCGACGCCAGCAGCGGAACCCACAGCGCCGGAAGCGGAACCAGCGACGCCAGCAGCGGGACCCACGGCGCCGGAAGCGGAACCAGCGACGCCAGCAGCGGGACCCACGGCGCCGGAAGCGGAACCGGCGGCGCCAGCAGCGGGATCGGCGGCGCCGGCCGGGGCGTGCGGGACGGTGGCGGAATGGTGTGCGGCGGATCCGGAGAGCCGGCCGTGGCCGAGTGTGTGCATCGAAGCCAGACCGAGAACAGTGCAGGTCAGCAGCAGCCACCAGACCGCCCGGCGCCTCGTTGCGCCACCCACCGCCGTGATCCACACGCCGACAACGGTACCTGTGACCCGGCGCGGATCCGCACGGACGTGAATACGATGGCGGGATGGCGACGATCGTGGTCACCGGCGGCAGTTCCGGTGTGGGGCTGGCCGCCGCGAAACAGTTCGCCGCGCGCGGCGACGAGGTGGTCCTGGTGGGCCGTGACCCGCGACGTCTCGCCGACGCGGTGGCCCAGGTGAGTCCGGCGGCGCATTTCCGCGCCGACTTCGAGAGCCTCGACGAGGTCCGGGCACTCGCGAACGAGCTGCTGGCCGGTTTCCCGAGGATCGACGTGCTGGCGAACAACGCCGGCGGCATGATCGACGAGTTCCGGCGGACCACGGACGGGTTCGAGGCGACGTTCCAGGGCAATCACCTGGCCCCGTTCCTGCTGACGAATCTGTTGCGGGAGCGGCTGCGCGGCGCCCGGGTGGTGAACACGGCGTCCCGCGCGCACATGCGGGGCCGTCCCGACCCGGAGCGCCCGGAGGGTGATCCGGCGAGTTACCACCGCTGGCAGGCGTACGGCGCGGGCAAGTCGGCGAACATCCTGTTCACGGCGGAGGCGGCGCGCCGCTGGCCGGATGTGTTCAGTGTGTCGTTCCATCCGGGGGTGGTGCGGACGAACTTCGGCGCCGGCCGGACCGTCCGGCTGTTCTACAAGTACGCGCCGTTCCTGGTCACCCCGGAGAAGGCCGGTGAGCTGCTGGTGTGGCTGGCCACCGCGCCGGAGGCGGAGCTGGTGAACGGCGGCTACTACGTGGGGCACACGCTGACCACCCCGGCGGCGCACGCCCGTGACCCCGAGTCGGCCGGGCGGTTGTGGGACGCCAGCGCCGAGGCTGTAAACAAGTAGGGGTGGACAACCATCCGAATGTGATCGCGGTACGCGATGCCCTGCGGTCGGCCGGCGCGGACACCTCCGAGATCGTCATCCTGGACGAGGCGGTGCACACCGCCGCTCTGGCGGCCGCCGCCCTGGAGATCGAGGTCGGCCAGATCGCCAATTCGCTGATCTTCGACGCCGACGGTGAGCCGCTGCTTGTCCTGACGTCCGGCGCGCACCGGGTGGACACCGCGAAGGTGGCCGCCGGGCTGGGCATCGGCAAGCTGCGCCGGGCGACTCCGGAGTTCGTCCGGGAGCACACCGGCCAGGCGATCGGCGGGGTCGCCCCGCTGGGTCATCCGAAGCCGGTGCGGACTCTCGTGGACGTCGATCTGGAGCAGTTCCCGGTGGTCTGGGCGGCGGGCGGCGTACCCCGGTCGGTCTTTCCGATCACCTATGCGGAGCTGGTCCGCGTCACCGCCGGGACCCCCGCCGAGGTCGCGTGATCGAAGAACGTGCCTGAGAAGAACGTCAGCCTGCACGTCTGGCGGGTCCCGCGCGGCGCGATCGGCGCCGCCATGCTGCGCATGGCCTTCGCCCGGAGAGACCTTTCCAAGATCGATTTCGGGAGATTCCTGGGTACGGGCACCGGCGCCACCTTCGGCCCGGGCGACACGGATCTGACCCGCTGGGCAGCGATAACCGTGAGTGACGCCCCGGTCAGTTTCCCGCGCTGGGACGCGATAGCCGACAGGCATGCCCGGCTGGATCTGGAACCGCTGGTGAGCCGGGGCGAGTGGGCGGGCCGCAGCCCGTTCCGCCCGACCGGCCGCAAACCGGACGGTCTGGTGATGGCGCTGACCCGGGCCCGGCTGCGGCCGTCCCGGGCGCTGCGGTTCTGGCGGGCGGTCCCGGCGGTCGCGCGGGAGGTGGCGGACGCGCCGGGCCTGCTGGCCCGGTTCGGGGTGGGTGAGGCGCCGATCGGCTGGCAGGGCACGGTCAGCGTGTGGCGCAGCACGGCGGATCTGACCGCGTTCGCGTACCGTCAGCCGGAGCACCGCGCGGTGATCGCCCGCACGCCCGCCGACGGCTGGTATGCGGAGGAGCTTTTCGCCCGTTTCGCGGTGCGTGACCTAACCGGCGACCGCACGGTGCTGGGCTGGATCGACGAGGAGCTGACGGAGCGATGAGGCTCGTAGCTTGGCAGCCGGATGACCTGCTGCGCCGGCTCGATGATGTGGTGGCCGTCTACGGCGAGGCGATGGGCTACCGCAAGGAGCTGTTGCAGACGCGCCGCGGCTACATCGGCTCGCACGTGCGCCGGCCGGGGTTCCGGGCGGTGGCCACGCTGACCGCGGAGGGCCGGCTCGCCGGTTTCGGGTACGGCTACACGTCCGCCGCCGGCCAGTGGTGGCACGACCAGGTGCGGGCGTCGCTGGACGAGCCGTCCCGCCGGTACTGGCTGTCGGATTGCTTCGAGGTCGTCGAGCTGCATGTGCGCCCGGTGGCACAGGGGCACGGGGTGGGCGCCCGGCAGTTGCGGGCGCTGCTGGCGATGGCCGAGGGCAAGCGGGTGCTGCTGTCCACTCCGGAGGCCGACGAGCAGGCGTCCCGGGCGTGGCGGCTGTACCGGCGGTTCGGGTTCTCCGACGTGCTGCGGGACTTCCTGTTCCCGGGGGACGAGCGGGCGTTCGCGATCCTCGGCCGGGAGCTTCCGGTGGCTGAGGGAACGGTCGGCGGCTGACCACGTTGCGGGCGGTTCCCTGGGTGCTGCTCGGCGGCCTGGTCCTGGCCCAGATCTGCTATCCGCTGACGCACGGCGGCACGCGGGCCGGCCTGACCGTGGCGACGGTGCTGATCGGTGTGGTGCTGTCGGTGTCGCACGCGTGGCTGTTCCGTGGCGGCCGGGCGGCGCTGGCGCTGGCCGGGACGGCGATGCTGGGCGGGTTCGCGGTCGAGGCGATCGGGGTGGCCACCGGGTTCCCGTTCGGGACGTACGACTACTCGGGCCAGCTCGGGCCGAAACTGCTGGGGGTGCCGCTGATCATCCCGCTGGCCTGGACCTGGATGGCGTGGCCGGCGTGGCTCGCGGCGCTGCGGGTGGCCCGGGGCCGGGCCGCCCGGATCGCGGTGGCCGCGGGCGGGCTGGCCGCGTGGGATCTGTTTCTCGATCCGCAGATGGTCGCCGAGGGGTACTGGCGCTGGCACGACCCGGTTCCGGCGCTGCCCGGGGTGCCGGGGATCCCGATCGGCAACTATCTGGGCTGGCTCGGGTTCGCAGTCCTGCTGATGACCCTGCTGTCGGCGGCGGGCACGGTGTCGTCGCCGTCGCCCGGGGACGCGCCGATGCTGGCGTTGTGGCTGTGGACGTACTTCTCCTCGGTCCTCGCCCACGCCGTCTTCCTGGACCTGCCCGCCTCCGCCGCGTGGGGCGGCGTCCTGATGGGACTGGCCGTGCTGCCGTCGCTGAAGAAGCTCCGCCGATGATCGCCTGGCTCACGCTCGTGCCGTTGCTGCTGCTCACCGTGCATACGGCGGTCAACGCGCTACTGCTGCGCCGGCCCCGCCGGGAGGCTGCCAGCACGGAACGGGTGGCCATCCTGCTGCCGCTGCGCGACGAGGCCGAGCGGGTCGTACCCTGCCTCGAATCGCTGCTCGCCCAGCGCGGCGTGCCGAACCTCACCATCCACGTCCTCGACGACGGGTCCAGCGACGGGACCGCCGACGTGGTCCGGGCGGTCGCCGGCGCCCGGGTGCGGCTGCTCACCGGCGGCCCGCTGCCGGACGGCTGGCTGGGCAAACCGAACGCGTGCCGCCGGCTGGCCGACGACGCCGGCGACGCGGACGTGCTGGTCTTCGTGGACGCCGACGTGGTCCTGGCGCCTGATGCGATCGCCGGGGCGGTCACTCTCCTGCGGGAGACCGGGGTGACGTTGCTCTCGCCGTACCCCCGGATCGTCGGCGCCGGACGCCTCGTCCAGCCGATCCTGCAATGGTCCTGGCTCACCTTCCTGCCGTTGCGCCTGATGGAACGCTCGCCGCGCCCGTCGCTCGCCGCCGCCGGCGGCCAGTGGCTGGTCGCCGACCGGGCCGGCTACCTCAGGGCCGGCGGCCATGCCGCGGTCCGCGACGACATCCTCGAGGACATCGGCCTGGCCCGCGCGGTGAAACGCTCCGGCGGCCGGATCGCCCTCGCCGACGGCTCCCGCCTGGCCACCTGCCACATGTATTCGTCCTGGCCGGAGTTGGCGAACGGCTACAGCAAATCGCTGTGGGCCTCCTTCGGGTCGGCGTCCGGCGCGGCCGCCGTCGTGGTCCTTCTTCTTTTCCTGTACGCCGTCCCGGTCCCGTTGCTGCTGGGTCCCCGCCCGGCCGTCGCCGCCGTCGCCTGCCTGCTCGGTGTCACCGGTCGCCTGATCAGTGCCGCGGCCACCGGGGGCCGCCTGCCGGATGCGTTCGCCCACCCGCTCTCGGTGATCCTGTTCGCCTGGCTGGTCGCCCGCTCGTTCCACATGCGACGCCGGGGCCGCCTCTCGTGGCGCGGCCGCCCCGTGTGACCCGGCCCACGCCGGCTCAAGACCTGGCCAGCCCGGCGGTCGCGGCCGGGCCGGGAGGGTCGCATCGCTCGCGCGGCAGCCACGGGACGGGGATCATTCGGCGGGAGCGCGTTCCCCGTACCAGAAGAAATGGGGTAAACCGTGAGTGAAGTCGTCGTGGTGGGGGCCGGAGTCGGTGGTCTTGCCGCCGCGGTGCGGCTGGCGGCGGCCGGGCACCGGGTGACCGTGCACGAGCGGGCGGCCGAGGCCGGCGGGAAGCTCGCGGTGTACGAGCGGGACGGCTACCGCTTCGACACCGGGCCGAGCCTGCTCACGTTGCCGCAGGTGTTCGACGATCTGGAGCTGGGGTTGCGGCCGCAGCCGCTGGACCCGGTGGTGCGGCACGTCTTCCCGGACGGGGTGGTGCTCGACTCGTCGTCCGATCACGCGGTGTTCCTGGAGCGGATCGCGACCGCGCTCGGCACTGAGGCGGCGCGGGACTGGGACCGGTTCTGGCGGCGGGCGGCCCGGATCTGGCAGGCGTCGTGGGAGTCGGTGCTGCGACGGCAGGTGTCGGCGGCGTCCCTGGCACGGCTCTCCTGGCGGGCCGGTGATCTCGCCGCGATCGCGCCCGGCCGGTCGTTGCGCGGCCTGGGCCGGCGCTATCTGCGGGACCCGCGGCTGCGGATGCTGCTGGACCGCTACGCGACGTACACCGGAACCGATCCGCGGGGGGGGGCGGCGGCGCCCCCCCCCCCGAACATGGGGGGGGCCGGGGGGGCCGGGGCGCCGCGCCGGATCCGTACCGGTGAGGACGCCCGCGCCACGATCATCG
>NZ_JBEZXU010000050.1:0-80948 GCF_040638175.1 Actinoplanes sp. NPDC026670
GCACCCCGGCCCGCTGCCGGACGGCGTCGGCGGCCCGGGCGGCGGTGGCCAGGTTGTCGCCGCGCCGGCCGGCCGCCTCGCGGATGGGGTCGAGGTCGGCCGCGGTGAGCCAGGCGTCGGCGACCTGTTCCGGGCGGGCGCCGGCGTGGTCGGCGAGCCGGGCCAGGGTGTCGGCGTCGGACGGCCGGCGCAGCCCGAACGCGGCAGCCGCGGCGTCGGCGGTGCGGGCGGCCCGGGCCAGCGCGGCCAGCGCCTTCTCGGCCCGGCTCAGCGCCGGATCGAGCGGTTCCCGGACGATCACGTCCCGCCAGAGCAGGGCGTCGCCGCCGGCGATCGCCCGCCACGAGCGGGCCAGCTGGTCGGTGGCCTCCCGGATATGGTGCACGGCGTCGGGGGTGAGCGAGTTCGGGGCGATCGTGGGCACCGGGGCGGCCGGCACCCGGAACAGGGCGGCGCAGCGGCCGATCGTCTCGTGCAGGCTGGCGCCCAGTGGCTGCCGGGTCTCGTTCATGGCGTACGCGTACGCGGTCAGCTTCTCCCGTCGTTCGCGCAGCGCCGCCCGGTCGATCGCCGGTCCTTCGCCGGGCGCCTCGGGCGTCTCGTCGACGGCGGCCGCCAGCAGGGTCGCGACCTCGCGCCGGCCGGCCTTCTGCCCGTGCAGCTCCAGCAGGTACCGGTCGAGCCCGGCCTCGGCGAGCCGGTTGCGCACCACGTCGAGGGCGGCCACCTTCTCGGAGACGAACAGGACCCGTTTCCCGGCGTGCAGCAGCGCCCCGATCATGTTGGCGACGGTCTGCGACTTGCCGGTGCCGGGCGGCCCGTCCATCACGAAGCTCTGCCCGGCCAGGGCGGCGGCCACGCAGGCCCGCTGGGACGAGTCGGCGTCCAGCACCAGCGGCACGTCCTCGGGCGGGGCGAGCCGGTCGGTGTCCTCCGGCCGGATCGGGGTGAATCGGAACTGGTCGGTCTGCCGCCGGTGGTCGGTGGTCGCGAGAGCCCGGATCACCGGGTGCGCCAGGATGCGTTCCTCGTTCTCCTGGAGGTCCCGGTAGATCGCCTCCTTGTGGAAGGTGAGGCAGGTCAGGATCACCGACCGTTCGACGTGCCAGCCGTTGCGGCGGGCCACCGTGTCGGTGAACTGTTCCCAGAACCGGGACACGTTCAGCTCGGCGCCCGGTTCGAGCTGGGGCACGGTGATGCCGACCTGCGCCAGCCGCAGCACGAGGGCCGGGTTGAGCACCGGTTCGGCGTCGCGCAGCCGCAGGCCCGGGTAGCGGCCCTGGTCGGCGGCGACCAGCTCGGCCGGGAGCAGCAGCAGCGGGCTGGCGTAGCTGACGCTCTCGCTCTCGGCGTCCTCGTCGTCGACGGCGAGCCGCCAGTGCAGCAGCCCGAGCGCGAGGTGCAGCACGGCGACGCCCCGGTCGAGGTGTTCCTGGTGGGCGCGCCGCATCATCCGGCGCAGCAGCGGTCCGAGGGTGCGTTCCGGCAGCTCGGTGCGGAACGTGGTGGTCTCCTGGTCCCCGCCGCCGGGCCCGGCCAGGGCGCACGGCGTGCCACGGTTCAGCACGGTGATCACCTGGTCGGCCTCGGGCGCGGTGATCTCCACCAGATCGGCGCCACCGGCGCCGAAGTTGATCAGGCGGTTGTTGTCGCCGAGATCGAGAAGGCTGTCGCGCCAGGCCCGCAGCGCCGCGTGCACCCCGGCCCGCGCCGGCCTCGCCTCGGGCCGCTCATCGTCCCCACCGGGTCCCATGCTCCCGATTGCAGCAGTAGGCGACCCTTTCGCGCGGGAGAATCAGATTCTTCGCGTTTGTCGGATTTCCTCCCGAGGCCTCTCGTCCGGCGAGGCCGCCGACGCGGGAGCGGCGACGGCCGGCGGAGAGGGCGACGCGGGAGCGGCGGCCGCCGGCGGAGCGGGCGAGGACGCGGTAGTGGGCGGCGATGCCGGCGCCGGCAGGTTGCAGGTCTCGGCCAGCGCGGCGATCAGCACCGGGGGATCGGCGCCGGAGGGCAGCGGGACCAGGTGGTTCGGATCGACGGGCGGTACCTCGACGTGCGAGATCAGCGGATGGAACGGCCGCCTGTCGGTCTCGCCGGCGCCGAACAGCGACTCGGTGAGCTTCTCACCCTGGCGCAGCCCGGTGTACACGATCGGCACCTCCCGGCGCGACAGCGCGACCATCTGCCGGGCCACCTCGGCGATCCGGACCGGGTCGCCCATCTCCAGGACCAGCGCCTCGCCGTCCAGCCCGATCGCCGCCGCCTGGATCACCAGGTGCACCGCCTCCTGGGTGGTCATGAAGTACCTGGTCACGTCGGGGTGGGTGACGGTGACCGGGCCGCCCTCGGCGATCTGGGTGCTGAACGTGGTGAACACCGATCCGCGGCTGCCGAGCACGTTGCCGAACCGGACGCTCAGGAACGTGCCCCGGCTGCGCCGTGCCGTCCAGGCGGTGAGCCGTTCGGTGATCCGTTTCGAGTAGCCGAGCACGCTGGACGGGTCGGCCGCCTTGTCGGTCGAGATGTTGACGAACCGTTCCACCGATTCGGCCGCCTCCAGCACGTTCAGCGTGCCGAGGACGTTGGTCTTCATCGCCTCGGCCGGATAGCGCTGGAGCAGCGCGAGGTGTTTGAGGGCGGCCGCGTGGAACACCACCTGGGGCCGCCGGGACCGGAAGATCTCCCGCATCCGCCCGGCGTCGCGCACGTCGGCCAGGATCACCGACGGATCGTCGAGGCGGGCCTGTGCGTCGATCGACAGCTGCACGGCCAGCAGCGACGTCTCGTCCCGGTCCAGCATCAGCAATTCGGCCGGCCGGAAGTGGTGGATCTGCCGGCACAGCTCCGAGCCGATCGAGCCGCCGGCCCCGGTCACCAGCACCCGCTTGCCGGTCAGGTAGCCACCGATCGCGCTCAGGTCGGTGTCGATCTGGTGGCGGCCCAGCAGGTCGGTGACCTGCACCTCGCGGATGTCGCCGACCTGCACCTGCTGGTCCATCAGCTCGCTGACCGACGGCACCACCTTGAACGCCGCGCCGGCCGCCAGGGTGCGGTCGCGGATCTCCCGGACCAGTCCGGCGTCGGCGTTGGCCACCGCGAAGATCAGCAGCTCGGCCCGGGTGTCGGCGAGCGCGCGCCCGATCACGTCGCGGCCACCGAGCACCGGCACGCCGTGCAGGCGCAGCAGCCGTTTGTCCGGGTCGTCGTCGATCAGCCCGGCGGGCAGGTACCGCCCTTTCGGGTCGTGCAGCATCGAGTGGATCAGCACGGCCGCGGCCGACCCGGCGCCGAACAGCACCGCGGGGGCCGCGGTCCGGCGGTCCGGCCGCAGGCGGTGGGTGAGCTGGAGCCGGCGCAGATAGCGGGCGCCCATCATCAGGACCAGGCTGATCGCGCCGCCGACGGCGGGCACCCCGACCGGAACCAGCGGACGCGACAGCAGCATGCCGGCGATGGTGAGGACGAAGGCGACGGCGGTCGTGGTGGTGGCGACGCCGTGCACCTCGTCGAAGCTGGCGAACCGGTACCGCCCCCGGTACAGCTGCCGGGTGTGCCCGATCGTGGCCTGCAACACCACCGCGATGGCGATGGTCGCCAGAGCGCCGGCCAGGCTCCGGTGACTCGGGGTGAAGTCGTAGCGGGCGTGGACCGCCGCGAGCAGACCGGCTCCCCAGGCGGCGCCGTCCACGAGTAGCGGTAGCAGGCGAGCGCCCCTCATGTTCGGCAGCGTATCAAGCTTTGAATTATGATTTAAACTGACTTTTCCGTTTTAGGGAATTCACTCGATTGATAGCCATATCGTGGTGCTCAGCCGCGGAATGGGGGTCTCGGTGGGCCTGCGGGAGTACCTCCGTGTCGCCAGTCGGAACCGATGGCTGCTGGCCGCCTCGGTGGCTCTCGCGCTCGGAGTGGCCCTGCTCGTCAACCTCTACGGCACGCCGATCTACGCGGCCCGGGTCACCTTCTTCTTCTCCACGCCGATCACCAGCGCCACCGACCTCTACCCGGCCAGCATGTTCAACACCAGCCGCCTGGCCACCTACGCCAAGCTCCTGACCAGCGACGAGGTCGCCACCCCGCTGGCCGGCACGCCGGGCATCGACCTGGACGCCGAGGAGGTCCGCGAGGCGATCGCCGCGGAGACCGTCGCCGACACGGTGATGATGGAGGTCAGCGTGGAGGACCGGGACCCCAACCGGGCGCTGCTGCTGCTCGCCCGGGTCACCAAGCGCTTCACCACCGCCGTCGAGGACCTGGAACGCCCCGAACCGGCCAAACCCTCCACGGTCAAGGTCACTGTAGTGTCCGGCCCGGCCCTCGACGAGGACCCGGTCTTCCCCAACGCGCTCAACAACTTCGCCCTGGCCGCGGTGGCCGGGCTGGTGATCGGCGCGGTCGGCTCGGTCGGGCGGGAGGTCGCCGACCAGACGGTACGCACCGCGGAGGCACTGCAGGGGCTCACCTCGGCGCCGGTGCTGGCCCGGGTGCCGATGGACCCGGGCGGCCCGTTCGTCTCGGCCAGCGGCTCGGCCCGTACCGAGGCGCTGCGCGAGATCCGCACCCAGGTGCAGTGCGCCGCGGCCACCCGGTCGGTGAAGACCCTGGCGGTGACCAGCGCGGTACCCGGCGAGGGCCGGTCGGCCACCGCGTGCGGGCTGGCGCTGCTGTTCGCCGAGGCCGGGCAGCGGGTCCTGGTCGTCGACGCCGAGTTGCGCCACCCACGGCTGGCCGCCTTCCTCGGGCGTGAGGACACCGCCGGGCTGAGCACCGTCCTGGACGGCACCGCCCGCCTGGAACAGGTGCTTCAGCCGTGGGGCGCCGGGCTGTGGCTGCTGGCCAGTGGCCGTACCCCGCCGAATCCCAGCGAACTGCTCAGCTCGCCGCGGATGACCGAGCTGGTCGACGAGGTACGCCGCCGGTTCGACGTGGTGATCTTCGACTGCCCGCCGCTGCTCCCGGTCACCGACGCCGCCGTGGTCGCCGCCCGCACCGACGGCACCCTGCTCGTCGTCCGCGCCCGCCGCACCACGTCGGCGCAGGTCACCGGAGCCGTGCGGGTGCTGCACGCGGTCAACGCCACCCTGCTCGGCTGCGTGCTCAACATGGTCGCCAGCAAGGGCCCGGACGCGGTGCCCGGCTACGGCGGCTACCTGTCCGGGCCGAAGGCGGCGTGATGCATGCCCGCCCGTGAGATCCTGCGCCTGCGGGCCCTGCTGCGCAGCGTGCCGGCCGCGGTCCGGCGCGACTACGTCACCACCCTGATCGTCCAGTGGTTCGTGCTCGGCGTCGGGCTGCTGCTGTTTCACCTGGTCGCCCAGCGCGGCAGCGTCAGCGGGTTCGCCTACTACCAGATCGCCCGCGGCGCGGTCAGCACCCTCCAGCCGGTCCTGCTCCTCGGCCTCGGCGTCGGCCTGCACCGGTACCTGCCGCGCACCGAGCACACCACCAGGCGCCTGGCCCGGCAAGCGCTGGCCGTCGAAGCCGTGCTGGTCACCGTCGTCGGGCTGGCCGGTGTCGCCGCCGGCGACGGGATCGCACGGCTGCTCGGGCTGCCCGGCGGCCGGCCCGCGGTCGTCGCCGCCCTGATCATGCTGGCCGGCAACTGCCTGTGCACGGTCTCCCTGGCCGGGCTGCGCGGCAACCAGCAGGTGATCGACTCCAACCTGGTGATGGGCCTGGGCTTCGGGCTCATCCCGCTGTTCGCGTTCTTCTCCGCCGACCGGATCGAGGACTTCCTGATCATCCAGGGCGCCGGCACGGCGATGGTCGGTGTGTGGGCCACGTGGGTGATCAGACGCCAGCCGGCCACCACCGAGAAGACCACCGAACCCAACGTCAAGACCCTGATCTCGTACGGCGTACGCCGCATGCCCGGAGAATTCGCCCTGCCCGCCCTCTACACCTTCCCGACGTTCGCGGTCGCCGTGCTGATGCCCGGCAGCGCCGAGGCCGGCTACGTCGGGTTCACCACCTCCGCGGTCACCCTGATCTGCTCGGTGTTCGCCATGCTCACCCCGGTGCTGATGCCCCGGCTCAGCCGGATGTTCCACCGCGCCGGCGAGGACGGCGGAGTGCGCCAGCTGCTCACCGTGCTGCCCCTGCTGGCCGCGCTGCTGGCCGCGCTGCCGACCGGGGTGATCTGGCTGTTCGCCCCGGCTCTGGTGCACGACTTCCTCGGCCCCGAGTTCGGTGCGGCGGTGCCCGTGCTGCGCCTCGGGGTGCTCGCCGCGATCCCCCTCGCCATGTTCTACGCCGCCCGCCCGACGATGGACACGCTGCTCGACCCGAAGTTCATGAGCCGCCTGCTGCTCGCCTGCCTGGTCCTGGAGATCCTGGTGACCGCGATCGGGGTCCGGTTCCTGTCCGCCGATCACGCGGCGATGCTGGCTCTGGCCGCCGCGGGCACGGCGCTCGGCCTGGATGCGGTCGGTCTCGCCGCCTACGCCCTGCGGCAGCCCCGCTGATGACCGCCGCGCCCGAGGCCCGCCCGGGGCTGGTCGTCCTGATCGCCTTCTTCGTCACGCTGTCCGGCCGCTTCACCCTGGACCGGGTCGGCTTCGACGTGCCGGTCGTGAACGACGTACGCGTACCCCTCTTCCTGATCCTGTTGTTGTCGTTGTTCCTCGAGGCCTATCACGCGGGCGGGCACCCGGTCCAGGGCGGCCAGGCCCTGCTCGGCATCCTGGCGCTGCTCGGCTACCAGGCGATGTCGGTGTTCTGGGTGCCGGCCGGCTCGGTGACCGGCCCGATGCTCGGCGACCTGCTCGCCATCGCCGGGCTGCTGGTCGTCTACTTCAACCTGGCCGCCTGGGACCGCGACCGGGTGACCGCGACGACCCTGAAACTGTTCCACGCCGCGGCCTGGGTCTATTTCCTGGCCGCCGCGTCCGGCCGGGGACATCAGGCCAACGGCCGGTGGGCGGCCCTCGGAGGCGGCCCCAACGTCTTCATCCGGATCATGATCCTCGGCATGATCACCTCGCTCTACCTGTACCTGCGCAGCGGCGAGAAGCTGATCTGGCTGGTGCCGATCCCGGCGTTCCTGTTCGGCGCGATCGCCTCCGGCTCCCGGGGTGGCATCGTCGCGCTCGGCGTCACCATCGCCGTCGCGCTGCTCGCCATCCGGCCCCGGATCGACTTCGACCGGATCGCCAAACCGCTCGCCCTGGTCGCGGTGCTCGGCACGGTCCTGGTGATCACCGCCGGCCCGTCGATCGCCGGATACGTCCAGTCCCGGTTCGTCGAGGCGACCATCGGGCAGGGGTACGCCTCCTCCCGTGACGTGCTGTTCCAGATGGCCCTGCGGATCTTCCTGCAGCGACCGATCCTGGGCACCGGCCTGAACGGCTTCCACACCGTCACCGACCTCGGCTTCGGTGAGCGCTACGTGCACAACCTGCCGCTGTCGATCGCCGCCGAGGGCGGGTTCGTCGGCCTCGTCCTGCTGCTGGTGGCGTGGCTCGGCCTGTGGCAGGCCTACGCCGCGGTGCCGGTCCGCGAGCGCAGCCTGGAGGCCCGGATCGCCGCCTACTGCGGCATCTTCATCGGCGCGGCCAGCCTGTTCTCCGGTGACTACTACGACGCCCGGCTGATGTGGATCCTCCTGCTGCTGGCCGCGGTCCGCCCGGCGCCGGCCGTCGCCGCCTCGCCGCGCTGAGCCCCGGTCAGCGCCGCCACGAAGTCCTCGAACAGCAGGTCCCGGTCGAAACGGTCGCGGGCCAGGGCGTACGCCGCCGCCCGGGCCGCCCGGCAGCCTGCCCGGTCGGACAGGAACGCCGACACCGCAGCCGCCGCCCGCCCGGTGTCATGCGGCGGCAGCACCAGCCCGGCGCCGCTCTCGGTGATCAGGTCGGCGATCCACCCGTCGTGGTTGACCGCGACCGGCCGGCCCGCGGCGAACGCGTCGAACACCTTGTTCGGCGAGTTGCTGCCCAGCTCGGGCACGTCGACGAAGACCGACGCGGCCAGGTCGCACGCGCCGAAGAACGCCACCACCTCGGCCTTGCTGACCGGGCCGAGCAGGAACAGGTTGCGGTCCAGGACACCCAGCTCGGCGGCGAGCGCCCGGATGCCGTCGCGCATCCGCCCGTCACCGACGATCGCGATCCGCACCTCCGGATCGGTGTCGATCAGCCGGGCCGCCATCCGGACCAGGTAGTCGACGCCGTTGGCCAGGCCGAGCGTGCCCGCGTACAGGATCAGCGGGCGGTCCCCGAGCCACGGCGTCTCCTGCCGCAGCGCCACCCCGGCCCGGCCGGCCCCGGCGAACAGCGTCCGGTCGCAGCTGTTCGGGACCACGGTCACCGGCACCCGCGGGAACCGCCGCCGGATGCTCGCGGCCATCCCCGGCGACAGCGCGATGACCCGCGCCGCCCGGCGGTACGCCCACGCCTCCAGCCGCTCGGCGGCCCACCTGCTCACCGGCGACCGCAGCGCGCCCATCGCGACCGGCAGCTCCGGCCACACGTCGCGGACCTCCAGGACCATCGGCGCCCGCCGGCGCAGCGCCGCCCACGCGCCCGGGATCGCCACGGTCAGCGGGGTCGAGGTGGCGAACACCAGATCATGCCGCAACCGCCCGGCCACCAGCGCCGACCGCCCGACGAAACCGAGAAAGGACCACAACCGGCGGCGGTACGACATCGCGTTGCTGTACGGGACCGGCAGCCAGTGCACGACGATCCCGGCCTCGTCGGTGACCCGGGCCCGGCCGGCATCGGGATCACCGGTGATCAGGTGCACCTCGTGGCCACGCTCGACCAGCCGGCGCGCGAACTCGTACGACCGTGTCCCACCGGACATGCCGGGGGTCTTGAAGTATTGATGGATGTAGGTGATCCGCACCTGCCGACCCTTCTACCTCGCGGGCACGCCCTTGACTACCAGCCCGGCCTCGACGTCACGTACCACGCAGGCGCCCGCGCCGACCGTCGCGCCCGCGCCGACCGACCGGCCCTGGAGCACCGACGCGGTGGTGCCGATCAGCGCCGCCCGGCCGAGCACACAGTTCCCGGAGACCGCCGCCGACGGATTCACCTGTACGAAGTCGGCCAGCACGGCGTCGTGGCCGACGGTCGCGTTCTGGTTGAGATGCACGTGCCGGCCCAGCGTCACGTTCGTGGTGATCCGGGCCCCGGCGAACATCACCACCCCGTCGGCCACCTGGTTGCCCAGGCCCACCGTCGCCGCCGGGTGCACGACCGTCGCCGCAGGCCGGCCGAGCGGGTCCAGCCGGGCCGCCACCGCGGCCCGGATCCGCGGGTCGCCGATCCCGATCACGAAATGCGCGTCCAGCTCGGCGAGCAGGGCGTTCGGCCCGAGCCAGGCGGCGCCGAGCCGGGCCAGGGCGTGCAGGTTCGCCTCGGACGGCGCGTCGTCGAGGAAACCCAGCACCTTCCACGGATCGCCGTGGCCGTCGTTGACCGCGGCGACGATGCCGAAGATCTCCCGGCCGTGGCCGCCGCAGCCCACGATGACAACCGGCTCAGGCACCGCCGGCCTCCCGTCCTGCCACCGGCGTGCCGGTGAACTGCGGCATCGTCACCGAGCCGGGCGCCGCGATGCCGGCCCGGCGCAGCAGCACCAGCGCGGTGCGGGCGCAGATCCGCAGGTTCAGGGCCAGCGACCGGTGGTCCACGTACCAGGTGTCCAGCGCCAGCCGGTCCTCCCAGCTCAACAGGTTCCGGCCGCTCACCTGGGCCAGCCCGGTGACACCCGGCCGGACCAGATGCCGCCGGGCCTGCTCCGGGCTGTACAGGTCGAGGTAGTGCATGAGCAGCGGCCGCGGCCCGACCAGGCTCATGTCGCCGCGCAACACGTTCCACAGCGTCGGCAGCTCGTCCAGGCTGGCCGCGCGCAGCGCCCGGCCCAGGCCGGTCATCCGGTCGGCGTCACTGACCAGGCCGTGTTCCTCGTCGACGTCGCGCATCGTGCGGAACTTGATCAGGGTGAACGGATGCCCGTGCAGTCCCGGCCGCAGTTGCCGGAACAGCACCGGACGGCCCAGCCGCGCCGCCACCGCCACCGCCACCCCGGCGATCACCGGCGCGTTGACCACCAGCAACCCACCGGCGACGACGATGTCGATCGCCCGCTGCACCCGGTCGCAGCGCATCGCCCGCCCGCCTTCCACCGCCGGCCCGTCGTTGCCCATCGGCCCGTCCTTCCTCGCCGGCCCGTCGCTTCTCGCCGGCCCGTCCTTCCTCGCCGGCCCGTCGTTTCTCCCCGGCCCGTCCTTCCTCGCCGGCTCGCCGTTGCTCGCTGGTCCGTGTCTCATCGGCGGCCGTCCAGGAACCCGGTGATCCCGTCGAGCACGCGGTGGATCTCGCTTTCGTCCAGGGCGGAGCCGCTGGGCAGCACCAGGCCGTTCGTGAACAGGTGATCGGCGGCGCCGTTGAGCAGCGACCGGGCGGCGGCGAAGAGCGGCTGCCGGTGCATCGGCTTGAAGACCGGCCGGGTCTCCACGTTCCCGGCCCGCAGGTGGGCGGCCAGCTCACGGGCCCGCCAGCCGGTCCGTTCCGGGTCCACGACGATCGCGGTCAGCCAGCAGTTCCCGGCCGGGTCGCCGGCGCCGAGCAGGTGCACCCCGTCGGCGAAGAGCCCGGCGTACCTGTCCCGGATCGCCCGGCGGCGCAGCATCATCGCGTCCAGGCGGGCCAGCTGGGCCCGGCCCAGCGCGGCCAGCACGTTGCTCAGCCGGTAGTTGTAGCCGATCTCGGCGTGCTCGTAGTGCTCGGCCGGCAGACGCGCCTGTCCGGCCAGGTAGCGGGCCCGGTCGGCCAGCCCGGTGTCGGCGGTGACCAGCATGCCCCCACCCGACGTCGTCATGATCTTGTTGCCGTTGAACGAGAACGCGCCCACCCGCCCGAACGACCCGGCCGGCCGGCCGGCGTGCGCGGCCCCCAGCGACTCCGCGGCGTCCTCGACGACCGGCACGCCGTACCGCTCGCAGACGGGCAGGATCCGGCTGTAGTCGGCGCACGTTCCGTACAGGTCGACGGTGGTGACGGCTCGTATCCGGGCGCCCTCGGCGTCGAGCTCCGCCAGCAGGTCGGCGAGCAGGCCGGGGTCGAGATTGCCGGTGGCCGGGTCACAGTCGGCGAAGACCGGCGTGGCGCCCGTGTAGAGCACGGCGTTCGCGGTGGCCGCGAAGGTGAGGGTCGGCACGACCACGACGTCACCGGGGCCGGCGCCGACCCCTTCCAGAGCCAGATGCAGCGCGGCCGTGCCTGAGTTCAGCGCGACCGCGTGCGGCACCCCGGCGCGCCGGGCGATCTCCCGCTCGAAATGATCGAGATCCGGGCCGGCCGGGGCCACCCAGCCGGAACGCAGAGCCGCCAGCACGTACTCCTGCTCCAGCTCGCCGATGTCGGGAGCGGACAGCAGCACCGCCTGATCGTGCTCCGTGCCGGCCAGCGCCATCCCCGTACTCCTTCGTACGCCTGCCGTCTCTGTTCGGCACGCGCACGCCGGCACTGAGCGGAATGGTTAACTGTCAGGCGCACCGCACATCGATCGACGCCGTCTGGCCGGAATCCGTGATGGGGGATCGTGGCTGAGTCCGTGGAGGGGACCCGTCCGCCGGACTCGGAGGTTCCGGCGCGGGAGATGCCGAAGCCGACCGAGTCGCAGGACGAGGCGGCGGCCGACGGGACGCAGGACGACGCGTGGGGCAGGGTGCCCGCAGCGGCGCGGGCGGAGCTCGCCGAAGCCATGGCCCCCGAGCGTTCCGAGGCGGGCGAGCAACTGACACCGGAGAACCGGGAGAAGCTCGACAACTACCTCGACAGGTACGTTCCCGGCGCTGATGAACGAGGCCGGATCAACGAGACCGTGGCCGCGATCGAGTCCGATCCGCAGATCTCCGGGCTCAACGACTGGGTCGATTTCTCCACCCAGACGAACAATGCGAAAGACCCGAATCTGGTTCGCGACAACCTCAACAACGATGTGAACGAATTGAAGGTGGCGCTCAGCGTCGCCGAGCAGGACCCGGATGCGAGGGTCCAGGTCGGCGCAGACGCGCATGCGGATCTCCGGCCCGGCACCACCCAGAGGATGTCGAGCTTCGACGTCGGCGTCGACAGCAGTGACAGGCACACCAATGTCGAGGTCACGACCAACAAGGAGAAACGGCTGGACGTCGCAGACCTCGGGGACGCGATCAACCATGCCGCCGAAAAAGTCAACGACGGCACGACCGGCCGGGTGGAGGCGGCGCTCGTCACGACCTGGCCCCAGGAGCCGTATTCGGTGAAGGGCGGCCGGACGATCGATGTGGATGCCGATGGGAACGCCACGATGATCATGAAGGGCGGGCGAGAAGTCGGTCAGGGCAACATTTTCGACGACTACGCCGCCACTCTCAACAGCGGTAAGAGCGTGCCGGATGGCGCGGCCCAGGTGGACGCCCTCAGCGTGTACTCTCGCGATGGCGAGCTCGTGAAGCGCTTGAGCAAAGACCCGGATGGTGTGTGGCAGGTCGAGCCGTGACGATGGGCCAGGTCCTGGATGACTGACATGTCGACAATCTCGATCGCCGATCAAGGGCTGCGGTTCGAGCGGTTCGGTCCGCCCGATGTGCTCGATGGTGTCGCCGAGCGCCGGGCCGCGGTGTTACGGGCGATCGAGGTCCTGGCGCCGGTGGTGCGCCCCCTCGCGGTGGAGATCTCGTTCGGGCCGTTCGACCCCGACACGTTCCGCGTGGCCCGCGTCGAGGAGACCCGCCGGATCGCGGTGCGTGATCTCCCGGACGGGGTGGTCGACGCCTCGGATTTCGCGGATCCCTCCGAGCCGTTGCTCGTCGACGAGCTCACCGCCGACGTGCTGACCCAGGCTCTGACGCCACCGCATCCGGGCTGGGACATCGCGAAGGTCCGAGCCTCGGTCACGGCGGCCCGGATCACCGCGACCGACCTGACGATCGAGCAACTCCCGTCACGGCCGGTGCCGGAGATCGAGCTCGACGGCGACCGGTGGGTGGTCGGCCCGCTCGACGCACAGGGCCTGCGCCTGCTGCCGCCGATCGCCCTGACCTGGCGTCAGGAGTACGGCGACGTCGTGCTCTTCGTCGAGGCGTTCTGGAGTCCGTGGTGGCGGACCGACACGCCCGAGCACGCCGGCCTGCGTGCCGTCGAGCAGGCGCTGACCGCCGCCGGTTTCCCGGAGACGGCCGACTAGATCGACTGCTCTCCATGGTTGAATCGGTGATGACCTTCACCAACCCGGTGATCCCCGGCATGCACCCGGACCCCAGCGTCTGCCGCGTCGGCGACGACTACTACCTGGCCTGCTCCAGTTTCGAATACTTCCCCGGTGTGCCCGTCTTCCACAGCCGTGACCTGGTCAACTGGGAGCAGATCGGCAACGCGCTGGACCGGCCCAGCCAGCTCACCCTCCCGCCGGCCACCCCGTCCTCGGGCGGCGTCTACGCTCCCACGCTGCGCCACCACGACGGCCGGTTCTGGCTGATCACCACCAATGTCGCGCCCGGCGGCAGTTCGTTCATCGTCACCGCCGACGACCCGGCCGGCCCCTGGTCCGAGCCGGTCGAGGTGCCGGGCATCGGCATCGACCCCGACCTGGCCTGGGACGACGACGGCAACTGCTGGTGCACGTACGCCGAGATCGGCCAGGTCCGCATCGACCCGGCCACCGGCAAGACCCTCGACGGGCCGTTCCGGCTCTGGTCCGGCGGCCCGCGTGCCCAGGCGCCCGAGGCCCCACACCTCTACCGGATCGGCGACTACTGGTATCTGCTGATCGCCGAGGGCGGCACCGAACGCGGCCACGCCATCTCGATCGCCCGCTCCACCTCGCCGAACGGCCCGTTCGAGCCCTGCCCGGCCAACCCGATCCTCACCCACCGCGGCACCAACCGGCCGATCCAGAACACCGGGCACGCCGACCTCGTCCAGGGCCCCGACGACTCCTGGTGGATGGTCCTGCTCGGCGTCCGGCCCGGCGGCGGCACCCCGGGCTGGCACGTCCTCGGCCGCGAAACCTTCCTCGTCCCGGTCTCCTGGGTGAACGGCTGGCCGGTCCCCGGCGACCTGGAACCGTCGATGACCGTTCCCTGGCCGGTCAGGACACCCCCGCCGGCCGTGTCCCGCGACGACTTCGACTCGCCCGATCTGCACCCCCGCTGGATCTCGGTGCGGTCCCGGCCGGCCGCCGGCTGGTCCACCACGGAACGGCCCGGATGGCTCAGCCTGCACGCCCGCGGTCCGTCACTCGACCAGCCCGGCATCAACTTCGTCGGCCGTCGCCAGCAAGACCTCTCCTGCCGGGTACGAGTACTCGCCGACCCCTCCGAAGGGCGCGGGGGACTGGCGATCCGCCTCGACGAATGCCACCATTACGCGCTCGAAGCGGGCGACGGCCTGGTCCGGGTGACCGCCCGGATCGGCTCCATCCGGCACACCGTGACCACCCGCCCGATCCCGCCCGGCCCGGTCCGGTTGCGCCTCGACGTCATCGCCGCCACCACCAACTGGTACCCCAGCCAGGGGCCGGACGAGCTGCGCCTGGGCGTCGAGACCGCCGACGGCGACCTGCTCACGCTGGCCGAGCTCGACGGCCGCTACCTGTCCACCGAGGTCGCCGGCGGTTTCACCGGCCGGGTGATCGGCATGTTCGCGACCTCCGGGACGGTCCGGTTCGACTGGTTCGACTACCAGCCGATCGCCGACTGATGAAACCGGTCACCACCTCCGCGCCGGAACCGACTGGAAGGGGCCCGCTCATGCAGTGCCGGATCTTCACCTACGACATCGTCACCGGCGAGCGGACACACGTGCACACCAGCACGTCGGTGCACTTCGAGGCGCCGAACTGGACCGCCGGCGACACCCTGATCGTCAACGGCGACGGCCGTCTGTGGGCGCTGCCCGCCGACGGCTCGGGCGGTCCGCGGCAGATCCCGATCGACGGCATCCCCGGCCTGAACAACGATCACGTGCTGGCGCCCGGCCACCAGAGGATCTTCCTGTCCGCCGACGACGGCCATCTCTACGAGGCTGCCCTGTCCGGCGGCCCGGCCCGGAAGATCACCTCCGATGACGCCCGGCGGCACTTCCTGCACGGCGTCAGCCCCGACGGCACGACCCTGGCCTACGTGGGCGTCGACCGGCCCGACTGGTCCACCGCCAGCCTGCTCACCGTGGGTGCCGACGGCGGCGGCACCACCCGGCTCACCGCGATCGGCGGCACCGACGACGGTCCCGAGTACACCCCGGACGGCGCGTGGATCCACTTCAACACCGAGCGGTTCTCACCGGGCCACGCCCAGATCGCCCGGATCCGGCCGGACGGGACCGGCGTCGAGCAGCTCACCCACGACGAACGGGTCAACTGGTTCCCGCACTTCGCCCCGGACGGGCGGCACGCCGTCTACCTCAGCTACCCGCCCGGCACCCAGGGCCACCCGGCCGACCTGCCGGTCGAGTTGCGCCTCGTCGAGGGCGACGACTGGGCGGCCGCGCGAACGGTCGTCGCGTTGCAGGGCGGCCAGGGCACCATCAACGTGAACAGCTGGTCTACCGACTCTCGCCGGTTCGCGTACGTGGACTATCCCGCGACGCGATGATCACCCGGTTGCCGTCCGGGTCGGTGACCGTCGCCATCCGCTCGCCCCACGGCTGATCGGCCGGCTCCTGCAGCACCTCGGCCCCGCCGGCCCGCAGCCGTTCGACGCCGGCGTCACAGTCGTCGGCGTACACCCACAGGGTGATCCGGTCGTTGGCGAGCGGGCCCGGCTCGGTCTGGCGGCCGATCCCCAGATGGGATCGGCCCAGGTCCAGGGCCACATAGACCGGCTCGCCGGTGGGCGGGAACTGATAGGTCACCTCGCCACCGAGCAGGTCCCGCCAGAACCGCAGCGACTGCTCCAGGTCCGGGGTGGTCAGGATCGGGAACATCTCGTCGAACATCGGTTTCCTCCTCGACAGGGAATAATGTCCGGGTGTCGCTGACTCTTGACGAAGCCCGCGCCCGTGCCGCCGCGCTCTCCGAGATCTCCTACGATCTCGTGCTCGACGTCACCTCCCCGGACGACTTTCGCAGCCGTGCCGTCATCACCTTCACCACCACGGGCGGCGGCACCTTCCTGGAACTGCACCGGGCCGAGTCCCTCGACGTCACCCTCGACGGGACGACGATCCTTCCGCCGTACGACGGCAGGCGCATCCCGCTCGACGACCTCGCCCCCGGAAAGCACGAGGTGATCGTCGACGCCCGGTTGCGTTACGTCACCGACGGCGAGGGCATGCACACCTTCACCGACCCGGTCGACGGCGAACGTTACGTCGGCGGATACCTCGGCCTCGACATCACCCAGCGCCTGTTCGCCTGCTTCGACCAGCTCGACCTGAAAGCCACGATCGCCCTGACCGTCGAGGCCGACCCGGCGTGGACGGTCCTGACCAACGGCCTGCCGACCGGGCCGGACACGTTCGCGGCGACCCCGCCGATCGCCTGCGACCTGTTCGTCGTCGCGGCCGGGCCGTACCACTCGGTGCGCTGGGAGCACGCCGGCATCCCGATGGGCTGGCACGCCCGCCGCTCGCTCGCCGCCGAACTCGACCGCGACGCCGCCGAGCTGCGCCGCATCACCGAGGTCTGCTACGACCATTTCGCGCGGGTCTTCACCGAGCCGTACCCGTTCGACTCGTACGACCAGGTCTTCGTCCCGGAACTCAACTGGGGCGCCCAGGAGAACCCCGGCTGCGTCACGTTCAACGAGTTCATGCTGCCCAGGGGCCGGGTCACCGACGACGACAGGCGGCGCCGGGCCATGGTGATCGCGCACGAGATGTCGCACATGTGGTTCGGTGACCTGGTGTCCCCGGTGTGGTGGGAGGATGCCTGGCTCAACGAGTCGTTCGCCGACTACATGGGCTTCGAGGTCGCCGAGACCGCGGCCGGTTACGCCGGGACCAGGGTGTCCTTCGAGGCGGTCCACAAACCCGGCGCCTACGACGCCGACCGGCGCCGCTCGACCCATCCGGTGGCCCCGGCCAGCGCGGACGTTCCCGACGTCGCCACCGCAACGACCATTTTCGATCAGATCTCGTACGGCAAAGGCAACGCTGTGGTACGCCAGCTGGTGACGTGGCTGGGCGAGGAGGACTTCCTGACCGGCGTCAACGCGCACCTGACCCGGCACCGGTTCGGCAACGCCACCCTGGAGGACCTGCTGTCCGCCCTGGACGCCGCCTCGCCACGGGACGTCCGCGGGTGGGCCGAGGTGTGGCTGCGCCAGGCGGGTCACGACACGATCCGGGTCACCCGCCGGGACGGTGATGTTCCCGTGCTGACCCGTGACGGACTCCGGCCGCACCGGTTCACCGTCACCGCGTACACCCCCGATCTGGAACCGGCCGGCTCGCGCCTGATCGACCTCGGTGACGAACCGCTGGTCCTGCCGGACTGGTCCGGCCTGATCGTGGTGCCCAACGCGCACGGTGAGACGTTCGCCCGCCTCGACCTCGACCCGCAGTCGCGGGACGCGCTCACGCTCGGCCTGACCAGGGTGCCCGACCCGCTGGTCCGGGCCGTGCTGTGGCCGGCCCTGCTGGACCGTGATCCGCTGCGGCTGCTGGCCGGCCAGCTCCCGCACGAGCCGTCGCCGACGCTGATCGCCGCCGCCCTCACCCGCACCCGCAGCCACCTGGTCCGCCGCCGGCTCCCCGCGGCCGAGGTGCCGGCCGCCCTCGAGATCATCGCCGCCGCCTGCTCGGCCACCGCTGAGCACGACGAACAGCGGGCCGTGGCCCTCGCCAAGGGCTTCGCCTGGTCGACCGCCGACACGGCCGAGCTGCGCCGCTGGCTGTCCACGAACACCACCGACACGGGCCTCACCCTGGACCCGGACCTGCGCTGGACCGCACTGTGCCGCCTCGCCGAACTCGGCGGCGTCTCCACCGCGGAGATCGAGGCCGAACGGGACCGCGACGGCACCTCGGACGGCGTGCTGGGCGCTCTCACGGCGCTGGCCGCCCGCCCGACCCCGTCGGCGAAGGCCGATGCCTGGGCGTCGATGACCGAAGACCCCACCATTTCGGTACGCCGTTTCCGCGCCCTGGCGGCCGGGCTGTGGTCCCCGTCCCAGCGCCCACTCGTGGCCCCCTACGTCCCCGCTTACATCGCGGCTGCTCCAGCGCTGGCCGAGCGGGGTTCGGCCTTCGCCGCCGAGGTGGGCCGGGCTTTCCCGGCGCTGGCCCTGACAGCCTCGGAGCTGACCCAGGTCCGCGCCGCCCTGACCCCGTCGGTCCCCACCGTCCTGAGCCGCCTCTGGAACGACGAACTCGACGACCGCACCCCCGCCTGACCACCCCCGTCCCAACCAGCGCCGCCCCCCAACCCACAGGTCACCACGCCGGCGACGGCCTCCGGTTGCGTGCCGACCTGTGGCCCGAATCGGGCCGCGGATCGGCACGCAAGGTGGTGTGTCGCTGCCGCGCTACAGGCCGCACGCTTCTGCTACCGCGTGGGCGTCGGCCTGGGTGCCGTGGCGGGCCAGGGCGGCGGCGAGGTGGCGGCCGATCGCCAGCGCGGACGGCTCGTCGGCGGCGCTCTCCAGCAGTGTGTGGAGGGTTTCGAAGTCGCCGGTCTCGGCGGCCGCTTCGGCGAGCCAGCCGGCCCAGCGGGCGACGTTCTTCGCCGGGAATCGGCCGACCAGCCGGGCAGCCGTGGCCCGGCCGGTGGGACCCAGACGGATGGCCAGGTCCGGGCTCGGCGGCGGCCAGGAGTCCGACAGGGTCGCCACCGCGCCGAAGAACTCCTCGAAGAGCTCCGGGTCGCGGGCCGGCATCTCGGATTCGACAGCCGCCGCGATCAATGGCGCCGCCATGTCACTCAGTCGGCCCCGCTGAGCCGCCGACACCGCGCACAGGATGGCGGTCGCCTCCTTCGCCTGGCCGGTGGCGAGCAGCCCGGCCGCCAGACCCGCGTCGACGAGCGCCCGCAGATCGGATCGTGACCGGGCCCGGAGCGCCGCCGCCCGGACGTCGACGATCTCCGCCCGCAGCTCTGGGTCGGCGAGCACGAACACCCGGTGCAGCACCCCGACGACCTGTGCGGCCAGCTCCTGGGGGATGACGTTGGGTGAGGCCAGCACGTC
Source organism: Actinoplanes sp. NPDC026670 (assembly GCF_040638175.1). Lineage (NCBI taxonomy): Bacteria > Bacillati > Actinomycetota > Actinomycetes > Micromonosporales > Micromonosporaceae > Actinoplanes > Actinoplanes sp. NPDC026670. Next base: position 19,121 of record NZ_JBEZXU010000050.1, read on the forward strand.
GAGCAGGGTGCGCAGGCGCTGCCCGGTCACCTCCTCGGGCCGCGCGCCGAGCCATCGCACGAGCTCCGAGACGAGCTCGGCCGGGCCGAACCCCGAGTAGCGGCAGTCCTTCATCTTGACCAGCTCGGCCACGGCATCGTCGAACCGGCCGAACATGAGCAGCACCCGCGCGAGCCGATGCCGGTGAATCATCTGCTGGTCACGGTCACGACCGGCCTTGGGGCTGGCCCGGAACGCGGCGATCACGGCGCGCGCCTCGCTCTCGGTGACGCCGGCCTTCGCCACCGCGACCCCGGCACGCGCGCCGTCTTCGGTGGTGGCGGTCTGTGTCACTGTCGCTCCGGCGTGCGCGTCGTCCTCGGTGGTGAGGGCCTGTGTTGCTGCGGCGCAGGCGTGTGCGCTGCCCTTGGCGGTGAGGGCCTGTGTTGCTGCGGCGCAGGCGTGTGCGCTGCCCTTGGCGGTGAGGGCCTGTGTTGCTGCGGCGCAGGCGTGTGCGCTGTCCTCGGTGGTGAGGGCCTCTGTCACCGCGACCACGGCCTGCTGCCTGTCGTTCGGATCCAGGCGGGCGGCCAGCTCCAGGGCCTCCCGCAGCCGCCCGGCCGCCGTGAGCGCACCGGCCAGCGGCACGGCCTCGTATCTGGCGAGCTCGCCGTCCATCTCGCCACAGCGCCTGTCGATCTCGGCCAGGCCGAGCGGGCCGAGCAGCGCGGCGGCGCCGGCCAGCCGTTGCCGGTCGGCGTCACCGAGGATGCCGGCCCAGAGGTCGAGCCGCTCCGGCTCCCCGCGATGTGCCTCGGCGAACAGGCTGAGAACCACCGCGATCCGGTACGCCCGATTGCGCCGGAAGAAGGTGCCCCGCCGATCCTCATACTCCCGGGCGACGAGCACCGCCCGCAGCAACGCCTCCTCGGCATCGTCCGACCCGGCGCACAGCCGGGCGAACGCGGCAGACAGCGGCACCCGCGCAGACATGTCGGAGGAGGGTGTGCTCACCCGCCCACTGTCGATCGCGGCCGCCGTCACCGCCCGCGCGTGCTCACCGGTGAGCCGGAGCAACACGGCCGGGAACGTGTCAGGCACCTGCCCACCGCCCCGCAGCACGGCGATCAGCTGCTCGGCGGCGGCGCCCGGGTCACCGCTGTCGGCGAGCGCCCCGGCCCAGGCGATCCGTTCGGCGTGTGACGCGGATGGCCGCTCCGCGCCGGCGAACCGATCGAGAACCTGCCGGGCCGAATCGACGATGCCTGAACTCATGCCGCGGATCGTATCGACGCCCTACGACATTTCCGGCGACCGATCGTCCGGAGGCGGTCGGGGCCAGCCACCCGGCCGATCGCCCGAGGCGGCCGGGGTCAGGCGCGGGCGAACCTGAGCCGCATGCCGCCCGCCTCGACGGTCAGGTTCTCCCGTTCCGCAGACACGACCGTGACGTGCACCGGCTGGTCTGCGGTGGCGCTGGTGAGGGCGTCGATCCCGAGAATGGCCGCCAGCAGGACCGGATCGTCCATGCGGGATCCGGCCAGGGTGGTGAGGCCCCCGCCGACGTCGAAGCCGGTTGTGGTGACGGCGAACCGGGCGGTGGACATGTTGATGCTGTCGTTGGCGGTGAACGTCCCGTCGCCCGCCAGTTCGATCCACGCGTCGACGGCCGAACCGACGTCGGTGGCGCCCCTGCCGTCGGTGACGGTGAGGAGGCGCCAGCGGCTTCCGACGTAGGCGGACGGCGACGAGGTGACGGCCTGCGGTCCGGGCAGGTCCTGATGGCTGCGGGTGAGCGCGACGCCGGATGCCACGACGGCCGTGACGACGAGGACAGCCCACCGGGTACGCCTGATGTCCACCATCCGCAGGACCGTAGGCGCTGATCAACAACGGCGCCACCACCAGCACGTCAGGCCGGTGGAATCGATCTGGCACAATGCCGCGCCATGGACTATCACGGACAGTTCCGGCGTACGGCGATCGAGCGCGGCATCCCGGCCGACGAGGTGGAACGCTTCGCCGGGTTCCTGCGGTTCGCGATCTGGACCGGGGAGCGCCTTGGCGGCCCGGTCGTCGGCCGTGCGGGTGGGCTGCCCCGGCTCCCGGCCGGCATGGCCTGGCCGTCGGCGGGGGACAGCCCGTTACCGTTCGTGGCCGAGATCGACTGTGCGGCGCTGCCCCGCGTCGACGGCCTGCCGCTGCCGGCCGCCGGGTCCCTGCTGTTCTTCCTGCATCACGAGAACGCCTACGACGAGTACGACGAGACCAAGGAGCAGCGGCACGCCCGGGTCGTCCACGTGCCGGCCGGCGTCGACACGGTGACCGCGGAGGAGCCGGCCGACACCGACGGGATGTTCTGCAACACCCGGATCACCTTCATCGGCCGCGAACACGACCTGCGCGCCGCGGTCAACGCGGAACTGCCGGCCTGGCTGGAGGACGACGACGAGGAGTTCGATGCGTCTGACGAGTCGCGTTCCGTACATCATCTGGGTCTTGATCTGCCGCATTTGAATGATCTGCGTGCCCTGGTGGCCGAGCTGTGGCCGGCTGACGGCGACCCGGGTTTCGCCCTCGGTGGTTACACGAGCGGCATCGGCGAGCTGGCCACCGACTTCCTGTACACCACCCCGGAGACGCAGATGGCCGAGCAGGCCCTGGAGTCCCGCGGAGCCGAGTCCGGCGACGTGCCCTTGGAGCAGGAGACGCTGCGGGTGATGGGCGAGTGGGTGCCGCTGGCCCAGTTCGTGCCGGATGACGTGTACATCGGCCGGTTCCTGATCCGCCACGACGACCTGGCCGCCGCCCGCTTCGACCGCGCCTTGTCGTTCACCGCCTTCACCGAATAATCGTGGAAGCTCCGACGATCGACGACGTCCTGGCCTTCGCGGCCCGCCTCACCGATGAGCCGAGCCGGGCCGACGCTCTGGCCGACCTCGTGCCGTTCATGCCCACTGCACGGCTTGGCGAGATCATGGACCTGGCCGAGGCGATGGAGGACGAGCACAGCCGCGGCCAGGTTCATTTCGCACTGGTCCGGGCAGCCGGCCCGGCGCTGACTCCGCGCCTGCTCGCTGCGGCCTACCGGAGCAGGCGGGCGTGGGGCCGTGCCCTCGAGCTGATCGCCCTGCTGCCCCGCCTGGACGGCGACGAGCGGTCCCGGGCCGCCGAGGAGGCGGTCGCCATGCTGTTGCTCCTCGATGACGCCGGCAGCATGACCGCGGAGGCGGTCCGGAAGCTCGTGCCCTTCCTCGCCCCGGAGCGGCTGGACGACCTGTTGACCGCGCTGGTGCCGGACGACGAGGTTCGTGCCCACTTCCTCGATCCACGGCCGGCGCCGTCGGAGCCGAGCGTGAGTCTCCCGGACCCCGAATCGCTCGCCGCGGACCTCGATGCGGAGATCGCGCCGTACCGGCTCGGGGACACCCTGCCGTCCGAACTGGGCGACCATCTGTTCGAGTCACGGCTGATCAGGTCCATCGCGCATCTCCCACCGCAGCGGCGGGCGGCCGCCGCCCGTTCCGCGATCCGCCATCCGGGCGGCGCCTGGGAGTACTCCATGGAGCACATCGCTCCTTACCTCACCCAGGACGATCTCATCGAGGCCGTACGCCGTGCCTCTCCGATCCTGCGGGCTCGCGGGATCGGCCTGATCACGCCACACCTCGACCGGGCGAGATTGCCCGAGGCGTTCGCCGCGATCCTTGCCGTGGAACCGGAGTGGGCCCGTGGCGAGGGGCTGGCCGGCATCGTTCGTGATCTCGACCCCGATCAGGCCGACCAGGCGATCGAGGCGGCCCTGGCCATCCGGGATCCGGCGCACCGCGTACACACCCTTGCCGGAATGCTCCCGGTTCTGCCGCCGGACCGGCGGCCCGCAGTGACGGATGCCGCCCTGCTTGCCGTCACCGGGATTCCGCGCGCCGAGGACCGGGCCTTCGCCCTGGTGACGCTGGCGGAGGGGTTGCCCGCCGCGGAGCGCGGCCCAGCGCTGGAACAGGCCTTCGTGGTGATCCGGAAGGACCGCGCCGAGGGGCGGTGGCTGAGTCAGCTGATCAAGCTGCTGGACGCCGGCTGACTCAGGGGCCTCCAGGCGTTGCCGCGGATCAGTGACTTGGGGCAGCGCGGGTAGAGCTCCTCGGCCGGGAATGCAGAGGGTGCTGAGGGGAGACTGGGCCGGTGGCCGTTTATGACGTGATCGGGACGACGTACACCAGCACCCGCCGCCCGGACGCCCGGATCGCCGCCCGCATCGCGGCGGCGCTCGGTGACGCCGCCTCGGTGGTGAACGTCGGCGCCGGCGCCGGGTCCTACGAGACGGCACGGACGATCCTGGCGGTCGAGCCGAGCCCGGTGATGATCGGTCACCGCCCGCCCGGGTCGGCCCCCGCGGTGCAGGCGTGCGCCGAGGCGATCCCGGCCGCCGATGGCGCGGCCGACGCCGTGATGGCGCTGCTGACCGTCCACCACTGGTCCGATCTGGCGGCCGGTGTCGCCGAGCTGCGCCGGGTCGCGCGCCGCCGGGTGGTGGTCCTGACCTGGGACCAGACGGTGTTCCGCCGGTTCTGGCTGGTCGAGGAGTACCTGCCGGAGGTGGCGGCATTCGACGACACCCGGGCGGTGCCCGTCGAGCAGTTGGCCGGGATGCTCGGCGGGGCCCGGGTCGAGCCGGTGCCGGTGCCGCACGACTGCACCGACGGGTTCGGCGCGGCGTTCTGGCGGCGGCCCGCGGCGTACCTCGATCCGGTCGTGCGGGCCGGGATCTCGATGCTGGCCCAGCCGGGGGAGCGGGTGCTGCGGCCGGGTCTGGCCCGGCTGGCCGCCGACCTGGAGTCGGGTCGCTGGCACGACCGCCACCGGGACCTGCTGGCGCTCGACGAATTCGACGCCGGTTACCGCCTGCTCATTGACGAGCGTGAAACCGGGGCTTAACGTCTCGGACACCGTTCCGATCTCCTCGCATCCCCCGATGAGGATTCTATGAAACGATTCATCCCCTGGCCGGCGGCTGCCCTCGCCGTCATGCTCGTCGCGGCGCCCGCCGTGGCCGCCGCGCCGACCGTCACCCAGACCTCGACCACCGTCCTGACCACCAGCGGCCGGACCGCGCTCACCTACACCGGCTACATGAACGGCGAGTCGTTCCAGCAGGACGGCATCGTCACGTTCAACGGCTGGCAGTATTCGGCCTTCTGGGACCAGAGCGGCTACGTCAACCTGTCCCGCCGCCAGCTGCCGTCAGGCGCCTGGGCCAACCTGCGGCTCACCGACTACGTCACCGGTTCCACCGACTCGCACAACACGATCAGCATCGGGATCGCCCCGTCCGACGGCACCATCCACCTGGCCTTCGACACCCACTCGTCGCAGTTCCGCTATCGCAAGTCGATCGCCGGTCTGGCTTCCGCGCCCGGCAGCGCGGTCTGGTCGACGAGCAGTTTCGGTACGGTCCAGACGAAGCTCACCAGCACGAGCATGGACGTCGTCACGTACCCGCAGTTCTTCGCGCACCCGGACGGCACGCTGCAGCTGGCGATCCGCACCGGCTACAGCGGCACCGGCGACGAGGTGCTCTACGAGTACAAGTCGAGCGCCTGGTCCTACATCGGTGAGTTCATCGACGGCACCACGGCCGGCAACAACGCCTACCTGTTCGGCATCGAGTACGACAACTTCGACCCGGCCGCGCCGCTGTTGCATGTCACGTGGACGGTCCGGGAGACCTCCAACGCCAGCACCAACCACGACATCTTCTACGCGTACAGCAAGGACAAGGGCCGGACCTGGCGCAACAACGCCGGAACCGTGATCGCGACGACCGGCAGCACCCCGCTGGCGTCCAATGCGGCCGGCCTGAAGGTGTGGGGGATCGGCCAGAACCGGGGCCTGATCAACCAGGAGTCCCAGGTCGTCGACGCGGCCGGGATCGTGCACGTGCTCGCCTCGCACCTGCCCGCCGCGTCCGCCGACAACTCCGACTTCACTGCCGCCCGGGAGACCGCGGTGCTCGTGCACTACTGGCGGGACAAGGCCAGCAAGGTGTGGCACCAGACGTACACCCCGTTCCTGGAGCGGTCGGCCCGCGGTGACATCGCGGTCGACGCCAAGGACAACCTGTACGTGGTCAGCGGCGACTCCAGCACCCGCAAGCTGCACATCCAGACCGCGTCGAAGGCGTCCGGCTGGACCGACTGGGTGATCCGCTACACGTCGTCGGCGATCTACTACTCCGACCCGCTGATCGACCACCAGCGCCTCAAGTCATCGAACACCCTGAGCTTCTTCGCTCCGCGGTACGGCGGCAGCCAGATCGATGTTCAGGATTGGACAGTGAGCGGCTGATAGAGCGATCACATCCAGGTTCAGCGGGTGAATCGGGGAGTCTTGACACATGTTTTGTTATCGATAACATGTGGCGCGTAACACACGCGTAACCTCCCCGTTCCCCCACTGAGGAGAGTCGTGCTCCCGCTCACCCGCCGCAGCATCCTGGGCGCCGCCGTCGGTGGCGCCGCCCTCTCCGTCATGCCAGGTCTCCCGGCTGCCGCCGCCGAGACCGGCGTGTCCGCCTACCAGTTCCCGCTCGGCCAGGTGCGGCTCACCGCCGGCCGGCTCATGGACAACCAGAGCCGCACCCTGGCCTACCTCCGGTTCGTCGACGTCGACCGGCTGCTCTACGTGTTCCGCGCCAACCACGGCCTGTCCACCGGCGGCGCCGCGGCCAACGGCGGCTGGGACGCGCCCGACTTCCCGTTCCGCAGCCACGTCCAGGGCCACTTCCTGACCGCCTGGTCCCAGGCGTGGGCTGTGCTCGGCGACACCGTCTGCCGGGACAAGGCCAACTACATGGTCGCCGAGCTGGCGAAGTGCCAGGCGTCCAACGGGTACCTGTCCGGGTTCCCGGAGGCCGACATCACCGCCGTGCACAACCGCACGCTGACCAACGGCAACGTCCCCTACTACTGCCTGCACAAGACGCTCGCCGGGCTGCTCGACGTGTGGCGGTACCTCGGCAACACCCAGGCGCGCGACGTGCTCCTCAAGTTCGCGGCGTGGGTCGACACCCGTACCGCCGCGTTGTCGGTCTCGCAGATGCAGGCCATGCTGCAGACCGAATTCGGTGGGATGAACGCCGTCCTCACCGACCTCTACCAGCAGACGAACGACTCGCGGTGGCTGACCGTGGCCCGGCGATTCGATCACGCGGTGGTCTTCGATCCGCTCGCGGCCGGCACCGACAGCCTCAACGGGCTGCACGCCAACACCCAGGTGCCGAAGTGGATCGGCGCGGCCCGCGAGTACAAGGCGACCGGCACCACCCGCTACCGCGACATCGCCCGCAACGCCTGGAACATCACCGTCGGCGCGCACACCTACGCCATCGGCGGCAACAGCCAGGCCGAGCACTTCCGCCCGGCCAACGCGATCGCCGGGTACCTCACCAACGACACGTGCGAGCACTGCAACAGCGTCAACATGCTGCGGCTGACCAGCGAGCTGTACGTGACCGAGCCGGACCGGGCCGCCTACTTCGACTACTACGAGCAGGCGCTGCTCAACCACGTCCTCGGCGCGCAGAACCCGGCGTCGGCCTACGGGCACGTCACCTATTTCACGCCGCTGCGCCCCGGCGGCCGCCGCGGAGTCGGCCCGGCCTGGGGCGGCGGCACCTGGAGCACCGACTACGGCACGTTCTGGTGCTGCCAGGGCACCGGTGTGGAGGTCAACACCCGGCTCGCCGAGTCGATCTACTTCTACAGCGGCACCACGCTCACCGTGAACCTGTTCGCGCCGTCGGTGCTGTCCTGGACCCAGCGCGGCATCACGGTCACCCAGACCACCACCTTCCCGGAGAGCGACACCTCCACCCTGAAGCTCACCGGCACGATGAGCGGATCGTGGAGCATCCGGGTCCGCATCCCGTCGTGGACGTCCGGCGCCACCATCACCGTCAACGGGACGGCGGTCACCACCAGCGCGCCCGGCACCTACACCACGATCACCCGGACCTGGGCGGCCAACGACACGATCGTCGTGCGGCTGCCGATGCGGATCGTGCTGCGGGCCGCCAACGACAACCCCGACCTGCAAGCCATCACGTACGGGCCGGTCGTGCTCGCCGGCAACTACGGCGACACGGCGCTGACCACCCCGCCGACGCTGACCGTCTCGTCGGTGACCCGGACCAGCGCCACCGCCAACGGCTCGACGGTCAACCTGGTGCCGTTCTACAACGCGCACGCGATCAACTACAACGTCTACTGGATGACCGCGCCCACGTACAAGCTGGTCAACAACGCGACAGGCCTGGTCCTCGGGGTCAAGGACATGTCGGTCGCCGACGGCGGCCTCGCCGTGACCTGGGGCGACACCGGCACCCTCGACCACCGCTGGGTCCGGATCGCCGACGGTACGGCGGTCCGCTTCCGCAACGTCAACAGCGGCAAGGTCCTCGGCGTCCAGGACATGTCGACCGCCGACAACGCCGTCGTCCTGCAATGGGCCGACAACGGCACCGCCGACCACCGATGGACCCTCGTCGACCAGGGCAACGGCGTCTACAAGATCCGCAACGTGAACAGCGGCAAACTCCTGGCCGTCCTCAACGGCGGAACCGCGTGGGGCGTCCAGGTGGTCCAGGACGCCGACAACGGCTCGGCCGACAACCTCTGGCGATTGGTGGCGGTCTGACCATGGCGCTCTCCCGCAGAACCTTCACGCTGCTTCCGGCGCTCGCCGCGGCGGCGACCGCCGCGGGGCAGATCCCCACCGCGGCCCAGGCGGCCGCCAACACCGCCTACGTGTTCGCGTACTTCACCGAGACCCCCAACCAGTCCGGGGCCGACTACGGGCTACATCTCGCGGTCAGCTCCGACGGCCTCAATTGGTCACCGCTCAATCAGAACAACGCTGTGGTACGGCCCACCGCCGGCACCCTGGGACTGCGTGACCCGTTCCTGCTCCGTAAGCAGGACGGCACCTTCGTGGTGCTGGCCACCGACCTCAACGGCACCGACTTCAGCCAGAACAACCAGTACCTGCACGTCTGGGACTCGGTCGACCTGACCAGCTTCACCGGGTACCGGCGGATCAGGATGCACGACCTGGCCACCCACACGTGGGCGCCGACCGCGTTCTGGGACGCCGCCCGTGGCCAGTACGGCATCGTCTACTCCGCCAACAACGGCTCGGACGTGTTCCTGGTCAACTACACCAGCGACTTCCGTACCGTCAGCGCGCCGCAGGTCTACTTCAGTCCCGGCTTCAACGTCCTGGACGGTGACATCGTCGTGGACGGCGGTGTCTACTACTTCTTCTACAAGAACCTCGGCAACGGCCTGATCTACGGCGCCCGGTCCAGCACCGGCGCGGCCAACAGCTACACCACGTACACCAGTGGGCTGCGGCAGGGCAGCTCGATGGAAGCGCCGATGCTGGTCAAGAACAACGCCGGCACCGGCTGGTGGCTGTGGGGCGACTCGTTCAGCCCGGTCAACAACGACTACTACCTGTGGAACAGCACCAACGTCGGCGGGAACTCGTGGGCCGTCGCCGACCAGCGCACCTACACGCCGCCGCTGAACGCCAAGCACGGCTCGATCGCCGGGATCACCGCGGCCGAGTACAGCGCGCTCGTCTCCCGGTGGGGGCTGCCGGCCTGGGTGCGGCTCAAGTCGTCGAACTACCCGGACCGGTACGTCCGCCACGCCAACAGTGTCGGCCGGATCGACGCGTACCCGTTCGACCCGCACCAGGACCAGTTGTGGAAGATGGTTCCCGGTCTCGCCGACTCGGCCGGCGTCTCGTTCGAGTCGGTCAACTATCCGGGGCGCTACCTGCGTCACTACAACTACGCGATCCGGCTGGACGCCAATGACGGGACCGCGGCGTTCCGTGGCGACGCCACCTTCCACCGGATCGCCGGGCTGGCTGACGCGTCGTGGTCGTCGTTCCGTTCCCACAACTTCCCGGACCGCTACCTGCGCCACTCCGGCTTCCTGCTCCGCATCGACACGCTGACCAGCGCCAACTACGCCGACGCCACCTTCCGAGTCGTCTGACAGCCCCCGGTTGCGGCTCACTCCCGGTTGCGTGGTGACGTGTGGTGCGGTTCGGACCGCACGTCACCACGCTGCGGGCTGCCCGTAGTCGCCCCGCCCGGGCCCGCCCCTGCGGTACCGTCGTCGAGGCGAAAGGGGCTGTTTTGCTACCTATATCCAGGCGGCAGGCGCTCCTGCTGGGGCTCGCCGGCGCCACCGGAGGACTGGCCGGCTGCGCGGCGCGGGAGCAGGCGACCGCCGAGAGCAGTCAGACCCGGCTGCTCTACTGGTCGGGCGGCCTCAGCAGCGATGTGCTGGACCGGGCGAAGAACCGGTTCGCCGACCGTACCGAGCTCACCCCGGTGCAGGTCGAAGGCGTGTACCGGGACCAGCTCACCGAGATCCTGAACTCCGGCCGTGACCTGCCGGGCATCGTCGGCATCAAGGGTGAGGAGGTCGCCGCGCTGGTGCCACGGGCCGACCTCTTCGTCGACCTGCACACCCTCGGCGTCGACGACCTGATGAGCCAGTACGTGCCGTGGAAGTGGCAGCAGGCGGCGTCGCCGGACAACCGGCAGATCGGCTTCCCGATCGACATCGGGCCGACCGCCACGTTCTTCCGCACCGACCTGTTCGCCGCGGCCGGCCTGCCGAGCGATCCGGCGAAGGTGGCCGCGTCGGTGCGCACCTGGGCCGACTACATCGCCGGTGGGGTGAAGCTGGTGAAGGCGCTGCCGTCGGTGAAGCTGGTCCGCAACAGCAGCGAGCTCTACACGATCATGCTGTGGCAGGGCACCCAGCGCTACATCGACGAGACCAACCACTACATCGGCGGCGAGGCGCACGTGAAACGCGCCTGGGACTTCAGCGTCCAGCTGATCGAGAAGGACCTGGTCGCCCGGATCCCCGGCACCGACGGTGACGGCTGGACGAAAGCCCTGGTCGAGGGCACGGTAGCCACCGCCCTGGGTGCGTCCTGGCTGGGTTACGACCTGAAGAGCCTGGCCCCCGACTCGTCCGGGAAGTGGCGGGTCGCCTCAGGTCCGGCGATCGGCGCGAACTACGGCGGCTCGTTCCTGGCCGTCCCGCAGGGCAGCGCCGACCACGCGCTCTCCTTCGAGATCATCAAGTGGATCCTGGACCCGGAGAACCAGGCGATCGCGTTCACCGAGGCCGGGCTCTTCCCGGCGGCCACCGCCGCGTTCGAGATGCCGGCCCTGGCCGAGCCCGACCCGTTCTTCGGCGGCCAGAAGACGATCGGCATCTTCGCCGATTCGGCCCGAAAAGCACATCGGGTGTACGAGGCGCCCGCCGACGCCAAGATCCATGACGCTTTCGTCGCGCAACTCGACGCGATCGAGAAGGGCGCCAAACCCGCCGCCCAGGCGTGGACCGACGCGGTCGAGGAGGGCCGCTCGATCGGCGCGTCGCTGGGTGTCAACTGACCGTCAGCGGGCGTCGTCCAGGGGCCGCAGCCGGTCGTCGAGGTCGCCGAGGATCTCATCGGCCAGCGGGGCGAACCACGCGCTCCTGGCCTCCGGGGTCTTCTGCCGTTCGATGATCGCCGGGGCGCCGGCCCGGTCGATGAGCACGCCCGGCGACGGCAGCCACCCGGCCGGCAACTCCCGCCCCTCCTTGGCGCAGCGGGCCTGGATCGCCCCGGCCAGCAGACCCTGGAGGTACGGCTCGGTGGACAGCAGCACCATCTCGCCGGCCGCGGTCAGCTCCAGCGCGTACGGGTCGGTGCCGAAACCGGCGTCCACCCGCCGTGTCGTGGTGTCCCGCAGCAGGGCCAGGCTGTGCGCGTCGGCCCCGCCCACCCCGATGAACGCGAGCGCGCCCGGATTGGCCTCCTGGAGTGTCCGCCAGGCCTGCTTGTTCGCGCCGGGCGCCTGTTTGGTGTCGAACGGCCCGATCACCGTCACCGCGGGCCGTAACCGCTGGAGCGCCTCCCGCACCCCGGTGACCCGGTCGTCGAGCACGGTCACGCCCGGATGCGGCGACCCGATGACCACCAGGCCCTCGGTGTCGGCCGGCAACCGGCTGGCCATCGCCTGCCCCAGCTCACTGCCCAGGGTGCGGTTGTCGTTGCCCACGTACAGCTGGACGCCGGAGCCGGCTGCCGGGACCGAGTGCAGCGCCACCACCGGGGTGCCGGCCGTGGCCGCCCGGCCGAGCGAGTCGGCGAACAGCTCCGGGGCGAACGTGAACAGGGTGATCGAGCCGCGTTCGCCGGGCAGGTAGTCCTGGATGGTGCGCAGCTCGCTGGCGTTGTCGACGATGTCCGGGCCGACCGCGCGGTGGCCGACGCCGGGCACCCGCTGCACGCCCTCGACGAAACCGGCAGACAGTTCGGCCACGAAGTCGACCTGGCGTCCGGCGACGACCAGCACGGCCGGAGCGGGCGTCGCCGGCGCCGCGTCACCGCACGCGCCGAGCAGCAACGACACCGCCAGCACGGCAGCTCCCACCCTCACCCGTTCCTGTTCGGCAGACGTGGCCGTCCGGCTGAGAGACGATCTCAATCGTGCGGCGGCCCGGCCGATACGAACCGGGGAGGTACCCATGCGGGATTGGTTACGGCGGCGCGCGGTCGCCCGTACCGCTGTGGTGGCTTTGACCGTGGGTTTGGCTCTTCTCGCCGCGATGGCCGTGGTGAGCAGCCAGACCAGCTCGCGGGCGGCCGACATCGCGGCCGCCACGCAGCAGACCAGCCAGCAGTGGAACGAGATCTACCTCAAGATCAGCATCGAGTACGAGCTGCTGGAGGACTATCTCGAGTCGCCCGATCAGGCCGACCGGCAGCCGTTGCTGTCCTCGATCGGGTCGGCTGAGCCGAACCTGCGCTGGCTGCTCGCCAACGGCGGTGAACCGGACGCCCGGCAGGCGATGGCGCTCCAGAACGCTTACGGCGGATACACCTGGACGCTGCGGAACCTGATCGACGCGGCCTCGGCCGACGACCGGGACGGCACCCTGAAGTTCGCCAAGCAGGCCGCCCTGAGCGCCTCCGGCCTGCGCCGCCAGGCGTCGGTGAACGTGGCCCGCAACAACCTCAGCATCGGCGTGGTGCTGCGCGACGCCAAACGGGACACCGCCCGCCAGCTGATCGCGGTCAAGGTGCTGTCCGCGGCCGATCTGCTGCTGGTGATCCTGTGCGGGCTGGTGCTGCTGACCTACCAGAAACGCACCGAACGGCAGGCCGCCGACAACGACTACCGGGCCTCGCACGACGGGCTCACCGGGCTGGCCAACCGGCGGCTGCTCACTGACCGGGTGACCCGGGCCATCGCCGAAGCCGACCGCGGCGGCCCCGGGGTCGGTCTGCTGCTGCTCGACCTGAACCGGTTCAAGGAGGTCAACGACACCCTCGGCCACCACTCCGGCGACCTGCTGCTGATGGAGGTGGCCCGCCGCCTGCGCGGCGCGACCCGCCCGGCCGACCTGGTGGCGAGGCTCGGCGGCGACGAGTTCGCGGTGCTGCTCGCCGACGTCGAGGAGCTGGCCGACGCCGGCGCCGTGGCCCAGCGCCTGCTCGCCGAGCTGTGCGGGCCGGCCGAGCTGGGTGGGCTCACCGTGGACATCAGTGGCAGCATCGGGTACTCGTACTATCCGGCGCCCAGTTCGTCGGCCGAGGAACTGCTCCAGCACGCCGACGTGGCGATGTACCACGCCAAACGCAACCACCTCGGCGTCGCCGGGTACGAGGTGGAGAACGACACCAACAGCTTCGAACAGCTCACCCTGCTCGCCGATCTGCGTACCGGGATCGACCGGGGTGAGCTGGAGCTGCACTACCAGCCCAAGATCGGCCTGCCGGACCGGTCGGTGGCCGGCCTGGAGGCGCTGGTGCGCTGGCGGCACCCGATCCGCGGGCTGCTCGGGCCGCAGGCGTTCGTGCCGGAGGCCGAGCAGAGCGACCTGATGCTGACGCTCACCGAGGCCGTCCTGGACATGGCCCTCGGGCAGCAGCGGCAGTGGCGGGAGGCCGGCCGTGACGTCCCGGTCGCGGTCAACGTGGGCGCCGCCTGCCTGCGCGACACCGGCTTCCCGAACCGGGTCGGTGAGCTGATCCGCCGGCACGACGCGGTCGCCGGCCGGCTCACCCTGGAGATCACCGAGTCGTTCTTCATCATCGACCCGGACGCCGCCGTCGCCGCCCTGTCGGTGCTGCGTGAGCAGGGTGTCCGGATCTCCATCGACGACTTCGGGGTGGGCTACTCGTCGATGAGCTACCTCCAGTCGATGCCGCTGGACGAGCTGAAGATCGACCGCAAGTTCACCGCCGAGATCCTCACCACCGACCGCGGCCGGGCCATCGCGGGCGCGATCATCGACCTGGCGCACGCCCTCGACCTGACCGTGGTCGCCGAGGGCATCGAGGACGAACAGACCCTGTCCGCGGTCGTCGACATGGGCTGCGAGCAGGCGCAGGGCTACCTCATGTGCCGGCCGCTGCCGCCGGACGGCATCCCGGCCTGGATGGATTCCTGGAGCGTCCCGGCCCTGTCCTGACCGGTTCGCCTGACCGGTTCGCCTGACCGGTTTGACTGTCACCGGGTTGTCACCGGTGGGCTGACACCATGTCGGGATGCGTGTTCTCGTCGTGGAGGATTTCGAGATCCTCGCCCGGACCATCGGTGTCGGCCTGCGCCGCGAGGGCATGGCCGCCGACGTCGTCGGTGACGGCGACGACGCCCTGGAGCGGCTGTCCGTCAACCGCTACGACGTGGTCGTCCTCGACCGCGACCTGCCGGGCACCCACGGCGACGACGTGTGCCGCCGGATCGTCGCCGACCACCGGGAGTGCCGGGTGCTGATGCTCACCGCCTCCGGCACGGTCCGGGACCGGGTCGACGGCCTCGGCCTGGGCGCCGACGACTACCTGCCCAAACCGTTCGACTTCGACGAGCTGGTCGCCCGCATCCGGGCGCTGGCCCGCCGTCCGTCCGTGCTGGTCCCGCCGGTGCTGGAGTGCGGTGACCTGACCCTGGACACCGGCCGCCGCAGCGCCACCCGGGCCGGTCGGCGGCTCGACCTGAGCCCGAAGGAGCTGGCCGTGCTGGAGTGCCTGCTGGCCGCCGGCGGGCGTGCCGTACCCGCCGAGGAACTGCTGGAGCGGGTGTGGGACGAGGCCGCCGACCCGTTCACCACAGCGGTGAAGACCACGGTCCGCCGCCTGCGCTCGAAACTCGGCGAGCCACAGGTGGTGCACACGGTGCGCGAGGGCGGCTACCGGGTCGGCGAGCCGTGACCCGCCGGCGGCTGACCCTGCGCACCCAGCTCACCCTGCTCTACGCCGTCCCGTTCACCCTCACCGGCACCGTCCTGGTCACTGTCTCGCTGCTGGCCGGCCGCGAGTCGGTGCCGGCCGGCACGGGTGTCCCACCCCGGCCCGATCCGGTGGGCCCGGGTTTCCCGCTGGGCCCGTGGGCGGTGCTGATGACGGTCCTCGTGCTGGTGTCGCTGCTGCTGGGCCGCCTGGTCGCGGGCCGGTTCCTGCGGCCGGTGCGCGCCATCACCACGACCGCCCGCGACATCTCGGCCACCGACCTGCACCGCCGGCTCGGCGACATCGGCGGCTCCGACGAGTTCGCCGAGCTCGCGGCCACCCTCGACGCCCTGTTCCAGCGGTTGGAGACGGCGTTCGCGGCGCAGCGGCAGTTCATCGCGAACGCCTCCCACGAACTGCGCACCCCGCTGACCGCCGAGCGTGCCCTGCTTCAGGTCGCCCTCGCCGACCCGGGGGTCACCGTCGGCTCGCTGGAGGAGGCCTGCCGGGAGGTGCTGGCGCTCGGCGCGGCCCAGGAGCGGCTGCTGGAGGCGCTGTTCGCCCTGGCCAGCGGCGAACAGGGCGTCGAGTCCCGCCAGCCGTGCGACCTCGCCGACCTGACCCGCGGCGTCTTCGCGGCCCGGCCACCCATCGCTCCGGCCGGCGACCCCGCCTCGCGCCCGTCCGCTGCTCCGGGCGGCGCGGCGCCTTCCGCCGGTTTGACCGTTGAGGTCGACCTCGGTCCGGCGCCGCTTTCGGCGGACCCGCGGCTGGTGCAGAGCCTGATCGCCAACCTGGTCGACAACGCTGTACGGCACAACGTCGCCGGTGGCCGTGTCGAGGTGACGACCTCGTCGGTGGACGGCACGGCCCGGCTGGTCGTGCGCAACACCGGTCCGGTCGTCCCGCCGGACGACGTCGAGCGTCTGTTCGAGCCGTTCCAGCAGCTGCACCGCTCGCGGATCCGCCACGGTGACGGCCACGGGCTGGGTCTCGCCATCGTCCGGGCGATCGCCACCACGCACCACGCTGACCTGGTGGCGACCGCCCCCGCAACCGGCGGCCTCGACATCACCGTCACGTTCCCCTGACCACCCGCTCGCCGCCGCTCGCGGGCGATCTGGATAGAAACAAAGCCCGACCCGTGCGAAGCTGCAGGTGACTGTGGCCATGACGCGAGGCTCGCCCGATCTCGCGGGGCGTAAGGGCGCGATGATGCCTGCCCACAGCCGTTTTCCCCCACCCCGGGCAGGCGCGAAGCGCCCGGGAAGACTTGTGGAGTTCGGCGGGACTGGGATGACCCTCGAGTTTCGCCACTTTGGGGATCGCTTGGGTGACGGCGCACCGGGTATCGGCCGCAAACCTTGGTCGTCGGCTTTCCGCTGGATGCGGTCGGCGGCGCCGGCCCGGCCCGGTCGCCAGCGCTCGGCCAGACGCGGTCGCCGGTGTTCGGCCGGCGCGGGTCGCCGGCGCGCGACGACCAGCGCACACAATGCGGCAATGTGCGATTTCATCCTCGTCGGGACGACGGCAGGCGCACACATACGGCACAACGTGTGCGCCCGTCCCCGTCGGAGCGAAGCAGGCGCACACGATCGGCGAGCGTGTGCGCTGACCATCGCCCCGGCCAGCGGACTCGCCCTCGGCAGTCCGCTCCGGCATCACCTCTGGACAGCCATCCAAGGTCACAAGACCTCGCGGTGATCTTGTGGAGTTCGCTGGGGATTACGCCGACCAGGACGAACGCAAGATTCATTTCGGCCCCTGACCGGCAATGTCGCTGGCCAAAACGGCGAAACTCGAATGCGACCGGACTTCCACAAGATCGCGGATGGGGCGGCATTTCGCGTCGGGGCGGGCCTCTGGTCAGGAGTCGCGCAGCTTGAGCAAGGTGCCGCCGGTCAGCAGTGCTCCGGCGGCCCATGCGGCCAGCACGCCGAGGCCGTGCCAGGGGGCGATCGGCTGGTGAGCCAAGTCCTGGGTTGCCTGTATCGCCAGGCCGGCACTCATCGGCGCGATCTGCTTCAGATCAGCCCGCACGTCCGGGTCGGGGACCATCTGCGCGACGATCGTGAAGACGTAGAGCAGACCGAGCACCACACCGATCGCCGCCGCGGTGTCCCGGGTGATCGCGGCCACCCCTACGGCGAGCAGCGAGATCAGAACCAGGTAGAGCACCGAACCGCAGGCCGCCCGCAGCACCGCCGCGTCGGACAACACGAGCGCCGGCCGGATCGCCCGCCCGACCAGCACACTCGCCGCCACCGACACCGCACCGGACGCGGCCACCACACCCGCGACGATCACCGTCTTGGCGCCGAGCACCGTGATCCGGCGGGGCACCGCAGCCAGCGTCGTGCGGATCATGCCGGTGCGGTACTCACCGCCCACCACCAGGGCCGCGATCACCGCGACCACCGCCTGGCCGAGCTGCACCCCGGTGAGGCTGTACTCGGCCAGATCCCCGGTCGTCACCGACGCGATGGTCGCCGCCCCACCGGCGACGGTCACCACCACGACCGCCGATGACAACCACAGACTTCCCGGAGCGGTACGGAACTTCGTCCACTCCATGCGCAGCGCATCTGCCCGCGGGGCGTTCACGCGTCCCTCCGGTGCAGGAGCACGGCCGCGCCGGTCAGTGCGGCGGCCGCCCACAGGCACAGCACGCCGAAGCCGGCCCACCACGGCAGCGGAAAGTAGCCGTTGACCGGGGTGTACAGGTTCTCCACCTGGTAGAACTGCTTCGCGCTCTGCTGCACCGCGAACGCCGCCGCCGGCGTGACCCGCAACAGCCAGTCCGCGGCGGTCGCCGGCAGGACGGTCAGCGCCAGCAGGTACGGCAGCACGATCAGCCCGATGACCGCGCTGATCGCCACCGCGCTGCGCCGCAGCATCGTCCCGATTCCGAGTGCCAGCACGGCCGCGACCGCGAGCAGCGCCGCCGTCCCGGCGATCAGCCGTAGTTCGGTCAGCGGGGTGGACGGCAGCACATAGACCCCGTTGCCGACGAGCAGCCGCCGCCCGGCGATGACCACGACGGCCGCGCCGGCCAGCCCGGCCACGAACGTCACCCCGCCGAGGACGGCCGCCTTGGCCAGCAGCACTCGGCCCCGGCGCGGCGTGGCGGCGAGCGTGGTGCGGATCAGGCCGCGCCGGTACTCGCCGGTCATGAACGCCGCCCCGACCACCACGACCAGCACCAGTCCGGCGAACGTGCCGAGCAGCGTCTGGGTGATCGACACCCCGAGCCCGGCCGCGCCGACCACGGCGGGCCCGATGTCCCCCGAGCCGGTCAGCGTGAAGCCCGTGCCGGTGCTCTGATGGGAGCCGTCACCCTCGCCCGTCCATCCGCCGGCGCCGCCGCTGATGTCGTCGAAGGTCGCCGTGACGAGGCTCGGCCCGCTGGAGTTCCCGGCCAGTCCGGTCGCCTCGACGAACTGCGGCGACGTCGCGAACAGCCCGATCCGCACGGTCGGCGGCAGCCCGGCCAGCTCCACCGAGGCGACCCTGGTCCAGTTCACACCATCAGCCGACGACTCGCCGGTGATCACGTCGCCGGCCCGGGTCAATCGCAGCCAGGTCGGCACGGGCGCACCCGGCGTCGAAGGTTGCGCCGCCCGGTCGTGCACGTAGTTGTGCTGCATCCGCACACCGTGGCCGCCGGTCATCATCACCGCCGCGTAGGCCGAGCCGCGTTCCGTACCATCCTTGATGATCAGACCCGCTTTGGCCCAGGCCACCAGGCCCTCTCGCATTCCCTCGCCGCCGGCCGGCCCGGCGGAATGTCCGCCGCCGGCCCGGTCGTTGTCGCCCTCGTCATCCGGAATGTCCGGCACCCGGCCGGTCATCGAGGTGAGCCGGGCGGTGAGGCTGCCGTCCCCGGTGAGCGGCCGGTGCAGCAGGTAGAAGGTGTCGCGCACCTCCTCGCCCTCCGGGCCGACCGGCTGCCGGCACGTCTTCTCGGTGCAGGTCCCGGACATCGGCGTCAGCCCCAGCGCGAGGATCGCCCCGACCGCGATGATCATCGCGATGACGAAACCGCGGACGGTACGGAACTTCGTCCACTCGGCCCTCATCGCGCCGCCTCCGACGCCCGGTACTCGACGGCGTCCCGGGTCAGCTCGAGATAGGCGTCCTCGAGTGATGCCCGGTGCGCCGCCACCTCGGAGAACGGCACGGCACGGGCGCTCAGCGCGGCGATCACCCGGTCCGGCTCCAGCCCCGAGACGGTGACCGAACCCTGATCGGAAGCGGTCACCGTGCCACCCGCCGCACGAAGCACGTCGGCCGCCTCCGGTGCGCCGGTGCGTACCGTGACCCGCCCGCCGGACGCCGATCGCAGCAGGTCGGCCACCGCCATGTCGGCGATGACCCGGCCCCGGCCGGCGATCACCACCCGGCTCGCGCAGTCCTGGAGCTCGCTCATCAGGTGGCTGGACACCAGCACGGCCCGGCCCTGCCCGGCCAGCGACCGCAGGAAGCCGCGCATCCAGATGATGCCCTCCGGGTCCATGCCGTTGAACGGCTCGTCCAGCATCAGCGTGGGCGGGTCGCCGAGCAGCGCCATCGCGATGCCCAGCCGCTGCCGCATGCCGAGCGAGAACCCGCCGGCCGCCCGCCTGGCCACCGTCTGCAGTCCGGCCTGCTCGATCACCGCGTCCACCCGGTCCGCGCCCAGCCCCTGCGAATGGGCGACCCACAGCAGGTGGTTGCGGGCGGTCCGGCTGGGCTGCAACGCCGCCGCGTCCAGCAGCGACCCGAGATGGCACAGCGGCCGGCGTAGGGTCCGGTACGGCTGCCCGTCGACCAGGGCGGTCCCCGAATCGGGCCGGTCCAGCCCGAGGATCACCCGCATGGTGGTGGACTTGCCGGCCCCGTTCGGCCCGATGAACCCGGTGATCTGCCCCGCCCGGACGGCGAACGACATCCCGTCCAGCGCCTGCGCCGACCCGAAGCGTTTCCGCAACCCGTCGGCGACGATGGTCGCCTCTGTCATGATCCGGTCCTCGACTTCCTCGATGGAATCACTGCAGAGTCCGTTGTAGAGAACAGTCGGTGTCAGCCAGGTGTCACGGGTATCCATGCAAGATCATCTGAGGTACCGTCTGCGGCCATGCCGCCGTCCAACGACGTCGTACTCGACTTCGCCGCCGCGTACCCGGAGATCGGGCCTCTGCGGGCTGCCCTGGCCCGCCGGGACTGGTCCGGCTGCCGTCGCGTGATCGACTCGGTGCCCTCCGACAGCCGGACCGCGATGATCCGCATCGGCGCCGACGAGGCCGGCCTGGAGGACTTCCTGCGCGACGTCCTGCGGCGTGATCCGTCCGACGGCGCGGCCTCCGCGATGCTTGGTGACCACCTGATCGGCATCGGCTGGGACGTCCGCACCTCGGCGCGGGCCCAGAACGTGAGCGAGGACCAGTTCCGGCAGTTCCACGAGTGGCTGGGCCGGGCCGAGGAGGTGTTGATCGAGGGCGCCGCCCGGTGCCCGCGCGACCCGGCGGTCTGGACCGTCCGGCTGATCTCGGCGCGCGGCCTGTCGCTGGGCCAGGCCGAGGCCCGCCGCCGCTACGACCGGGTGGCCGCCGTCGACCCCCACCACCTGCCGGCCCAGCGCCAGCTCATCCAGCAACTGTGCCCGAAATGGGGCGGCTCGTGGGAGGAACTGCACACCTTCGCCCGCGACGCGATGCGCGCCGCCCCGGCCGGGGGAGCGCACGGGGTCCTCGTCGCCGAGGGGCACCTCGAGCATGTGCTGGCCGACGTGCGGGCCCAGCGCGACGGCAGCGCGATCACCGGCTACCTGCGGCAGCCGGCCGTCCGGGACGAGCTCTACGAGGCGGCCCGGCGTTCGATCGGGGACCCGGCCTTCCGGCGTACCCACGGCTGGTTGCAGGCCGCCAGCACGTTCGCCTGCGTCTTCCGGCTGCTGGACGACCGGGCCGCCACCGCCTGGCCGTTCCGGCTGCTCGGCGACCTGATCACCGAATATCCCTGGGAATACTTCGTCAAAGACCTTCCGGCGGCGGTACGTCAGGCGCGCGCCTGGGCTCTGGAGACCGCATCATGATCGAACGTTTCGAGGTCGACGGCATCCCCGGGCTGTTCACCCGCACCGACGGCCCCACCCGGGCCGGTCTAGCCTTCCGCGTCGGGTTCGCCGACGAGCCGCTGTCCCGGCACGGCATCACCCACCTCATCGAGCACCTGGCGCTGTTCCCGCTCGGCGTCGCCGACTACCACTACAACGGCGCGACAGGCGACGAGGTCACCTACTTCCACACCCAGGGCGGTGACACCGACGTCGTCGCGTTCCTCAACGGCGTCAGCCAGGCCCTGCACGACCTGCCGCTGCACCGGCTCGCCACCGAGAAGGAGATCCTGCGCACCGAGCAGCGCGGCCGCGGTATCTCCGCCGACCACCTGCTCGCCCTGAACCGGCACGGCGCCCGCGACTTCGGCATCGGCGGCTACGGCGAGATGGGCCTGCCCGCGATCACCCCGGACGGCCTGCGCCGCTGGACCGACTGGTTCTTCACCAGGCAGAACGCGGCGTTGTGGGTGGCCGGCCCGGCGATGCCGCCCGGGTTGCGTCTCAAACTTCCCGATGGGGTACGCCGGCCCGCGCCCCGTGCCTCGTCGGCGCTTCCCACCCGTCCCGCCTTCGTCACCGGCCCGCCCGGGATGCTCGCCTGGAACGCCGACGTGCGCCGCCACGCCGCGTCCGCGATCTTCGCGACCGTCCTGCAGCGGGCCATGTTCCGGACGCTGCGCCAGGAGAGCGGCATCTCGTACACGGTGCAGACCGGCTACACGACCCGCGGCAACGGGACCGCCTCGGTCTCCGCGTCCGCCGACGCGCTGCCGGAGAAGAGCGGCGCCGTCCTCGGTGGTTTCGTCGACGTGCTGGCCTCGCTGCGGTACACCGGCGCCGACCCGGCCGAGGTCACGACGGTCATCGCCCAGGAGTGCGACCGTCTCGCCGAGGCCGCCCGCCGGGGCGCGCTGCTGCCCGACCAGGTGCTCGACCTGCTCACCGGCCAGCCCGTTCTGGACCTGCCGGAACTGGTCGCCGCCGCCCGCGCCGTCACACCGGCCCAGGTCCAGGCGATCGCGGCCGAGGCGTGGGCGGACGGGCTGATCATGGCCCCGCAGGGGGTGCGGGTGAAGTGGGCCGGGTTCACCCGGGCGCCGCACAGGTCGACCTTCGCGGTCACCGGGACCGCCCACCCCGCGATCAGCGACGCCGAGATCCGCCTGATCGTCGGGCAGCAGGGCGTCAGCCTCACCGACGGCCGGGAGGACCACCTCACCGTCACGTTCGACCAGTGTGCGGCCCTGCTCGCCTACCCCGACGGCGGCCGGCGGCTGATCGGGTACGACGGCATCTCGGTCGCCGTCGAGCCCACGGTGCTGGAGAACGCCGAGCGGGCGGTCCCGTACATCGACTCCCGCATCCACCCCGACCTGCGCGTCGACCTGCCGCCCCGGGACCCGGACGAGATCCCGCAACCGGCCGAACCCGACGACGATGACGATGACGAGTGCTGCGACGACGACTGCTGTGACAGCGACTGCTGCGACGGTGACTGCTGCTCGTCCGACGACTGCGCCGGCGAGTGCTGCGAGACCTGCTGCGACGACGACTGCTGCCCGGACACCTGCCGGGACGGTGAGTGCTGCGCCGACGACGGCTGCCCCGGCAAGTGCTGCACCAGCCTGCGGGGGAGACTGCGGCGCATGCGCAACCGCTGACACCGTCCGGGGCCTGCATCCCTTCCTGGCCTCGTGGACCATCCGGGCATCCCCCGCACGGCCGAAAAGCGTGGATGACCCCGGCGGGCAAACGTGGTGAAACGTACGTTCGGCGTATGTCACTCATTGCGCGCACCTGAGAGGTCCCCATGCTGCACACCGTCGCCACCGGAACCGCGCTCCTCGCCTCCCTGGCCGCCACCGCGGCCGTGCCGTCGTCGTCCGCCGCCGCCCCGCCGCCGAAGAAGGTGGTCGTCGAGATCGTGTCCGCCAACGGCTCCGGCTGCCCGGCCGGAGCAGCGGACGTGTCGACCGACGGCAGCTCGTTCAAACTCGTCTACCGGGGGTTCGCCGCCTCCACCGGGCCCGGCTCCGACCCGCTCGACTTCCGCAAGAACTGCCAGCTCGCCCTGGACGTCCGCACCCCGCACGGCTGGACGTGGGGGCTCAACCGGATCGTCACCAGGGGCACCGTCAGCCTCCGGTCCGGCGCGTCCGGCACTCAGGCGACCCACTACTACTGGGCCGGCGACGCCGGCACCGACCGGCTCAGCGACACGTTCACCGGGCCGCTCAAGGGCACGTGGAGCCGTACCCACAAGATCCCCAAGAGTGACGTCTCCTATCTGCCGTGTGGGTCGAGCCGGTACCTCAACGTCAACTTCGAGCTGAAGGTGGACGCCGGCTCCACTTCCGGCCGCAACGCCCTCACCATGGACTCGACCAGCGGCTCCGACTTCCACGTCCTCTGGCGCAAGTGCTGAGCGCGCCGCCCGTCTACGATCGGGCCCATGACGG
Source organism: Actinoplanes sp. NPDC026670 (assembly GCF_040638175.1). Taxonomy (NCBI): domain Bacteria; kingdom Bacillati; phylum Actinomycetota; class Actinomycetes; order Micromonosporales; family Micromonosporaceae; genus Actinoplanes; species Actinoplanes sp. NPDC026670. The sequence continues at coordinate 42,971 of NZ_JBEZXU010000050.1, forward strand.
AGGTTTCGGCGCGGATCGCGGCAGCGGCGCAGACGCGAGCGCTCGACCTGTCCCGGTGCGGGCTGGACGCGGTTCCGGAGGCGGTTCGTGGGCTGGGGCGCCTCGAATCCCTCGATCTGGGGTTCAACAACCTCGACGACCTGCCCGGCTGGCTTCCCGAACTCGGTGGGCTCACCGGCCTCAACCTCCAGGGCAACAACCTGGAGGAGACGCCGGACGTGCTCGGTGAGCTGACCGGGCTGCGTGTGCTCAGCCTCAGCGAGAACAACCTGGAGGGTGAGCCGCTCGACTTCCTCGGACGGCTGACCGACCTCCGCGAGCTCGCCCTCGTCGACACCCGCTCGGACCGGCTCCCGGAGACCATCGGGAACCTGACCCGGCTCACCGATCTGGACCTCTACCTCGGCTGGTTCAACGAGTCGCCGGAAAGCCTGCCGGACAGTCTGGGCCGGCTCACCGAACTGACCCGCCTCCAGCTGTCACGCAACGGTCTGACCACGGTGCCGGAGTGGATCCGGGGGCTGACGAGACTGCGAACGCTCGGGCTCTGGATGAACGAGATCGCCGAGATCCCGGACTGGATCGGTGAGCTGACCGAGCTCCGGGAGCTCTCCCTGCCCGGCGAGCCGGACGACCGGATCCTGGCCGTGCTGCGCGGCCTGCCCCATCTCCGGACGGTCAGTTTCGACTTCGAGGACGTCGACCTGACGTGACCCGGGCGGCGCCCCGGTGGGCGATCTCGTTGATCAGGGTGTTGTCGAGCTTCCGGGGGACGGTTTCCGGGGCGTGGATCAGTTCGAGCATGGTGTACGCGATCGCGTCGGTCGTCGTCACCCCGGTCGGGAAGAGGCGCTTCAGCAGCGGATAACACGGGGTCAGGACCGCGTAGACGGCGCGTTGTGCCCGGGTGGAAGGCCGTGCGCCACGGCAGGGGCGGATGAAACCGGGCCGCACGAAGTACGCCCGCGGATGCACGGCGGCCAGGCTTTCCTCGGCACGGCCCTTCACCCGGATCCACATGGTCCGCCTGGTGCTGTCGGCGCGGTTGGCCGAGACGTACGCGAACAGGCTCTCCGGATTGCCGCGCAGCGCCGCCGTGGCCGCGGCCACCGCATAGTCCCGGGTGATCCTGGTGTATTCCGGTTCGGTCTTCCCGGCCGACGGGGTGCCCAGACAGAACAGGGTGGCGTGCGCGCCGGCGAACTCCGCGTCGAGCGTCCGGTAGTCGGTGAAGTCCCGGTGCTGGATCTCCCGCAGTTTGGGGTGGGAACGCCCGGTGAGCCGCCGCGACACCGAGACGACTCCGGTGATCGCGGGATCTTCGAGCAGGGCGGTGAGCACCCCGTGGCCGACCATTCCGGTCGCGCCGAAAAGCACTACGCGCATGGTGTCGCTCATTTCGGGAGGGCGAGAAGGCTCTCGGCCGTCTCGGCGATGGTGTCCTCGATCGGGCGGGTCTTCCAGCCGAGCAGCTTCTCGGCCTTCGCTGAGGTCGCGTCCAGGTTGCGGCCGAGCAGTTTCCGCAGCGCCCGCATCTCCGGGTTGACCCGGGCCAGGCCCTGCGCCGCCCACAGCGGCATCTCCCGGGTGGGCACCTCGGCGGCCCGTTCGCCGAGGCGTTCACGCAGGATGGCGGCGACCTCACGCTGCCAGAGGCTGTGCCCGGCGGTGGCGATGAACCGTTCACCGGCGGCGGCCGGTTCGGTCATCGCGAGCAGGTGCAGCGACGCCACGTCGCGGACGTCGACGTAACCGGTGGCGAACGGCAGCAGCGTCGGCATCGAGCCGTCGAGCATGCGGGCGATCCCGTTGAGCGACGGGGAGTAGTCGGGGCCGAGGACCGGACCGAGCACCGCGGTCGGGTTGACCGTGGCCAGCTCCAGTCCGCGGCCGTCTTCGCCCACGAAATCCCAGGCCGCGCGTTCGGCGAGGGTCTTCGACTTCTGGTACGGCGCGATGCCGGCGTCGACGTTCGTCCAGTCACTCTCGGTGAACGGAGTGTCCCGGTCCGGGTGCCCGTACGCGACCGCGCCGATCGCCGAGGTCATCACCACCCGCCGCACACCGGCGTCGCGGGCCGCCCGGAGCACCCGCAGCGTCCCGTCGACGGCCGGGCGCACCATCTCGTCGTCGTTGCGCGGCTGGTGGGTCAGCGTGGGCGACGCGACGTGCAGCACGTGGCCGCAGCCGGCGGTGGCCTCGGCCCAGCCCGCGTCGCTCTGCAGGTCTGCCTGCACCACCCGGAGCCGCGCGCCGGGCTCACCCAGCATCGCCCGGACCTGCGGCTCGCGGGCCAGATCGCGGACCGTCGCCCGCACCGTGTGCCCGGCGTCGAGCAGCGCCCGGGCGCACCATCCGGCGATGTAGCCCGAGCCGCCGGTCACCAATACGTCAGCCATGTCGACCCTCCGTTTCGTGTCACTGGAAACGTTAACGGAGAGGTCTCCGCTTAGTCAACGGGAAGTGGAGATGTCTCCAGTATTACTGATCACCGCTGGTCGGTGGTTCTTCGCTGACATCGGGCGCCCCGCTGGAGCCTCATGTCGGCCGGGGCGGGTAGCCGTACCGCAGCAGGTCGTTGAATTTTCTTTGAAGATCGGCGGTGAACATCCGCGCCTTGCCGGACACAGGCATGGTGGGAGGTCGAATGGCGAACTCGGAGGAACGGTTCACGGTGCTGTATGAGCAGCACTACGACGCCGTTGAACGTTATGTGCGCCGCCGTCTCGACGACGCAGCGGTGCGTGACGTCGTTGCGGAGGTGTTTCTCGTCGCCTGGCGGCGGCTGCCGGAGGTCCCGGCTGACGCGCTGCCCTGGCTGTATGGAACCGCGCGGAAAGTCCTGGCCAACGAGGTCCGCGGGGCGGGCCGCCGGGCGGCGCTGACCGCGCGGGCCGCTGATCACGGAGAGTTCTGGGCCGATGATCACGCCGACGCGGTGGCCGGCCGGGTCAGCCTGACCGCGGCCCTGGCCGGCCTGTCCGAGCCCGACGCGGAAGCCCTGCGCCTGGTCGGGTGGGAGGGCCTGACGCTGCGGCAGGCGGCGAAAGCGGCGGGCTGTTCGCTGCCCGCGTTCGCGATGCGCCTGCACCGGGCCCGTGCCCGCCTGCGGCAGGCGCTGTCGACCGGCAGCCCGGCCCCCGTGCCAACCCTGAGAGGAGAGCCATCGTGAGCCCATCCCTGACCCGTGACGTCCGCCGCCTGCTCGGCCCGGCCGACCCGGCCGACGGCCGGCCGCTGACCGCGGCTCCCGGCCGGCGCGCCGACCTGGATCGCATCCTCGCCACGCCGCAGCTGCGGCAGGCCAGGCCGGCCGGGCGGCGGCTGGTCGCGGTGGCCGCCGCGCTGGTGCTGCTGGTGATCGCCGGCTTGCAGTTCGCGCCGCAGCCCCGCCCGGCCTTTGCGGCGACGCCACCGCCTCTGCAGTACACCGCGGCGGCCGGATCGGCCCGGGAGGTGCTCACCGGCATCGCCGACCGGGCGGCGACCGCGTCCGATCCGGCCCGCAGCGGCGACTACGAGCATCTGGTGATCCGATCGTGGAGCCTGTGGACCTATGTCGACGACGAGCGGGTGACGTCCGCGATCATCCCGTCGCGGACCGAGTCGTGGCGCGGGTCGGACAACTCGGGCCGGCGCTCCACCAGCTATGAGAAGGCGCAGTTCACCTCCCTCGGGCGGGAGGTGCTGTGGCGGGCCCAGAACCTGTTCGACGACGGCCTCGACCCGTGGTCGCAGGAGTATGCGGCAGGGCAGTTCGGGGCGATGTGGGCCGACCAGCCGCCCATCGGTGACCTCGACCGTTGGCTGCACATCGGGCATCCCCGGGAGAACGGGCCGTTCGAGACGCTCGTCGCCGTCACCGACCTGGCCCGGGAACGGCTGCTGACCCCGGCCACCCGGTCCGGGCTGCTGCGGATCGTCGCGCAACTGCCCGGACTCACCTACGACGGCACGGTCACCGACCGCGCGGGCCGGGCGGGCGCCGCGTTCTCGATCACCAGCGACCGCACCGGCCTGCCGACCCGCCACACCCTGATCGTCGACCCGGCCACCGGCGCGCTGCTCGGCTACGAGCAGATGCTGCCCACCGACACCGGCAAACTCGACGTCCGGGCCCCCGCGGTGATCGGCTACGAGACATACCTGACCGCCGACTACACCACCCTCCCGAAGTAGGAGCCACCGATGACGCCCACCCCGCCGATCACGCTGCGTTCGCCGGTGGCGGCTGGCGGGCGTCCACTTCGGTGAGAAAGGTCCGGGCGACATCCATGCCGACGATCTTGACCGGTGCGGGCGACTCCGGATAGCTTTCCCGGGCCACAACTCCATACTTCGCCGCTGTGCCGCTGCGGGAGAGCACCTGCCTGCGGGCGGGTCGCCGAAGGAGCAACTTCTCCCTCAGAATCTCTCAGGCCCACGTACCGCAACGGTCAGGCGACTCTGGAAAGTCAGCCCCCACCAGGGCTGCGCCCAAGGTGCAAGCCGCCCCGGCGGTGAACCTCTCAGGCACCCGTGACAGAGCGAGGGAGGCCCTCACCCGTACCGAAGGAGCCTCTCGAAATGCGTTTCACCAAAGACCACGAATGGCTTACCGACGGCGAGATCGCCACCGTCGGCATCACCGCTTTCGCCGCTGACGCGCTCGGTGACGTCATCTACGTCGACCTTCCGGAGGCCGGCACGATCGTCGCCGCGGGCGAGCCGGCCGGCGAACTCGAATCCACCAAATCGGTCAGCGAGGTGTACGCCCCGGCCGACGGCGAGATCGTCGAGGTGAACACCGCCCTCACCGGCAATCCCGGCCTGATCAACACCGATCCGTACGGCGAGGGCTGGCTGTTCCGCCTCCGCGTGACGAGCGTCCCGGCAACCCTCGACGAGTCCGCCTACCAGGCCTTGGTGAACGCCGCCAGTTGACAGCCGCGAGCCGTCGCTCAGCGCGGGAATGCGGCCGGTTTGGCCGTGCTGAGCGACGGCTGGGACCGCGAGCCGTCGCTGGGCGCGGGAATGCGGGCGGCTTTACCGCGGTGGGCGACGGCTGGGACCGCGAGCCGTCGCTGGGCGCGGGAATGCGGCCGGTTTTACCGCGGTGGGCGACGGCTGGGACCGCGAGCCGTCGCTGGGCGCGGGAATGCGGCCGGTTTTACCGCGGTGGGCGACGGCTGGCCGCCCTGTGTTGGCGTGGTGTCAACGACTTGCGTGTAGAGTCGCGGCGCTTCGATCGTGTGATCTTGAGGACGTCCGAATGAAATCGACCCTGGCCGTTCTGGTGCTCGGCATGTGCCTGTTCACCGCCGCCTGCGGGGACGAGGCGGAGTTCGTGGCGGCACCACCGAGTGCAGCCGCGCCCGCCACGCCAGCCACGCCATCGGCCACGCCCGCTGCGGCATCGGCCACGCCCGTGAAAGCCACCAGCCCCAGCGCCGCCGCGAAGTCCCCGAAACCGACGACCGCGAAAGCGTCCCCGAAGCCCACGACCGCCGCGAAGGCCGACCCGGAGGCCGCCTGTGACGCGACGATGAAGGCCGAGAATCGCCTCTACACGAACCGGGAGGCGAACGGCCCCCTCGCCGTCGGCGACGACGCGACCCCGGCCGAGGTCACCGCCGCGGTGCGGGCCCTGCGCGCCGGCACGCAGAGCAACATTCAGGCGGTACGCAAGGCGCGCTCGCTGACCACCGACAAGAAGGTCCGGGCCGCGCTCGCCGATCTGATCGCCGCACGCACCGCCGTCGTCGCCCTGCTGGACGCCGCCGGCGACGATGTGGACAAGAAGGACGCCGCCCTGTTCACCGCAGACGAGGCGATGGCGACGTCGACCCTGTGGCGCTACCCGGACGGACTCTGCGCGGGCTACACGGCTTGAGCAGCTAGGGTCGACCGGATGCGGATCGCGTTCGCCAGTGACGACGAGAACGAGACCACCCGTGCCGTGACGACCGCCCTGACCGAGGGCGGCCACGAAGTGATCCGCCCGGATGCCACGGCGTCGTGGCCTGACCTGGGCCGGTTCGTGGGCCGGGCGGTCGTCGACGGCCGGGCCGACTACGGCGTGGTGATGTGCTGGACCGGCACCGGCACGGCGATCGCCGCCAACAAGGTTCCGGGTGTGCGCGCCGCCCTCGCCTGGGATCCCTGGATCGCCCGTGGCGCCCGCCTCTGGAACGACGCGAACGTGCTGGCCATGAGCCTGAAACGGCTCGCCCCGGACGTCGCCGTGGAGGTGCTGCGGGCGTTCCTGGAGACCTCCGGCCCGGACCCGGACGAGGCCGCCAACATCGCCGCGATCGAGTCACCTCAGCCGGGGTAGGGGGCGCTAGACCCGCACCGCTGGCCGGGCCAGGCCGGACAGCGCCGTGGCCTGGTCCGGGTAGATCGGGAACACCCCGTCCAGCCGCATCGTGTGCAGCACGGTGAGTACGAACCGCGACGGCGCGACCAGGCACAACGTCGCCCCGTGCTGCCGTGCCGACCGGTGCGCGCGGACCAGCAGGCCGAGGCCGGCCGGGTCGATGGTTCCGGAACCGCCCATGTCGATCACGAGGTCCCGGCCCGACTCGGCCGCCTCGATGATGCCCGGCCGCAGCTCGTCGGCCAGCCGCTGATCCAGATCGGTCACCAGCACGACGACCAGGGGAGGACGCCCGCTCATCGGATCTTCCCCGGCGCGGGGGCGCCCGGCCGCTCGGCGGTCAGCGCCACGGCGGTGACACCGGCCACCGCGAACAGCACCTGGAGCACGAACTCGACGAGCGTCGGCCCCGGATCACCGACGCCGGCCATCCGGGTGAGGACGGTCGCCAGCACGGCGGCGGCGACCCCGGCCGCAGGCGGCAACCACACCGGCACGGTACGGCAGCGGGCCGTCAGCATCCGCCCGGCGACACCGATGACGGCGCCGATCGTCACAGCCGCGATCAGACTCAGCCCGGTCATGGCGGCCCCCTTCCTCGCTCGATGTCCGCCAGACTGCCCGCCCTGATCTGCGGAAGTTTCCCGCAACCATGACAGTTGCGTGACAAACGGGCCGATCAGCGTTCCGCGCGACAGGATTGACGTCATGAGCGCGGTACTGCTGATCGAGGACGACGACCGGATCCGCCTGTCGCTGGCGATGGCCCTGGAGGACGAGGGCTACACCGCCCACGCGGTGGCCACCGCCGAGGAGGGCCTGTCGGCACAGCGCCGTCATCGCGCCGACACGGTGCTCATCGACCTGATGTTGCCCGGGATGGACGGCTACGAGTGCATCCGGCAGATGCGCCGCGACGACGACGTGCCGATCGTCGTGGTCAGCGCCCGCGACGACACCCACGACATCGTCGCCGCCCTGGAGGCGGGCGCCGACGACTACGTCGTCAAGCCGGTCAAGGTCAAGGAGCTCGCGGCCCGGCTGCGGGCCTTGCGGCGCCGCGGCCGGGCGGCCGGTCTGCCGACGGCGCCGGCGACGTCGGTGCTGACCTTCGGAGATCTTGAGGTACGGCCGGAGGCGGGCGAGGTGCGGCTGGGCGGGGAGCCGGTGGCCGTGACCCGCACCGAGTTCCGCCTGCTGTGCGAACTGGCCGACCACCCCGGCCTGGTGCTGTCCCGCCAGCAGTTGCTCCAGCGGGTGTGGGGCCACGAGTTCGGCGACGAGCGGGTGGTGGACGTGCACGTCGGCCGGCTGCGGCAGAAGATCGAGCGGGAGACCGGCCACCCACGGCACCTGGTGACGGTCCGCGGCCTGGGCTACAAACTCCAGCCGTGAGACCGATCGGCCTGCGTGCCCGGGTCAGCGCCGCGTTCGCATTGGGCGCGCTGATCTTGTCGGCCTGCATCAGCCTGGTGTCGTACGAGTCGGTGCGTAACACCCTGTTCGCCGAGCGGGAGCGGACCGCGGTGCGGGCCACCTACTACGACGCGACGGTGGTGAACGCCGGGATCGCCGGTCCCGCCCCGGATGTGCTGGAGGTGCTGCGGTCGCTGGACACCGGCACCGACAGGTATGTGCTGCTTCATCTGGACGGCCGCTGGCACTCCCGCAGCGCCGAACCGGCGGTCGACACGGCCGTACCCCCGGAGATGCAGGAGATGACCGCCGGCGGTGAGGCCGGCGCGCAGCGGATCCGTCGCGATGGCCGGCCGGCGCTGGTGGTGGGTGTGCCGCTGGCCGGGTCGGCGGTGTTCTACGAGATCATCTCGCTCGGTGAGCTGGAGCGCACCCTGCAGACGCTGGCCCTCGTGCTGACCGCCGTGGCGATCATGGTGGCCGCCGCGGGCGCCGCCCTCGGCTGGTACGTGACCCGGCACGCGCTGCGCCCGGTGACCGCCGTCGCCGAGGCCGCCCGAGGCATCGCCGGCGGCGACCTGACCACCCGCCTCGACCCGGCGACCGAACCTGATCTCGCCCCACTGTCCGCCGCGTTCAACGACATGGCCGACGAGCTGGCCCGTCGCCAGGAACGCGACCGCCGGTTCGCCGCCGACGTCAGCCACGAGCTGCGGTCCCCGCTGCAGACGCTGGAGGCCGCCGCCAGCGTCCTCGACAAGCGCCGCGACCAGGTCGACGAGCGGGCCGGCGCCGCGATCACGCTGGTCACCGCCGAGATCGCCAGGTTCCAGGCGCTCGTCAACGATCTGCTCGAACTGGCCCGCACCGACCAGCCGGCCCACCGCGAGCAGGTCGACGTGGTCGTGCTCGCCGAGCGGGTCTGCCGGTCCCGCAGCCTGCCCGCCGACCTGGTCGAGACGGCGCCCGGCACCCCGCCCACCTGGTCGGTCGACAGGCGCCGGGTCGAGCAGGCGCTCGGCAACCTGATCGACAACGCGGTCCGCTACGGCGGCGGCCCGCTCGCCGTCCGGATCGCCCCCGGCTATCTGGAGGTCGACGACGCCGGGCCGGGCGTGGCCGAAAAGGATCAGGCGACCATCTTCGACAGGTTCGTCCGCGGGCCGGCCTCGCACGCCCGCGGCGACGGCGACGGCACCGGCCTCGGCCTGGCCATCGTCGCCGGGCACGCGGCCGCGCACGGCGGCGAGGCCTGCGTCACCGGGCGGCCCGGCGGCGGCGCCAGGTTCCGGTTCACCCTGCCGGGATTCGACAAATGATCGGGGTACGCGGCTTCGCCGTCACGCTGACCAGCCTGTTCCTGCTGACCGGGTGCGGTGTGCCGGTCCAGGACGAGCCACATCCGGTGACCCTGCCCCGCCGCCCGCTGAACGTGACCGTCTCACCGACCGCCTCCGAACAGGCCGGCGAGGTCGCCCAGGTGCTCTGCCTGACCAGGGACGACCGGCTCGTCGAGACGGTCCGCCGCTCCGGGGCCCAGTTGGGGCCACAACGTCAGCTCGACCTGCTCGTGCTCGGCCCGACCCCGGCCGAGCAGGCGCAGGGGCTGACCACGTCGCTGGCCGCCGCCGTGCTGCGAGTGACTGTGCCGGCGCCCGGCACCACGGCTGTCGTCGAGATCAGCGATCCCGAGGAGGGCGGCGGGCGGGTTGACGCGGTGCTCGCGTACGGCCAGATCGTCTGCACTCTGACCGCGCGGCCGGACATCGCCGCCGTCACCTTCGTCCGCGGCGGACAGCCGCTTCAGGTGCCGGACGGCGACGGCGCGGTCACTGACCGTCCACTTACCGTGGCCGATTACCGGTCCCGGATCGGTCCGCCGTGAAAACCATCCGCCACAGGTCATGCCGGTGGTTGCCGAAACGGGGTATGCATGGATGAGCAAGGTTCACGTAGTGATGGGCGGTGACGAAAGTTGTCCACCAGAGACACACGTCGGCAGTTCGAGGAGATCGTCGGAAAGCTGGCCGCCGAGGATCCGTCCCTGGCCCGCCCGGTCCGGATGATCCCGAAAAAAGTGCTGATGACCGTTCTCGCGGTTGTCGGCGCGGTCGTCTGGGCCGGCCTCTCGATTCTGATGGTGGTCTGGGGCGCTGTCGGCGTGGCCATCACCTGCGTGACCGTGGCCGCCGCCCTCGGCTGGGGCGTCCGTCGTCATCGGCGGCTTTCGTCAAACAACTGACATGATCCCGTGCGGTCACCGCCATGTGACCGCGCGAACCTCGTCCTCACCCAACGGAGAGGACCCGTCCTCTCTTACCGGAGAGGACCTGGAGCATGCCGGAGCCGGTCACGGGGTTTCCCGACCTGGTCAAGATCGAGGAGCGTGGCGGCGCCGCCGTCGTCACGGTCCGGGGCAGGGTCGACGCGGCGTCCGCGCCGATGCTGCGTGACGCGCTGGCCTGGGCGGTGACCTGCCATCAGCGGATCGTCGTGGACCTGTCACAGGCCTCGCACATCGACCGCGCCGGACTGAACGTGCTGAGCACCGCCCAGGAACGCGCCGGCGCTCGGGGTGTCCAGTTGTGTTTCACCGCGCCGTCCGCGCTGCTGCTGTCCGCGCTGTGCGAACTCCGAACCGGCATCGAACCGTCATCGGTGTCCCGCGGATTCTCGTTGCCGGCCGCGCCGCCGCCGCTGCGATTCGAGCCGGAGACGACCGGGTGACGGCGCCCGAACCGGTACGCCGCCACCCGATACGCGTTCAAGGCCTCCGCGCGGCCCCGAAACCACAGCATCCACCCTCGTCGTCCCATTCGCACCACCGTCACATGACAGCCCCATGACAGTTCCCGCCCCGCCCTGGTTGGCACCGTCGTCTTGGGCGTCTTGTGGCAGCGGTGGGAACCCGCCGGATCGGCGGCGGTGAGAGCGGGTCGGCGACCGGAACTCGGTTGCCCGGCGCAGGCCGATGGCCGACGATCGGCAACTGTGTCGATCATCGGAATGGATGTGGAGATCCCGCCCGGACGGGTCGTCGTCGTCATCGATGTCATCCGGGCGTTCACGACGGCCGCGGTCGCCTTCGAGCGCGGCGTCTCCGAGATCGCCTGCGCGCCGTCCCTCGATGCGGCCCGGGACCTGCGGCAGAGGCTCCCGGATCACCTGATCATGGGGGAGTCCAGGGGGCTGCGGCCGGCGGACTTCGACTTCGGGAACTCGCCGTTCGAACTGTCGACCGCCCCGCTCGACGGCCGCAACCTCATTCAGGCGACGTCCAACGGCACGCGCGGCCTGGCCCGCTGCTCCGCACCGGCGGCCCTGCTGGCGGCCTCGGCGCGCAATGTCACGGCTACGGCCCGATGGATCACGGCCAATCGCGCCGACGCTCCGTGGACGTTGCTGTGCACCGGCCGGACCGCCGAGGACCGGGCCTGCGCCGACTATCTGGCTGACCTGCTCGGTGCACCTCACCCGGGCCGGGCGGGAGTGGGCGCCGACGCGGAACCGAGTAATGCGGAGCTGGTCGCGGGCGTTCGGGCCGGCGCTGCGCAACATGCCGACGCGTTCGCCCGGCGGCCCGCCTCGGAGTTCGTCGATCTCGCCGATGACCTGGCCTTCTGCTGCGACGTGGACCGCGCGGACTTCGCGATGGTCGGCGAGGTCCGCGGCGATCACGTCGTGCTCAGGCCGGTGGGGTGAGGCCGGCTTCGCGTAGCAGGCCGTCGCGCTGTGTGGTGGGCAGCAGGTCGACGTAGAGGGTGCCGTTGAGGTGGTCGGTCTCGTGTTGCAGGCAGCGTGCGAAGTAGCCGGTGCCGGTGACGGTGATCGGCTCGCCGGTGAGGTCGACGCCGGTGACCGTGGTGACCGTCGAGCGTGGCACCGACGCTCGCGGCCCGGGCACGGACAGGCAGCCTTCGGTGCCGTCGTCGAGTTCGTCGGACCTCGCGGTGATCACCGGGTTGACCACGTGGCCCTTCTGGCGCACGTCGTCGGCGTCCGGGCAGTCGTAGACGAAGATCTGCGCGTCGACGCCGATCTGGTTGGCGGCCAGCCCGACGCCGTTCGCGGCGTACATCGAGGCGAACATGTCGTCGATCAGATCGGCGAGTGCCTGATCGAAGACGGTGACGTCGGCGCAGCGCCGGTGCAGCACCGGCGTGCCGTAGTAGGTGATCGGTCGTGCGTCAGCCATCGCCGCACCCTATCCCGCCGCTCCCGCGGCGAGTCGCTGGAGGCGGTTGACCGGGCGCCGCATCCAGGCCATGCCGGCGCTTCCGGCCGCCCCGACCGCGAACAGCGCGAAGAACGGCAGCCACCGCAATCCGTCGAGGTCGAGCAGCGCGCCGGTCAGGCTGCTGACCGCGGCCGCCAGCAGCGAGGACACCAGATAGAAGAAGCCGTAGTAGGTGCCGGAGAGGCGTTCGCTGCCGATGATCGGGATCAGTTCGAGCATGAACGGGCTGGTGATCGCGACGCCGGCGCTGAACACCGCGGTGCCGGCCAGCACCGGCAGGGCCGCGGTCAGGGCGGCTGCCGGTTCGAGCGCCGAGGTCGCGGTCGGGATGAGCGGGGCGGCGACGGCGGCCGGCAGGAATCCGGCGGCGAGCAGCGACAGTCCGAGCGCCATCGACGCCGCGGACCGCCACCGGCGGCGGCAGGCGGTGACCAGGCGTACGCCGGAGGTGAGCCCGACGGCCGTCGACACCACGAACACCGCGGTCACCGCGGAGGTGTGCCCGGTGACCCGTTGCGCTTCCAGGGGGATCGCGAGGTAGAGCTGGTTGAACAGGGCGAAGTACGCCGACCCGGCCAGGGTGTAGGCGAAGAACCGCCGGTTGGTGACGACCTCGCGCCACGACTGGAGGATCCCGGTCGACGGCCCGGGTCGCCGCATCGCCGGCAGCACGAACCCCTGCGCGATGGTCAGGATCGCGAAGACCCCGCAGGCGAGGGCGCTGACCAGCCGGAAGTCGATGGCGAGCAGCAGTGCCCCGAGCAGCGGGCCGATCAGGACTCCGGCGTTGGCGGCGACGTTGACCCAGGCGAACGTCTCGGCGCGCCGGCCGGGGGAGGAGTGGGCCAGGTAGGTCTGTGAGGCCGGGGCGAAGATGGCGCCGGCGACACCGGTGATCGCGGTGGCCGTGATGATCCCGGCGGGGCTGGTGACGACCGCGAACAATCCGAACGCCACCACCCGCAGCCCGCAACCCAGCATGATCATCAGGCGCAGGTCGAGGCGGTCCGCGGCGGTGCCGCCCACCACGTACAGCCCCTGCTGGAACAGCGTCCGCAGGCCCATGATCGTGCCGACCAGCGCGGCCGCGAAGCCGAGGTCGTCGCGCAGGTGGGTGGCCAGGAACGGCAGCACCATGAAGAACCCGAGGTTGATCCCGAACACGTTGACGATCAGCAGCCGCACCGTGGGGGAGAGGTCTCGCCAGCCGACACGGGGTGGAGCTTCGTCGGCCTGCACACCGGGAACGCTAGGTGTGCCGCGCGGCTTTCGGGGTCGTTTGTCACCCACGTCACGGTTCCCGGATTATCAAAGAAGCCTTTGACAATCCGGGAAATCCCAAAGTAGTCTTTGGCATATGCGGATCACCGATCCCACCGCCATCCGGGCGCTGGCCCATCCACTTCGACTCGACCTGCTGGAGCTGCTGGCCACCAGCAGCCCGGCGACCGCGGCGCAGTGCGGGCGCGTCCTCGGCGTCTCGCAGGCCAGCTGTTCCTTCCACCTGCGCCAGCTCGCCAAGTACGGGTTCGTCGAGGACGCCGGTCCCGGCCGCGACCGGCGCGAGCGCCAGTGGCGCCTGCCCGATCCGCGGCCCACGCTGCGGCTCTCCCCGGGTGACAACGCGGTCGTCCGCCAGCAGCTGGAGCGGATGGTGGTGGATCGTGAGATGCAGGCGATCCTCGAGTTCGTCGGCCGCGACGACGAGGAGAGCACCGCCTGGCGCCGCCGGGCCGGGCTCACCACCGCGCTCGCCCTGGTGTCCGACGAGGAGGCCGAGCAGTTGAAGACCCAGTGGCTGGCGCTGCTGGAGCCGTTCCTCGCCCGGTCGGAGGCCGACATGGACGCCCGTCGTCCCGGCCGCCGTTTCGCCCGCTACTTCCTGGCCGCGACCCCGTTGCCCGCGGATCCCGCCGACGACTGACGCCCGGCTGACGACCCTGCCGACGATCCCACCGCCCACGGAGGCCACCGATGACTGAACACCACGGAGTCGTGACCGGCTCGCTCGACGTCGCCTGGATCCACGGCCGCCGCGGCGAGCCGGCCATCCAGACCCACTTCTACGACGAGCGCACCGTGATCCTGCGCCAGAGCAAACGCGTCGAGTACGAGGCGCCCTTCCTCTACCTGCTGCTCGGCGACGATCGGGCGTTCCTGCTCGACACCGGCGCCAGCCGCGACCCGGCGGTGTTCCCGCTGCGTGCGACGGTCGACGCGCTCATCGAGACCTGGCTGAAAGAGCATCCCCGCGAGGGGTACGAACTGGTGGTCGCCCACTCGCACGGCCACGGCGACCACGTGGCGGCCGACGCGCAGTTCGCCGGCCGCCCCGGCACGACCGTGGTGGCACACGACGAGCAGGCGGTCCGTGAGTTCTTCGGCTTCCCGGGCGGTCTGACCGGCGAGGTCTCCTTCGACCTGGGCGGCCGGGTCCTGGAGATCATCGGGTCGCCGGGCCACCACGAGGCCGCCATCACCGTCCACGATTCACGGACCGGCCTGCTGCTCACCGGCGACACCGTCTACCCGGGCCGCCTTTACGTCGCCGACTACCAGGCCTTCCGCGAGACGCTCGAACGCCTGGTCGCCTTCACCGAGACCCATCCGGTGACCCACGTCCTGGGCTGCCACATCGAGATGACGAGCCGGCCCGGCCGCGACTACCCGGTGGGTGCGAGGTTCCAGCCCGACGAGCACGTGCTCCAGTTGTCGGTCGCCCAGCTCGCCGAGATCCGCGACGCCACCGTGCGGGCGGCCGGCCGTTCCGGCAAGCATGTCCACCCCGACTTCATCCTCTACATCGAAGCGGGTCCGAGAGAAAAACGAAATCTTCTGGTACGCGCAAAGCTGCGCCGTTTCCAGGAGGCGCTGCTACGCCCCTGAGCCAGTTATCATCGTCGATGGCCAGCACCTCGGGTGCCCGAGCCGCGGTACTGGTGAACGCCGCGTTCTACGGGCAGATCAGCGTAATCCTGCCGTTGTCGATCGCGGGCAGCGGCGCGTCCAAGGCGCAGATCGCGCTGTTCTTCGCGGTGAGCGCGGTTGTGGCCGCCGTCCTCAACCTGGTCGTCGGCCCGCAGTTGCGGCGGCGCGGCTCACCCTGGTGGGGCCCGTCGCTGAGCGGATTCGTGGCGGCGGCCGGCACGCTGCTCGTGCTGGCGGCCACGCCGTCCCCGGCGATGTACCTCGGCGGCGCCGCGATGATGACGATGACTCTGATCTTCCCGCACTACATGAGCGTCGTCGCCGGATCGGGCACGAACGGCCCGGCCCGCCTGGTCGGCCGGATGCGTCAGGTCTTCGTCATCGGCTACATGGCCGGTCTCGCCCTGGCCTCGGCCGGCGGACTGCTCCAGGAGGTGCTGGACGGTTTCCAGCCGCTGTGGATCGCGGCCGCCCTCGCCTTGGCCGACGGGCTGATCCCGTGGCTGGGCGCCGGCAAGAGAGTCGAGCCGCAGCCGCAGCCGCAGCCGGAGCTGGAACCGGTGGCGCCGCGGCCGGGCCGGGCCCGCGCCCACTCCACCCTGCTGATCTGCGTCCTGGCCGTGCTGCTCCTGCGGGCCGCCGACAGCGTACGTCTGGTGTATCTGCCGTTGTTCATCGTCAACGAGGGCCGGTCCGCGACGTTCGTGGCGCTGCTGCTGCTGGTCGCGGTGGCCGCCGAGGTTCCGTTGCTGGGCACGGTCACCGCCATGGCGGACCGGATCGGCAGCCGCCGGGCAGTCGTACTCATCGCGGGTGTGGGTCTGGTGTCCTTCGCCTTGATCGTCGCCGGAGGCGGCGTGGCCACGCTGATCCTGTCCCAGCTGCTGTACGCGGTGTTCGCCGCCGGCTTCCAGAGCGTCGGCATGGTCCTGCTCAGCGATGTGATGGACGGCGGCCTGGGCGCGGGCGCCGACGTCTACACCGGAATCGTGCAGGTCGGCGTGCTGTGCGGGGTGGTCGCCCCGCTCGTGGTGCCGGGGTGGTCGGCCTGGATCTTCGTGCTCGGCGCCCTCTTCTGCCTCGCCACGATGCTGCTGCTGACCGCGATCAGGCGGCGCCTGCCTCCGGTCAGTGTTCGCGCAGCAGGACACCCGCCCCGGTGACCCGGTCGCTGATCCCGTGCTCGCGCAGCGCGTACCAGAGGGTGGCGGTGTTGATCGCGATCACCGGTTTGCCGAGCTCCTGCTCCAGACGGTCGGCGAGGGCCACGAAGGACAGGTTGGTGCCGACCTGGACGATCGCGTCGACGTCGGGCCCGTCCAGCTCGGCGACCACGGTCCGGAGCCGGTCGTCGGGCACCCGGGCGATGTCCATCGCGGTCGGGCAGCGCAGCCCGGTGATCGCCGCGACGTCGAACCCGGCCTCGGCGAAGAACCGCCCGACCTCCCGGTCGGCGATCGGCTGGTAGGGCGAGAAGACCGCGATCCGCCGGCAGCCGAGCTCCTCCAGCGCGGCCCGGCACGAGCTCGCGCCGGTGGTCACCGGCAGTCCGGTCCGCTCGCGCAGCCGCCGCTCGAACGCCGCGTTGCCCTCGACGCCACCCCAGAACGTCTCGGCCGACATGCCCATCACCATGCGGTCGGGTTCGGCGGTGAGCGCGTCACGGACCGCGGTGTCGATCGACGCCCGGATCTGGCCGAGCAGCGCCTCGAAACCGTCGTCGTCGGCCATCACCGGGTTCGGGATGTACATCGACCCGGCCCGGAACGCGACCCCTGGCACGCGGGCGGCCCAGTTGTCGTGCTCGACGACGGTGTTGGTGCTCGGCACGATCACGCCGAAGACGGCGCGGGGCCCGACGATGTTGGTCACTGCTGACTCCGCGATTCGGTGAAGGTGTCGACGATGCGGTGGGCACGGTCGCGGGCGGCGGTACGGTCCAGCAGCAGCGCGTCGAGCAGCAGCGGGGACGCGATCATCGCCACGCCGTCCTCGCGCTCGTCGTCCGGCACGCCCGCGGCCCGCAGCACCTGGTGGAACGGGGCGAGCAGGTCGCTCACGTACCGATGCCGGAGATCTGTCGCCGCGGCGACGACGAGCGCCTGGAGGAACGCCCCCACCGGCCGGTCCCGGAGCCTGTCGCACAGCCGGTCGACCTCGTTGTGCAGGTCCTTGGCCAGGTCGCCGGTGGGCGCGCCGGCCGGGATCGGCGCGACGTCGATGAGGGCGGCCAGCACCGCGGCCGGTGTCGGCCAGTGGCGGTAGATGGTGCTCCGCGAGACCCCGGTGACCTGGAACAACCGTTGCGCGGTGAGCGCCGCCGGCCCCTCCGACAGCAGCAGGTCGAGGGCGGCCGTGAGCACGACGGCCTCGGTGTCGCTGGTGGGTCCGGCGGGACGTCCTGGTCGGGTCACGGCAATAGACGATACACCTTGTACTTGAAACATATAACCGATACGTTCTGCACCGGAAACCGATGCCGCACGCTTTGGAGGCCCCATGCGCCCGCACGTCGAGATCGTCGACGAACGTGATCTGATCTGGCACGTCGCCGAGTTCCAGCACGCCATCGGGACCGCTGAGCAGCGTCACCTGAGCTACGACGAGGAGGACGGCTCGGCCTCGCTCAAGGTCCGCTTCACCAGCGACTGGTCCCGTCCGGCGGGCGTGCACCAGGCCGACACCGAGTGGTATGTGCTCTCCGGCCAGGTCGTCGTCGGCGACACCACGCTCGGCCCGGAGGGGTACTGGACCGCGCCGGCCGGCGTCTGGACCCCGCCGGTCAGCGTCACCGAGGGCACCGAGATCCTGCTGTTCCGCGAGTACGGCGACTGGCACTTCGACTTGGCCGAGGCCGGCCGGGACACGGTTCGCCCGGATCAGGTGCTGGTCGTCCGCGACAGCGCCGCCATGCCGTGGATCGACGTCAAGGACGGCAGCCCGATGCGCTTCGACCTGGGCGGCACGCCCGTCCCCGGCCTCTACATCAAGCTGCTGCACCGCGACGAGAAGACCGGCTTCTACACCCGGCTGATCAAGGCGAAGCCGGGCTGGCGGGAGGAGCCGCTGGCCCACCACCCGTGTTCCGAGGAGGCGTACTGCCTGGACGGCGCCTTCGACTACAACTTCGGCAAGATGTGGCCGGGCACGTACTTCTGGCGCCCGGCCCTGATCCGCCACGGCGACTTCACCGCCGACGCCGAGAAGGGCTGCACCTGGCTGGTCCGCTCGGACTCCGACCTGGTCGACTGGTACACCGAGAACGCCCGGGTCGAGATGCACGGCGACGCCACCAACTGGGGCGAAGGCTACCCGCAGAGCGTCGCCCCGCGCTGGATCGAGCCGGTCCGCTCGCGCAGCATCGGCCGCTGGGGCACGCCCACCCATCAGTGACTATGTAAGGGTCGTCTTCCATCATGTCAGGTTCACTTGACATTATGGAAGGTAGACTTTACTTTCGTGTCATGACGCAACAGACTCACCGCGCTGCCCGGCGCATCGTCGCCATCGATGGATTCCCGGTCTTCTTCCTCGGTACGGCGGCGCTAGCGCTGGGCAGCGACCCGGAGCAGACGCCGGCTCAGAAGGCGTGGTGGATCGCCGTCACCGTGGCGTTCGCGCTCGGGCTGGCGTGGGCGCTGTTCCGGGCGTTCCGGCGCGCCGACGAGTACCTCCGCAAGATCCAGCTGGAGAGCATGGCCGTCGCGTTCGCGGCCGTCCTGGTGGCGCTCCAGGTCGCGGCGGTGCTCGATGCCACCGGTGTCGTCGCGCTCGAGCGGGTCGCCCAGTTGATCGTCATCGGCGGGGTGATGGTCTGGCAGGTGATCGCCGACCTGCGGACCAGGTTCAACCGATGAGGAACCGCTTGCGCGAGCTGCGGGCGGCCCGCCGGTGGAGCCAGGCCGACCTGGCCGAGAAGTGCGGCGTCTCCCGGCAGGCGATCAACGCCATCGAGACCGGTAAGTACGACCCGAGCCTGCCGCTGGCCTTCACCCTCGCCGATGTGTTTGCGCTGACCATCGAGGAGATCTTCCAGCCCGACCGTTCTTGACGTGCTCATTCGGTACCGATGTTACTTTCGGGTTTCCTTTTGGAAATGAGCGACGGCCCGGTCATCCCTTTCGGTGACCGGGCCGTTGCTGTGAGGCATTTCAGGCGGTCGGAACCGGGAACTCGCCCTTTCCGGCACCATCGAGGAAACAGTCCCACTCGTTGGCGTCGAAGATCAGGGGTTCACGGTCCGGGTTCTGCGAGTCGCGGATAGCGACGTAGCCTCCGACCTGCGCGAACTCGACGCAGCCACCATTCGCGGAAGACTTGGTGGACTTGCGCCACTCGGCGTCGGCGAGGTCGACCCGGTACTTGTCCATGAAAGCTCCTACTGCTGCTGCTCAAAACTGCGGACGGCGGCAGCAATCAGTTCGCGGGACTGCTGCTTGCTGAGTGCCGCTGCGGTGATGTGATTCAGCGAAAGATTACTCCGTGCCAGATCCTCTTCCCGTTCGAGGTACAGGTTTCCGGCCTGTGATTCGACGTAGGCGACGGGAGTGTGCAGGTCTTCCGCGAACTCGAACAGCGTGAGCGAACCGAGCGATCCGGGATGTCCACCGTTGGTGAACGGAACTACTTGCACGGTCACCTGTTTGGGCAACCGCAGCAGATGATCCAGCTGCCGGGCCATCACCTCGGGACTGCCGACGTGCCGGTGCAGCACGGCCTCGTCGACGATCACCCACACCTCCGGGGGATCCTCGTCGAAGACCCGCTCCTGGCGCTCCAGGCGGATCTGCACCTGACGGTCGATCTCGGTGTCCGGCATGGCGGGATGGTTCGCCTCGGTCAGCGCGTGCGCGTACTCCTTTGTCTGCAGGAGCCCGTGCACCATGAGCGGCTCGAAGATGCGGATCTTCGTGGCGGCCGACTCCAGGCCCAGGAACGTGGCGAACGGGGCGGACACCGCGCCGTACTTCGACCACCAGCCGCGCTGGGCCCCGAGGCGGCGCAGTTCGAGCAACTGGACACGCAGCGGCTCGGGTACGCCGTACAGCTCGAGAAGGGCCTCAAGCTCGGCCTGTTTCATGCCGACCTCGCCGCCCTCGATCTTCTGGATCTTGCTGACCGAGCAACCCAGCCGGCCCGAGGCGTCCTGCTGCGACTTGCGGGCGGCGCCACGCAGCTGTGACATCTGCTCACCCAGTTGCCAGCGGGGGATCGTGGGGCCAATGGGTCGCGGCATGGTGCAGTCCTCCATCGACTCAAGAGGGTGATCGTCGGCCATCCTCGTCCGATGTGCGGCGTACAGCAATGGTTTCATCCGAAAGAGATCCGCGTTTCAGCATCACCCGTTCGGGAACCAAAAAGTTACGGCATAAGATTGACGCTCTCTGTTGGTCGAGCCACTCTGGACTCAACGACACCCCGGCGAACCCGACCCGATGGGGGCCGACATGTGGCACAGGAGCGACCTTTGAACGGCGCCGGTCATCAACCGGACCAGGCCACCTACGACTGTGTGGCCTGCGAGAAGCCGTGGCCGTGCGACCCGGCCCGGACGCATCTGCTGGGCAACAGCCGCGACGCGGTTCAGCTCAGCATGCGGCTCTGGACCGAGCTGGAGCACGCCGCCGGACCCCTGCGCAACGAGCCGCCCTCGGCACTGTTCGACCGGTTCCTGAAATGGGCCCGACTTGACTCCTGACGAAGACTTCCGCGCCCAGCTGGCCGTCGAGCGCCGCTACCCCGGCTGGCAGATCGACCGCGCCACCCAGCCCCGCACGGTCCGCCCCGACCTGCGCGTCCCGGCCGGCCACTACTGGGCCGTGCACTGGGAACTCGACGAGCCCTGCCTGGTGGCCGCCGACCTGGACGGCCTCATGCACCAGCTGACCAGGCGCGACACTGCCCGGATCGCCACCGTCCGGGAGGTCGCCGAGGCCCGCTGGCCGGGCTGGCGGGTCGGCTACTCCGGTGCCGGCGCGACAGGGGTGGCCGGCATCGAGGTGCCACCCGGCTACTTCTACGCCGTCCGCCGTGGTCTGCGCCGCTGGCGTACCCGCCCGGTGATCGGCGCCAACCTAACCCAGATCTGCGACCGCATCCGCGAGTCGATCCGCCCCACCCCGAAGACCCGCGCCGACTGACCCGCGCCGACTGACCGGCGCCGACTGACCGGCGCCGACTGACAGGCGCCGCCTGGCCGGTGGGCGGGCACCCGGTTGGCAGCCCGGCGGCAACCGGGTTGCAACCGGGTGTGCGGAACATTGCGGAGTGTTCGACAGGTCTGACGACGAAGTGCTGCTGGTGCCCGCGGCCTACCCCGAGTTCGGTGTGCTGGACGCGGCGGTCGACCGCCGGGACTGGGCCGGCTGCCGGGCGGTCCTCGACTCCGTCCCGCTGAGCGGGCGGTCCATGCTGATGCGCTACGCGGCCGAGAAACCGGGCCTCGAGGAGTGGCTGCGATACCTGCTGCAAGCGGACCCCTGGGACAGCACGGCGTCGGCACTGCTCGGCATGCACCTGACCGACGTCGGGTGGAACATTCGCACCTCGATGCGGGCCGAATACGTCAGCCCCGCCCAGTTCGAACAGTTCCACGCCTGGCTGCGCCGGGCCGAAGCGGTTCTCATCGACGGGGCGGCGCGGGCACCGTACGACCCGGCCGTCTGGTCGGCTCGCCTGACCACCGCCCGCGGCCTGCAGATGGACGCCGCCGAGGAACGCCGCCGGTATGACCGGCTCGCCGCCGCCGACCCGCACCACTTCAACGGGCAGCGGCAGTATCTGAACAGTCTGCTTCCCAAATGGGGCGGCAGTTGGCCGCAGGCGCACGCCTTCGCCCGCGAGGCGATGATGGCGGCTCCGCCCGGAGCGCATCAGGGTGCACTCGTCGCCGAGGTGCATGTCGAACAGTGGCTGGACCTCGGCGCCGAACACGAGAAGGCGGCCGCCGCCCACCTGGCCGGTGCCCGCGACAGCCTGCACGAGGCCGCGAACCGCTCGATCTGGCACGCCGACTTCCGTCGCGACCTGGGCTGGGTGTCGGTGGCCAGCACCTTCGCCATGCTGTTCGCCGAGATGAGCGACCAGGCGTCGGCGGCCCGGGTGTTCGCCATGCTCGGCCCGATGGCCAGCCGATGGCCCTGGTCCTACTACGACGAACACGACGAGACCGTGATGATCCGCCGGCACCGCCGCCGGGCGGCGTCCGCTCTCACCGGTGGCCGCCGATGATCGCCCAGGGGGAACTCGACGGCGTTCCGGTGCTGCTCAGCCCGGCCCCTGGCCTGATGCGGGCGGGACTCGTCTTCCGGGTCGGTTTCGCCGATGAGCCACTGGCCCGGCACGGCATCACCCACCTGCTCGAACACCTGGTGCTGTATCCGCTCGGACTGAGCGACTACCACTTCAACGGGACCACCGGGGTCGAGCACACCTCGTTCCACATGCAGGGCTCGCCGGACGACGTGGCCCGGTTCCTGACCGGCGTCTGCGCGTCGCTCCAGGACCTGCCGGTGCACCGCCTCGACGTGGAGAAGGAACTCCTGCGAACCGAGGCGAACGGCCGCGGCGACGGGGCGATGGACGCCATGCCGCTGTGGCGGCACGGCGCCCGCGACTACGGGATGTCCTCCTACCCGGAGTTCGGGCTGCCCGCGATCACCGCCGACGAGCTGCGCGCCTGGGCGGCCCGCTACTTCACCCGCGACAACGCGGTGCTCTGGATCGCCGGCGACCACGTGCCGGCCGGGCTGCGGCTCCCGCTGCCGTCCGGGCGGCGCGAACCCCTGCCGGTCCCGTCGAGCGCGCTGCCGGTCACGCCGGCCTTCTTCCCCGGCCCGCCCGGCGTGGTCGCCTGGAACGCCACGGTGCCCCGGCACCCCGCCTCGCAGGTCTTCGCCGACCTGCTGGAACGCGAGATGTACCGGGCGCTGCGGCAGGAGGCCGGGCTGTCCTACACGGCCGGCAGCTCCTACCGGGAGGTCGGCGCCGACGCCGCGATGGTCGTCGCGGTCGCCGACGCGCTGCCGGAGAAACAGGAGGCGGTCTTCGGCGGCCTGATCGACGTGCTGACCACCATGCAGGTCGGCCGGATCGATCAGGCCGACCTCGCGGTCGTGC
This sequence comes from Actinoplanes sp. NPDC026670, assembly GCF_040638175.1. Classification (NCBI taxonomy): domain Bacteria; kingdom Bacillati; phylum Actinomycetota; class Actinomycetes; order Micromonosporales; family Micromonosporaceae; genus Actinoplanes; species Actinoplanes sp. NPDC026670. The sequence goes on from NZ_JBEZXU010000050.1 coordinate 66,028, forward strand.
TCCGGCAGCGCGGCGAGACCCTGTGGAACGCCGACCAGCAGGGCACCCGGGTCGCCGGCGAGGCCGCCGCGCTGCTCGCCGGACGGCCGGTGCGGCAGGTCGAGGAGGAGATCGCCGGGATCATGGCGGTCACCGTCGGTGACGTCGCGATGGTCGCCGGAATGGCCCGGACGAGCGGTCTGCTGATGGCGCCGGAGGGCGTCGACGCCAGATGGGCCGGCTTCCAGCCGGCGCCGAACCTCTCCGAGCAGGTCATCATCGGGACGGCTCACGCCGCTCTCTCCGGCCACGACGCGCACCTCATCACCGGCGACGACGGCGTCACCCTGGTCGGCGGAGACGATCATCTGACGGTACGGTTCGACGCCTGCGCAATCGTGCGGGCCTGGCCGGACGGCGGCCGCCTCTTCGTCGGCCACGACGGGATCATGGTGCGGGTCGAGCCGACCCTGTTCCGCAACGGTCATCAGGCGGTGGCCTTCCTGGACGCCCGCATCCCACCCGGCCTCCGTGTCGACCAGCCGGCCCGCCGCCCGGATCAGATCCCGGCGCCGCAGTCCAGCGGGCCGCGTCCGGAACCCCCACCCACCCGCGCCGAGAAACTGGACGCGCGCAGGATCCGGGCCAGCTACGTGCTGGCCGTCATCTTCGGTCTCGGAATCGTGTCGCGGGTCCTCCAGGCGGCCGGCGACCGATACGGCAGTGACGTCCAACTCGCGGTCCTTGTCGTGCTGTTGATCGGGGGAGCGATCATCGCCGGAAGCCTCATTCGCTCCCGACGACGTCGCCTGGCCTGACCGTCGGCCAGCGGCGCGTCGCGCGCCCCGGTCGGCTGTGCCGGGTCTTCTTGGTCCGGTTGGCCCGCGCCAGGTCGTCTGGTCCGGTCGGGCTGCCTCGGGTCTCCTGCCTGGTCGGTCTGCGCCGGGCCGTCTGGTCCGGTCGGGTTGCGGCGTCGCCTGGTCCGGCTGGCCAGCCGTATCGCTTGCCCCAGCCAGGCTGCCGCTTGGCCTGGCCCCGGTCAGTGGCATCGCTGTTTCGCCTCTTCAGGCCGGTGGAACTGCGGCGTCGAGCGCCGGAGCGAGTGGGGTCAGAGCCGCGCGGACCAGGTCGGGCAGCGATCCGGCCGGCACGACGAAACCGGGCATCGTCGGCGGCGTGGTCGTGGCGTGCAGCCACTGGTGGAGCGCGATGCGGGCGGCCGCTGCGACGGCCGCCGCCAGGACCCGGGCGGCAAGCGGGTCGACGCCGGGATGCCGGCTCACCACGGCCTCGGTGAGCGGGCCCTCGATCATGGTCGCCGTGTCGGCGTAGCAGGCCCGCAACGCCGGACTCGACGCGATCATCAGCATCGCCCCGGCGGGATGATCGCCGGGGTCGGCATACGACGCCACGACCGCGTCGATCACCGCCTCGCCCAGCCCGATCCCGGCTGGGCGGCTGGTCACCGCGGCAGCGAGAAGGTCAGCGCGGTGGGCGGCGATCGCGGAGACGATCGCCTGCTTCTGGCTGGAGAAGTAGTTGTTGTATGTGCGTGGCGAGACGCCCGCGGCCCCGGCGATGTCCTCGACCCGCACATTGTCCGGCCCGTGCTCGAGCGCGAGCCGCAGCGCCGCAGTCTGCAGCGCCTCCCGTGTGGCCTGTTTCTTCCGCTCACGCAGCCCCGTCATGGACAACATCCTGCCACATTTCTTGCGTGCCCGCAAAATTGCGTGCACGCATCTTTCTGCTACGGTGGCGGCATGCGCGCCAACGGCATCGCCTACAACACCGGATTCCTGTCCCCGACCCAACCGCTGGACCTCGACCGGGTCCGGCGCGAGCTGGCCATCATCCGCGACGACCTGCACTGCAACGCCGTTCACCTGGTCGGTGGTGACGCCGGGCGGATCGAGGCAGCCGCCCGCATCGCCGCCGATCTGGGCCTGGAGGTGTGGTTCTCGCCCTACCCGATCGGCCTCGATCCCGAGCAGATCCGCGCCCTGTTCCTCGACTGCGCCGACCGGGCCGAGCGGCTCCGTGCGACAGGCGCCGAGGTCGTCCTCGTCACCGGCGTCGAGCTGACCCTGATGAACCGTGGGTTCATCGACGGCGAGACCCTCGACGACCGCCTCGCCCAGCTGTTCGCCGGCCGGGTCGCCGAGGCCCGCACCCGGCTCGACGGGTTCCTGCGCGAGGCCGTCGCCGCCGTCCGCGGGCGATTCCACGGCCGGGTCACCTACGCGGCCATCCCGTTCGAGGACGTCGACTGGGAGCTGTTCGACATCGTCACCCTGGAGCTGATCCGCAACGCCGAGGTCGCCGGGCAGTTCCGGGAGGCGGTCCGTGGGCTCACCGCCCAGGGCAAACCGGTCGCGATCACCGGGTTCGGCACCACCACCTGGCGCGGCTCCGCCGACGTGGCGCCACGCAGCATGGAGATCGTCGAGCACGACCCGGTCACCGGGGCGCCGATGCGGATCTCCGGCCTCTACGAGCGCGACGAGGAGGGACAGGCGGCCTACCACCGGGAGATGCTCGACATCTTCGACAGCGAGGGCGTGGACAGCGCGTTCGTCTACCTGTTCGCTCTCGACGACTACCCGCACCGGCCCGGCGGCGATCCACGGGATGATCTCGACCTGGCCAGTCCGGGCATCGTCAAGGTCCTCGACGGGCGCAGCGGTGACACGTATCCGGGGCTGCCCTGGGAGCCGAAGGCGGCGTTCGCGGCGATCGCCCGGCACTACGCAGGAACCGGTGCCGGGTGAGCGGGGCCGTCCTCCTCTCTGGGAGCAGGGACGGGTGTCGCCGGGCTCCGGGCGGGGCCGCCGTACCGTACCCCCGTGATGGTGAGTCCCTGGGAAGCGGTCGCTCTGCTCGCGGGCGGGCTGACCGCCGGCGCCGTCAACGCCATCGCCGGGGGTGGCTCGCTGATCACCTTCCCGTTGCTGGTGGCGCTCGGCCAGCCGGGTGTGGCGGCGAACGTGACGAACGCCCTCTCGGTGGCGCCCGGCTACGCGGCGAGCGCCGTCGGCTCCCGCCCCGACCTGATCGGGCAGGGCCGGCGGATCCTCACCATCCTGCCCGCGATCGTGGCCGGCACACTGTGCGGCAGCGGCATCCTGCTGGTCACGCCGCATGAGGTGTTCGACATCGTGGTGCCGTTCCTGCTGCTGGCGGCGGCCCTGATGATGGCGTTCCAGGATCGGCTGCGAAACCTGACCGGCAACTCGGCGAACCGGCCCGCGCTCATGCACCTGACGGTCTTCGGCTGCGGACTGTACGGCGGCTACTTCAACGCGGCGATGGGCATCCTGCTGATCGCGTTCCTGGGCCTGGTCCTGGACGAGCCGCTGCGCCGCCTCAGCGCGCTGAAGAACGTGTTCAGCGCTGTCGTCGGCACCACCACGGTGCTGATCTACAGCATTTTCGGGCCGGTGGACTGGGCTTTCGTCGCGGTTCTGGCCCCGGCCACGATGATCGGAGGCTACATCGGCGCCCGGGTTGCCCGCCGGCTGCCGGCCCGGGCGTTGCGCTGGATCATCGTCGGCTTCACCACGGCCGTGGCGACGGCGCTGTTGGCCAGGTGAGCTACCGTCACTGCGCGTGACCCACTCGACGATCGAGATCACCGCCGAACTCGTCCGCGACCTGGTTCGGGAGCAGTATCCGGACCTCGCTGATCGCCCGGTCCGGCTCGGCGCCCGGGGCTGGGCCAACCAGCTGTGGCGTCTCGGCGACGACCTGGCCGTCCGCCTGCCGTGGGCCATCGGTGACACCGACCGGCAGATCGTCGACGAATACACGTGGCTGCCCACACTGGCGCCGGACCTGCCGCTGCAGGTTCCGGTTCCGCAGCGGCTCGGTGTGCCGTCGGCGCGGTTTCCTCGGCCGTGGATGATCACCACCTGGGTGCCGGGCACACCCGCTGACCGGGAGCCGGTCACCCGGGATGACGCCGCGGTGTTGCTTGCGGGGTTCTTGACCGCGCTGCACCGGCCCGCCCCGGACCACGCGCCGGAAGGCCAGGACCGAGGCGGCCCGCTCGCAGACCGTGCCGAGGGGTTCGAGCACGGGGTGCGGATGGCCTTCGAACGCGGCCTGATCGATGACCCGGACGCGGTCCGGGCCGTCTGGCACGATGCGGTGACCGCGCCGGCCTGGGCCGGGCCGAGGTTGTGGCTGCATGCCGACCTGCATCCGGCCAACGTCCTCACCGGCGGCGGGACGCTCTGCGGGATCGTCGACTTCGGGGACATGTGCGCGGGCGACCCGGCCTACGACCTGTCCGCCGCCTGGCTACTGCTACCGGACGGCGCCGCCGACGACTTCTACACCGCGTATCGGCCGGCCGCGGATGCCGCCGCATATGAGCTGGCCGCGGATGCCGGCGCGTATCGGCTGGCCGCGGATGCCGCCGCATATGGGCCGACCGCGGATGTCGCCGGGTATCGGTCGGCCGTGGATGTCGCCGCGAGCCGGCCGACCGGGGATGTCGCCGCGAGCCTGCCGGCCGCGGATGCCGCCGAGGGCCGGCCGCCGCGGAATATCGGCTTGGATCAGCCGGCCGGGGATGCTGCCGGGTGTTGGGCGGGCGCGGATTCCGCCAGCCGACGCCGGGCGCGTGGGTGGGCGATGGCCCGTGTGCTCAGCGGCCTGCTCATCGGTGACAACGGTGTACACGGCCGCCCGGGTGGCAAGGCCAGTTGGGGCCCGCCCGCCCGCGCGGCTCTGCGCCGCCTGCTCGCCTGACAGCGGACACCGTTTCGAAGCTTCTTCAAGCGCCTCTTCCGTGATGCCGCTTCCGTGATGCCGCTTCCGTGATCCCGATTCCCGTGACGCGGCTTCCGTGATGCCTCTTCCGTGTGATGTTTTCTCGCTCAGCCTTCGGACCATCGCACCGATGACGCATGCCACTGAGGGCAACGGGCCGAGGCCGGAATCTCATATTTGTAGCGGATTAGTCCCCAAACCGGATCTGTAGATCTTGCACGCTTCTCCGCGCTGGCCGTGATCTTGCACGGTCTTTCACGTCTGGGCATGGTTTGTCGTGCAAGGTCTACTGCGCTGGGGAGACCTTGCAGCGTTCTTCCTGCTGGGGTGTGGAAAGGGCTGCAAGATCGGCGCGGGCGTGGAAAGTCGTGCAAGATCCGCGGGTGGCGAGTCGTCGCCGGCGGAGGAGGCGTTATCCGTCTGACGGCTGTCCTTCTCAAGCTGAGGCAGCCGCGCAGTAGACTTTTTCGGTCGAAGTGGTGTATTAACTGAACTTATTTGATAAACCGGATCTATCGGATAAAGAGGCGAGCGCCGCAGATTCTTCGGATGGCTTGAAGATCACGAAGGAGAGACTATTCGGTGGTCGATCGCTCAAGAACGGCGGAGCGGCAACCTGGCGAAGGCTGGTGGCGGGTGGACCGCCGCGGAACCGCTGCGGCGAGCCGACCGGACCTGAACCGCTGGGGCGAGCCGAGCAGATCGGGGCCGTGCGGCGAACTGACCGGACCGAACCGCTGCGGCGAGCCGAGCAGATCGGGGCCGTGCGGCGAACTGACCGAACCGAACCGCTACGGCGAGCCGTGCGGATCGGGACCGCTGCGGCGAGCCGACCGGACCGAACCGCTGGGGCGAATCGACGGGACCGGGGCCGTCGGGTCTCGTCAGGAGCGTGACGGGACCGGCGAGGGCTCCGGGTTCGCGGCAGGTTTCGAGAAGGCCTTCTCAACTGCGGCGACGGTGGCCGCGTCCACCGCTCCGGTCGGTTCCACGCCCAGCGACTTCTGGAACTTCATCAGGGCCGACGTGAGCTCGTCGGTCCAGGCGCCGTCGACCGGCCCGTCCCAGAAGCCGGCCAGCTTGAGGGTCTGCTGCACGGCCGCCGTGGAGGCGATCACCTCGTCGGCGGCGGCTCCGCCCTTCGACCGCAGGTCGGCCTGCAACGCGGCATCGGTGGCCTTGTCGACGGTTCCGGTGATCGGCAGGCCGTGTGCCTTCTGGAGTTCCTGTACGGCGGCGACGGTCGTCGGCCCGTAGACCCCGTCGACCTCCTTGGTGTAGTAACCGGCCTGGGCCAGCGACTTCTGCACTGCGAGGGTGTAATCGCGGGCTCGGCCCCGCTGGTCCTCGGTGAGGCAGCCGCCCTCGGTGAGCAGGCTCAGCCACGACATCTCCAGCGCGACGGCGGCCGCGTTGAACTGCTCGGACGCCTGCCTGAGCGGGGTCTTGTCGGTGATCCCCTGCTGGGCCGCGGTGAAGTCGGCGTCGGCCTGCCGCACCCGGCTGATCGCGGCGCCGGAGACCGACGCCTGGATCGAGGGGGTGTTCAGCGGCGACGCGGCGGGCGTCAGCGACGCCCCGGCCCGGGCCTCGGTTAGGTCCTTTTCCGCCACCGCCACCGCGTCCCGGGCACGGGCGACCTTCTCGGCGGCGTCGGCCACGTCGCCGCGGGGCTCGGCCAGGTCGGCGCCCGCATCCTTCACGTCACCGACGGTCGGCGTGGTCGCGTTGATCAGGTCGCCGTAGCGGTCCAGCGCGGTGACGTACGAGGTGCTGGCCCCGCAGAACGCCGCCACCTGTGTGGCTAGCTCCGCCTGCGCCTCGGCCAGCGCCTCCTGCTTGTTCGCCAGCCGGCGGTCGTCGGCGTCGTCGGCGCACCCGGTGGCCGCGAACAGCACGACGACCACCAGGGCGCCCACCCGGGCCCGCATCTCAGCGGCCGTTGCGCTTGCGTAGCAGCACGACGATGCCCGCGACCACCAGCAGCAGCGGCAGGATCAGTCCCCACATCAGCCATCCGTTCATGCCCGTCACGGTCGCAGCCGGAACGGCCCTCGCGGATCACCCGCACCGGGTGAGGCCGGGAGCACGGCCATGGCCAGCGGCCGGGTGAAGGCGGGTCGTCGGCTGCAGCGAGGGGCCAGATATCGGCGATGGCGGCTGGGGCGCCCGCGGCGGGTGGGGGCGGTGAGCGTGGTCAGTGTCGGCGGTTGCGGCCAAGGAGACCGTGCTGGGCGGGGAGCGTGGCCGGTGTCGGCGATGGCGGCCGGGGCGCCCGCGCTGGCTGAGGGCGAGGAACGTGGCCGGTGTCGGCGGTGGCGGCCGAGGGGGCCGTGCTGGGCGGGGAGCGTGGCCGGTGTCGGCGGTGTCGGCGGTGTCGGCGGTGTCGGCGGTGTCGGCGGTGTCGGCCAAGGAGGCCGCGCCGGGTGGGGGCGGGGAGCGTGGTCAGTGCTGGCGGTTGCGGCCGGAGAGACCTTGCCGGGGAGGGCGGGACGGCAGGTCAGTAGCGGAAGTTGTTGACGATCGCCGTCATCTCGTCGGCGAGGCGGTTCAGGTCGGCGACCGCCTCCTGGCCGCTGCGCGCGTTGACCGAGGCGTCCCGCGCCGAGTCGGCCACGTCCGAGATCGCCCCGGTGACCAGCCCGGTGTTGCCGGCCGCCTCGGAGACGCTGCGGCTCATCTCCTGGGTGGTCGCGGTCTGCTCCTCGACCGCCGACGCGATCGACGTCGTGTAGTCGCCGATCGTGGAGATGACCTGCACGATCTGGTTGATCGCGGTGGCCGCCGAGGTGCTGATCGCCTGGATCGCGGTGATCCGGGCGGTGATCTCCTCGGTGGCTTGCGCGGTTTGCTGGGCCAGTTCCTTCACCTCGCCGGCGACGACCGCGAAGCCCTTGCCCATCTCACCGGCGCGGGCCGCCTCGATGGTGGCGTTGAGGGCGAGCAGGTTGGTCTGCTCGGCGATGCTGGTGATCAGCCGGACCACGTCGCCGATCTCCTCGGTCGCCGTACCGAGCTGCGCGACCTGGCCGTTGGTGCTCTCGGCGACGTTGCGGGCGTCGTTGGCGACCTGCGCGGCCTGTGCGGCGCTGCCGGCGATCTCGGCGATGGCGGCGTTCATCTCCTCGGCCCCGGCGGCGACCGACTGCACACTCAGGTTGACAGTCCGGGTGGCCTCGGAGGCGGTGCCCAGATTGTCGGAGACGTGCACGACGTTGGCGCTGAGCTGCCGGGTGCCGTCGGCGAGCCGGTCGGCAGCGGCCTGCACGTCGGCGGCCGAGCCGGCGATCCCGCGGACGGTGCCGGCCACCTTCTCGACGAACCTGTTGAACGCGGCCGCGAGCTGCCCGGCCTCGTCGTTGCCGCGGACCGTGGCCCGCTGGGTCAGGTCGCCGTCACCGTAGGCGATCTCCGCCATCCGGTCCCGGAGCCGTTCGATCGGCCGGACCACGCCGCGCGCCACGACCAGGGCGATCACCGCGGCGACCAGCAGCACCACCGCGGTGATCCACAGGCTGATCACCATCGAGCTGTTCGCGGCCTCGAGGATCGTCGCGGTCGGCACGGTGACGATCAGCGACCACGTGTCGGTCTCACCGAGGGTGAGCGGCGCGGCGATCTGCACCCGTTCGTCGTCGCCGCTGATCAGCCGCCGGGCGGGGGCGCCCTGCTCGACGGCGTTCTTCGCCAGCTCGGCCACGCCCGGGTCGGCTGGCTTGCCGGCCTGGGCCGGGTCCCCGCCGCCGACCAGCAGGCCACCCGCGCTGACCAGGATCGCGTCGCCGGTGGCGAACGGCTTGATCTCGGCGAGGGCGGCGGCGACAGCGTCCAGGGTGATGTCGATGCCGGCCACGCCGACAGTCTTCTGACCGGCGAGGATGGGTACGGCCAGCGAGGTCATCAGCACACTCTTGTCGCCGACCTGGTACGCGTACGGCTCGAGGACCTTTTCCTTGCCCGTGGTCTGCGCGATCAGGTAGTAGTCGCCGTCGCCCGGTTCGGTGTACGAGGTCAGCACGGTCGACTTGATCGTGTCCCCGTCGCGGTACCAGTAGGGCACGAACCGGCCGGTGGTGTCGTGCCGGGCGTCGCTGCTCCGGAACCGGGTGTCCCGGCCGTCGAACGCGTCCGGCTCCCACGCCACCCAGGTCCCGAAGTAGCGGGGATGCCGGTCGAGCAGCGTGCGCAGCATGCCGTTGGCCGTGGCGCGGCTGCCGCCGGAGGCCGACTCGGTGGCCATCATCCCGCTCAGGTCGCGGGCGCTGCCGAGCGCCGTCATCAGCTGCACCTGTAGTTCCGCCGCGTTGCGGACGCCGATCTCCTGGGCGAACGCGAACCCGGTGTCCCGCGCCTCGGAGAGGTTGCGCCGGGTGATGACGGTGGCGACGAGCACGAGCGATACCCCGGTGATCAGCAGCACGCAGATGATCAGCCGCAGTTTGATGCTCAGCCGGTTCAGACCCATCACACCGGAACGTTCGGCATGTGACGGCTGCCACTAAGGCAAAACACCCGCCCGCCGCGATCGTGTGGACTTCCCCGAGACAGGCGTGCCCGAAGCCAACAAGATCGCGGGAGGAACGAGACCGGGCGTCAAGGGGAGAGGCGCCCGAAACCGGAACGGTGGAAGACGAGCGGCCCGCCGTCCTGATCCGCGCTGTGGTCCACGGCGTGCAACTGGAGGAGCACGACGGTGTGGTCGCCGGCCTCCACCTCGCGGTAGATCGAGCAGTCGAACCGGGCCAGCCCGCCGTCGACGGTGACCGCCCCGGTGCCGGTGACCGACACCGCCACGTCGTCGAACCGGTGCCCGACCGGCCCGGCCAGCCGCCGGCACAGGTCGCCGTGGTGCGCGGCCAGGACGGTGACCCCCAGGTGCTCGGCGCGGCGCAGGTCGGGCCACGTCTTCGAGGTGTTCGCGATCGACACCGACACCAGTGGCGGGTCGAGGCTCACCGACGTGAACGAGCTGGCGGCCAGGCCGACCAGCGTGCCGTCGACCGACGCCGCCACGGCCACCACACCACTGGGGAAGACTCCGAACGCTTGACGTAGCCGTACCGGATCAAGGTCTTGATTGGTGGTGAAGGTGCTCATCGGCGAGTCGCGAGTCCGGCGGTGACGAACGGCGACGTCGCGTTCTGGCGCCGCCGGGGTCGTTCGTCCTTCCACAGGCCGCGCTCGGCGAGGATCGGCAGCACACCCTCGCCGAACCAGTATGCGCCCTCCAGATGCGGGTAGGCGGAGAGCACGAACTCCTCGATGCCCAGCGACGCGTATTCGGCGATCCGGTCGGCGACCTGCTCGTGGCTGCCGACCAGCGCGGTGCCGGCGCCGCCGCGGACCAGGCCGACGCCGGCCCAGACGTTCGGGTGGATCTCCAGGTCGTCGGTGCGGCCGTGGTGCAGGTCGAGCATCCGCCGCTGGCCCTCCGACTCGGACCGCCGCAGGCCCTGCTGCACCTTCGCGATCGTCGCCGGGTCGATGCCGGCCAGCAGGCGGTCCGCCTCGGCCCACGCCTCCTCGGCGGTGTCCCGGGTGATCGTGTGCATCCGGATGCCGAACCGGATCGTCCGGCCCTGCTCGGCGGCGAGCCCGCGGATCCAGGCGATCTTCTCGGCCACCGCGGCCGGCGGCTCGCCCCAGGTCAGGTAGACGTCGGCGTGTTTGGCGGCGACGACGCCCGCGGCGGGGGAGGAGCCGCCGAAGTAGATCTCCGGAACCGGATCCGGGATCTGCCCGAGCGTGGCCGCCTCGACGTGCAGGTGCTCGCCGTGGAAGTCGACGGTCTCGCCGGCCCACAGCCGGCGCACGATCTCCAGGAACTCGTCGCACCTGGCATACCGGGCGTCCTTGTCCAGGTGGTCGCCGAACATCCGCTGCTCGTGGCTCTCACCGCCGGTGACCACGTTGAGCAGCAGGCGGCCTTCGGTCAGGTTCTGGAAGGTGCCGGCCATCTGCGCCGCCAGGAACGGCGAGATCAGGCCCGGCCGGAACGCGACCAGGAACTTCAGCCGCTGTGTGGTCTGGCTGAGCATCGCCGTGCTCAGCCAGGCGTCCTCGCACCAGGCGCCGGTCGGGGTGAGCGCGGCGGCGAAACCGTTGTCCTCGGCGGCGCGGGCGACCTGGGTCAGGTAGGCGACGTCGGCGGGCCGGCCGGAGGCGCCGGCCGAGACGCCGTGACCGCCGCCGACGACGTGCCGGCCGTCGCCGCCGTTGGTGGGCAGGAACCAGTGGAACTTCAGAGCCATAACCCATATCTTTGCTAGAGTTTAGGGGTTATGCAAGGGGTGCCGCCCAGGGGTCCTCACGCCGCCACAGGGTGGGCAGGTGCAGGCCGACCCGGTCCTGTCCAGCCAGGTCACCGAGCACCCGCAGGCTCAGGTCGAGGTCGTCACCGGCATACGGCAACGCCCGCAACGGACGGTCCAGCGGGCGGAAGAAGTCGTCCCAGTGGATCAGCACCACCTGGCGGGCGCCCACCGCGCGGACCGTGTGCCGCCAGTACTCGCGGATGTAGGCCTCACCGCACGCGCCCATCCCGCCGACGCCCAGGAACACCACCTCGGCGCTGCGGCCGTCCAGCGCGCCCGGCACGAATCCGGCGCTGCCCTGCACCAGCGCCGTCCGCCCACCCCGGTGGCCGACCAGGATCGACCAGGCCTCGCCGCACCGGTAGGCCGACGCCCGCACCGGCGGTGTCACCGGCGCGCTGATCACTCCGGGGTAGCGGTCCGGCGGGCAGTGCCCGGACTCGACGAACGTCAGCGTGAACGCCCCGTACCGCCGCTGCTCGCCCGGGACCACCACGTGGATGCGGTCCTCGGGGAGGCCGGCCCCACGCCCGACGTTGGCCGCCGACTCGCCACCGACCAAGTCCGCGCCGGTCCGGAGGGCCACGGTGGGGGAGTCCATCACATGATCGAAATGCGTGTGCACCGCCACGACGGCCCGCAGCCCTGTGCGCGGCCGGATGCCCAGGCGCTCCAGCCCGCCGGCGATCCGCTTCTCATCCGGGGCGATCCGGCCGAGACCGACCCGCGCCAACGACGGCCGCGAGAAGAACCCGTCGGTCATCACCGCGTCCGTCCCGTCGGCGAACAGCAGCCCGGCCACCCCGAAGAAGGTCACTCCGAGACCCTCGGCCGCCGCCGGAACGTCGAAAAGCCCGGCATGAATGCCGAGATCGGGACGCCCCAGCCTGATCCGCATTCCGGCGACGTTACCGCAGGCTGCATTCCAGGTTCCTAGGATGATGTACGGGTTATGGCGCACCCGATCCACGAAAGAGGCATCGTCGAGCCCTCAGTGGCGCGTGGTGATCTGTGGTGCGGATCGGACCACACGTCACCACAATGGCGGGTGCCCCCCGTGGATCTCGGGGTTGGGGAAGAATCGATCCCTGCTGATGCCACTCGGCCGGAAGCGGGGCCGTCGCATGCCCAGTTACTCGCAACAGTTCGATTACCGGTGTGCCGGGTGCGGCCATCGTGGACGGCACGAGGTGTGGCTGGCCGTCGACATCCGTGAGCGGCCCGACCTGGCCCGCCTCATCGCCTCCGGCGCCGCCACGACCCAGCGGTGCGCCGAATGCCGCAGCCCGGTCACCGTCGGCGCCCGCCCGAGCCTGCTGATCCGACGGCCCGGCATGCGTCCGCCCCTGCTCTTCGCCACCACGGCCGAGGTGACGCAGGACATGCTGATCCGGCACTTCCAGATGGCGCTGATGATGCTGCGCCGCCACGAGCCACCCGAGTCACACCACCAGCAGGACGTGCAGATCCTTCCGTACGATCTGCTGCCGCTGGTGGTGGAACGCGACATCGAGACCGATGCCGACGCGCTGGCCGCCGGGACCTTCCAGGCCTTCACCGCCGACATGCAGCACTACCGGGCGTGGCTGGCCGACCTGGTGGAGGAGCGCCGGGGCCGCCGGCTGCTCGCCGCGGTCCGCGCCCTGCTGGAGGCGCCCGGCGCGGCGGCCTGGCGGGAGGTCGTGCTGGCTCACCCGGAGCTGCTCGACGACGACGCCGACCTGCTGTTGCAGCATGTCGTCGAACAGGCCGCCGAGGACGGCGAGCCGCAGATGGCGGAGCAGGCCCGGCACTGTCTGGTGCGGTTGCGCAAGTGCCGCGAGTTCGGCATCGACCGGGTGCTGCCGGCCACCCCGCCACCGGCGGCGCCGGAGCAGAAGCCGGCCGAGGGACGCAGCCTGCCGCCGGCCGTCGGCACGGCGGTGCTGATGATGCTCGGCCGGGAGCCGCTGCACGAGGGCCGGCCGGTGAGTCCCGAAGCCCGGCGTAATCTGCTGATCGAGGCGCTGCTGGACTTCCGGGACGAGGACGCGGATCTGGCCGTCGAGTGGCAGTCCCGGATGTTCGTGCCGATCCGTGACCTGCTCACCTTCGGGCTCGCCACCGATCTGGTCAGCCGCCCGGAGAGCCGTCTGGACCTGGTCGAGGCGGTCCGCCGGTACGCCGAACTGGACCGTCTGCGGGAGGTGGCGCCACGGTTCTGGGCCGACGCCCAGCACAACACGGCACTGGCCCACACGCTGCTCGCCGATGCACGGGACCTCGGGGAACTGGACGCGGCCCGGGCCGCCTTCGATCGGGCCCTGACGGTCCGGACCCGGACCACCGATCCGGACGACTGGGCGACGACTCTCGCCGCCCTGGCCGTCCTGCTGTTCCGTGACTATCCCGGCACCGACCTCGGGCGGGCCGACGAGGCTGTGACGATGCTGGCCGCGGCGGTCGCCGACCCGCCGCCCGGGCTCGGCGCCCGCCCGCTGCTGAACCTGCGTGTCACTCACGCCACGGCCCTGCTGAGTCGGTCCCACCGGGGCGACGAGGCGGCGCTGACGTCGGCGGTCACCGAGCTGGAACGGCTCTGGACCGAGGTGTCCGATCTCGACGACCCGGAGATGAAGAGTGTCGTCGCGACCAACTACGGGCATGCGCTGACCCACATCGCCGAGCGGACCGGCCGGCCCGAGGACCGCCGGCGGCTGCTCGACCTGGCCAGGTCCGCCCGCGACCAGGCCGCGGCGCTGGGCGACGACCGGTTGTGGGTGCAGACGTCGGGCAATCTGAGCCAGGAGCTCTTCCACGGCCGGGAGTGGGCCGAGGCGGAGTCGGTGCTGCGGGCGGCGATCTTCCGGGCCGGGCGGGCCGGGATGCGCCGGGAGTGGGCCAACCTGCACGGACATCTGGCCCGGGTGCTGCTCGAACGCACCGACGGCGACCATGACGAACACGTCGGTGTGGCTTTGGACCTGCTGACCCGGGCCCGGCGCGACGTCGATCGTGAGGCCGATCCGGAGAACTGGGCGTGGCTCACCGGCATGCTCGCCCGTGCCTACCGGGGGATCGCCGGGCGCCGGGAGACCCAGATCGAACTGCTGCGCTCCGCGATCGAGGCGGTGCCCCGGGCGGTCAATCCGATGCGCTGGGCTGAGGGGGTCCGTACCGTGGCCGGTCTGCTGCCACCGGCCGAGGCCGTGACCCGGTTCGCCGAGGCGGCCGAGGTCCTCACCCGGGAGAGGTACCCGCACGACTGGGCGGCCCTCCAGCACAACGCGAGCCTGGCCCACCGGGAGCTCGCCGCCGAGACCGGGGACACCGGCCATCTGGTCCGGGCGGTCGCCTGCATGCGGGACGCGCTCGCGGTGCGCCCACCGGATCAGGCGCCGATCGAGTGGGCCCAGACCACCAGGTTGCTCGCCGAGACTCTGCACCGCCACGACGGCCGGGAGGCCGCGGTCGCCGAGGCCGAGCGGATGCTGACCGAGGCGTTGCCGCTGCTACGTGATGGTGGCCGGGCCCAGGATGTGCTCTGGACGGCGCAGGAGCTGGGTGAGGTTCTGGTGACCCGGGGCCGGTGGGCGGAGGCGGTCGCCCCGCTACGGGAGGCGCTCGACGTCCGCGACCGGATCTACGACTCGGGCCTGCTGCGCCACAGCCGGGAGGCGTCGCTGGCCCGCAGCGCCGGGCTGCCGGTCCGGGCGGCCTACGTGATGGTTCGGGCGGGCGATCCGGCCGCGGCCGTGGACACCCTGGAAGCCGGGCGGGTGCGGCTGCTCGGCGACGCCATGGATCGTGACCCGGCCGGGCTGGCCGCAGCCGGTGCGCGGGCGCCCGAGGCGTACGCCGCCTACCAGGCCGCGG
>NZ_JBEZXU010000051.1:0-79501 GCF_040638175.1 Actinoplanes sp. NPDC026670
ATAACCACCCGCTCCACCCAAGACCCATCCCACGCCGCTACGCGACGCGGGATGCTACCGCGCGTCCGGTCACTGTTCGATTTTCGAGTTAGGGTCTCCCGCGCACCGCCGGGGCCACCCACGCGGCCTCTGAGGGTTCCTCCCGCACCGCCGGGGCCACCCACGCGGCCTCTGAGGGTTCCTCCCGCACCCGCCGAGGCTGCCTCCGCGGTGATTGGGGTTGCTCACGCACCGTTGGGGTGACGGACATCTGGGTTCGCTACTGCGACGCTGGTGGGTTTGCGCCTTCCGGAAGGGCTGTCCGGTGCCCGGCGGCCGGTGGGAGCCAACCGGGTGAGCGGAGCCCGATGGCGGCGCAGCGCAGGGCAGGACGAAGCAGCGCAGGGCAGGGCGAAGCAGCGCAGGGCAGGACGGCGCGGCGCAGGGCAGGACGACGCTGGGTGGGGCCGATCAGCGGCGGAGGTGGGCATCGGGCCGGCGCACGCCCGCTGGAGTGATTGGTCGCTAAGTGGTGGCTAGGGTGACCGCCGCCGAGTCGAGCACAGGGACGGCGGTGGCGACGGAGGCGTTCACGATGAAGGCGAACACCAGCTTTCGGCCGTCCGCTCCGGTCACGTAGCCGGACAGCGCGTTCACCCCGGACAGGGTGCCCGTCTTGGCGCGGACGTTTCCGGCGGCCGCCGTGCCCCGCATCCGGTTTCGGAGGGTACCGCCGACCATCGGATCCGCCGCGCCCGCGAGCGGCAGCGCCGCCCGGAACGCCGGAAACCACGTGCGGCGCTGTGCCCTCTCCAGCAGGGTCGCCACCTGGCGGGCGGTCACCCAGTTACGGCGGCTCAGGCCGGAGCCGTCGCCCATGGTCAGCAGCCGGGTGTCCACGCCGAGCCGCCCGAGCGCCCCGGTCGCGGCGGCCAGGCCGGTCGGCCAATTGCCCGGTCGCGCCGGATCGGCTGCCCGGGACATCGCCTTGACCAGCAGCTCGGCGATCCCGTTGTTGGACAGTTTCAGAAAGGGCGGCAGGATCTCGGCGAGCGGCCGGGACACCAGCGCGGCCACGGCCCGGGTGCCGCCGGGCAGCTTCCCCCGAGAGGTGCGCCCGGTCACCGTCACCCCGTGCCGTCGCAGCGCCGCCCGGAACAGCCCGGCGGTGGTGGCGGCCGGATCAGGCACCGACACGAGCGCGACCCCGGAGCGGCCGGCCGACACCGAACCGCTCACCGTGACGACCGCGCCGCCGTGCGCCCGCACCGCCCCGACACTGTCCCCGCTGCGGGTGACGGCCCGGTTGACCACCCGGACCCGGCCGGTCGGCGGCCACACCCGCACCGTGGGCCGCCGCCCCGCCACACCCCGATACCGGATCTCCACCGCCGCGTTGTCGAACCGCCCGTTGGCCGCGAACGACAGCGCCGACACCGGGGCCGTGAACCCGTAGGTCTCGTCCTGCCAGGACCAGTCGAGCCCCAACGGCACCCGGTCGAACCACGTGTCGTCGACGATCAGCCGCGTGAACCGCTTCGTGCCACGCTGGGCGACCGCTGCGGCGAGCCGGTCGATCCGCTGATACGTCAGCGTGGGGTCGCCCTGCCCCCGCAGGTAGAGATCACGCCCGAGCCGGCGGACGGTGGTCCGGAACCGGTAGCCCGCCCCCAGCACCTCCAGCGCCGCGGCCGCGGTCAGCAGTTTCTGATTGGAGGCCGGAAGCACCCGCACCCCTGGAGCACGCTGGTAGACGATCCGCCCGCCGGCCGCCTCGCGGACCTCGGCCGCCACCGTCGCCCCGGCCAGCCGTTGATCGGTGAAGATCTGATCCAGCTGCGCCACGAGCGGATCCGCCGGCCCGGGGGCTGCGACAGCCGGGACCGGCAGGACCAGCAGGACACCAGAGAGGATCACCGCTACAGCACGCATCAACCCGATGGTCACACGCCGGCGGCGGCCCGATCGGCGACCCACCGCCGCCGTCCCCCATAGGATGACCAGGACTTTCATGCCCACCATCGTGCCCGCCGGGATGGTGCGGGCACGATGGCGCCAGGGTGAGTCCTGAAGGTAGCGCCAGCGTTACCCCCCGAACGACGACGCACAACGCGCCGCGTTACCCCGAACCACGACGCACTGTCTTGGGCTCCCAGTGGTCACCGACCTTCTCGAAGGAGTGCTTGACCGCCGAGAACACGGTCTGGTGCGCACGTTTCCCCTCGCCGTACTGGTCGACGGCCGAGTCGTGGGTCTTGATGAACGTGTCCTGCGCCTTCTTCGGCGACCGTTTGAGGGTGTCGGGGAGTTCGTCACGTCCAGGCATGCCGACGGGGTTCCCGGGCCGGACCGGGCGAAACTCAGAGCGCCCCGAACCGGGCGAACCGCACGCCGGGCGCGGTCGGGCCGGTCCGCCGGGCCACGCCCAGCCCGCTCACCCCCTCGACGGTGACCTCGACAATGTCGGCGTCGGCGAACAGGGTGGTCTCCCCGCCGACGGGCATCGTGAGGATCAGGTCGCCGTGGTCGCGTACCTCTCCTCCGGCCGCGGTCAGACCGGTCGCGCCGCTGATCAGATAGGGATCGAGGTTGGGATGCGGGGTGGCGATCAGCCGGTCGTCGCGGACCGAGAGCACCCAGGGCAGGCTCAGCGTGCCCGGCGCGCCGAGGCGGGCGAGGGCGCAGCGCCGCCCGGAGGCGTCGACGAACGTGACCATCGGGCCGACGTCACCGCGGCCGAAGGTGCCCCAGGCGCGCGCGGTGAAGTGCATGCCGTCGTAGTTGCCGATGCCGTAGGTGAGCACATCGCCGGTGGTGAGCAGCAGCACCCACGAGCCGTCCAGCGGGAACAGCCGTGGGCAGCCCCAGGTGGTGCGGTCGCGGAAGACGATGACCCCGTCGTACGCCCAGTTCAGCAGGTCGGCCGAGTGGTACTGGAGAACCCCGGCGGTTCCGCCGCGGAGGGTGCCGGCCAGGAGCATCCGCCAGTTGGCGCCGGCCCACCACACGTACGGATCACTCATCTCGGTGACCCCGGACGGCGGCCCGCCGAGCAACGGACCGGAGGGATCGCTGTGCCATCCGGCAAGGCCGGGGGTCGCGGTCGCGCGGGCGACGCGGCCGCCGGCGAGGGTGTGGAAGAGGACCGGGCCGTCCGGGCCGGTGACGACGGCGCCGCAGCGGGCCGCCCCGCCCTCGGCCGGCGGGCTGGCCGCCTGCTCGGTCCAGATGATCAGGTCGTCCGAGGTGGCCCGGCCCCAGGCGGGTTCGCCGCCGGAGAGCTGCTCGTAGAAGACCTGGTAGCTGCCGCCGGACGTGAGCACGCCGAACAGGTCGCCGACGCGGCCGTCGCGCGGGGTGAAGTGCAGCCGGGGCCTCGGCACTCGTTCCATGCCTCAGCGTGGCATCGACGCCTGTCCCGCGCCAGTGGGGGAACGCGGTTAGTCTGACCGGGTGCCTTACACACCGGGGGAGACTGCGGAGCGGCTCGGCGTCAGCATCGACACCATTCGCTACTACGAGAAGATCGGGCTGTTGCACGGCATCCGGCGTACGTCGGCCGGGCGGCGGATCTTCTCCGAGGACGACCTGTCGCGGCTGGGGCTGCTGCGCTGCCTGCGTGATTCGGGCATGCCGATCGCGCGGCTGCGGCGCTTCGCCGAGCTGCTGCAACTCGGCGACGAGGGCGCCGAGCAGCGCACGGCGCTCCTCGAGGAACACGACCGGGAGATCGACGAGAAGGTGGAACGGCTGCGGTTGGAGCAGAAGCGGGTACGGGAGAAGATCGCCTGGTACCGGTCGGTGTCGGCATGACCGTCTCGTGGGTGAAGAGCCTGACCTTCGACTGCGCCGACGCCCTGGTCGTGGCCCGGTTCTGGGCCGCTGCCCTGGGTGGTGAGCTGGACGAGGACGCGACCAGCGACAAGGCGTATGTGGAGGCTCCCGGCTGGGGCGGCCCGAACCTGTGGTTCCAGCGGGTGCCCGAGCCGAGGACCGCGAAGAACCGGCTGCACTTCGACCTGCGCGCACCGAACGAGGACGTGCCCGCCGAGGTCGAGCGACTGATCAAGCTCGGCGCCACCGTGGTGACGCCGGGTGAGCTGACCGTCATGGCGGACCCGGAGGGCAACGTCTTCTGCGTCGAGCTGTGAGTTCCTGCGGGCCCCTCAGCCGCAGTGAACGCTCTCGATGATCTGGCCCGAGCCGCCACCGGACGCCTCGAAGGAGCCGTACAGGTCGATGCAGGTGTTCGGGGCGGACACGTAGACCGGCCCGGCGTACCTGGTGAAGTTCTGACCGGCCTTGTCGCCGTCCATCACCCAGGTGCCGCCGCTGCGCCGGATGCCTACCTGAAGTTCCCAGACGCTGCTCAGGACGTTGTCGTTGCCCCGCGCGATCGCGCAGTTGTAGCCGTTCGAGCTGTTGTAGTACACGTCGATGTAGCCACCGCTCTGGTTGCGCCAGAGGATCGGCCACGACTTCAGAAACGCGTACGCGCTGCCGCAGTAGTTGGTCCGCGGGATGGCGCTGGCCGGCGCGGCGGTGATCGTGGACAGCGCTGCCGTGGAGAGCACGGCGGCGCCGAGGGCCGCGAGAACACGGCGCAGATTCGACATGGGTGGTCCTTCCCTGTTCATGGTGGTGGGGCCGGTGGCGCCCCGGGGGCACCACCGGCCGGGCGGATCAACGTGGTCAGCAGACCGTGCTGGTGGAGCCGCCGGTCGAGTTGAGGTAACCGGTGACGTGCGTGCAGTGCGCTGCGGTGTCGGCCGGGGCGCCCCACAGCTCGGCACGGGTGGTGTTGTTCAGCGTGCCCATGCCGTAGTCACTGCCGCTGTCGTCGTGGTTGACGACGTGCACGTGCAGGTCCCAGTTCGAGTGGGTGTCGCGGTACTGCTCCCACACGTAGATGTAGGCGTAGTTGTAGCCACAGCCGTAGTACTGCTTGACCGAGGCGGCCTGCATGCCGCCGACGGTCAGCACCCGCGTGGTGCCGATCTGGCGAACGCTGCCGCAGCTCGCCGGGGTGCTGGCCAGGGCCGGTGTGGCGTTGATCAGAGTGCCACCCGCCGCTGCGGCGGCGAGCGCTGCCGCGCTGACGAGGATTCTGCGAGTAATGGACATGACTGACATGGGAACAGCAGGTCACGTGTGTCCGACAGGTACCGAAAAGGACACCGTTCTCTCCCCGCGTAGTATCGACGCTCGCCATCGCCCGGAGTCCGGAGGGAAAGCGTTGCGTCAACACCTGGCCGGTGTCCCGGGTTGCGAGGACATGACCGAGATCGGCCGCGGCGGGTTCGGGGTGGTCTATCGGGCGTGGCAGCCGGAATTCCTGCGTACGGTCGCGGTGAAAGTCCTGGCCGCCGACCGGGTGGACGAGGAGCGGTTCGAGCGCGAGGTGCAGGCGCTGGGCCGGCTGTCCGGACATCCGCACATCGTCACCGTGCATCAGGCGGGACGGACCGTGACCGGCGAGCCGTACATCCTGATGGCCTACGAGGAGGGCGGCTCGCTGGCCGGGCGGACCGGCACGACGGGCTGGGCGGAGGTGCTGGCCGGCGGGATCGCGGTGGCGGGCGCCCTGGAGGCGGCACACCGCGCGGGCCTGCTGCACCGCGACGTCAAGCCGGAGAACATCCTGGTCTCCCGGTATGGCGACCTCAAACTCGCCGACTTCGGGCTGGCCCGCCCGGTGCGCCGGGATCAGCCACGGGACCGGCGATCGGTGACCGCGAGCCTGCTTTACGCCGCTCCCGAGGTGCTGCGGGGCGAGCCCGCGTCGATCGTCTCCGACGTGTACTCGCTCGCTGCCACGCTGTACCGATGGTTGTGCGGGCGTGCTCCGTTCGTACCGCTGCGGGGTGAAGGCGTCGATGATCTGATCGCGCGCATCGGCGCGGAGCCACCCCCGGACCTGCGTCCCGGGGTCCCCGATCCGGTGTTCGCGGCGTTGGCGCGGGCGCTCGGGAAGGATCCGGCGGCCCGGCCGGCGTCGGCCGCGGCCTTCGCGGAGGAACTGCGCCAGGCCGAGCGGGCATGCGGTGTGGAGCCGACGCCGCTGGTCATGGCCGCCGGCGAGACGACACCGCCGGAGCCGCCGGCCGTTTCACTGTCGGCGCGGATGCGTGCGATGCAAGACCTGTCGGTCACGGTCGCGGCCGAACCGGCACGCCGCGGGCGGGCGTGGTGGAACGTGCTGCCGGCTCTGGCCGGGACGGTGCTGACGCTGGCCGCGGGTGGTTCGCAAGCGGCGGTGGCGGCACGCCTGGAGCTGCCGGCGGAGATCGATTTCGGGCAGCAGAAGATCACCGTCGAGCCCGAGCCGCGGCCCGTGACGGTGCGCAACGCCGGGCCGCACGCGACGCTGCAACTGCGGGTGACCCTCGACAGCGGTGACTTCCGGCTGGTCACCGACGAGTGCAGCGGGCGGGTGCTGGCCAAGGGCGCGACGTGCCGGCTGGAGGTGGCCTTCGTGCCGCGGGCGGCGGGCGAGCGGCGGGGCGTGCTTCGGGTGCTCGATCGCACGATCGCGGTGAGGGGCGAGGGATCGATCGCCTATGCCCGGGACGACGATCCGCCACCCGGGCGTTGTTACGCCGACGCCTACCAGGTAGCGCGATCGGCGTACGGGTATGTGGCCGGTTTCAAGGCGGTGTCGGTGAAACTCTACTGGTCGCCGGGCTGCCGGACGGTGATGGCCTACACCTGGGTGTGGAAGCAGTACCGCGACACGGCCGGCGCCGACGGCTGGTGGCGGGTGCGGGTAGCCGCCGAGCCGGGCGGCCGGGCCGCGGTCACCACCGGCCAGCCGCTCGAGCAGTGGACCGAGCCGATGCCGTTGACCGGCTGTGGCCGGGCCACCATGACCATGACCGGGACCGGCCTGACCGAGCCGCTGACCGTCTCCACCGAGGAACACTGCGCATGACCGGGCACCTGGAGGTGCACGAGGGTGGCGGCGTCCGGCTCGTGACCCTGGGCGGTGACCTGCTCTCCATCGGGCGGGCCCCGGCGAACGAGGTGACCATCGACAGTCGCCGGGTGTCCCGGCTGCACGCGGTCCTCGAGCGGTTCCCGTCCGGCTGGTCGATCCGGGACCTGGGCAGCACCAACGGCACCTCGATCAACGGTGTGCCCCTGCGCCAGAGCCGGCCGTTGCACGACGGCGACCGGATCGACATCGGCCCGGCCCGGCTGCTGTTCCGCTCGCCGGTGGAGCAGGTGGTCACCGAGACGGTCTCGGTGCAACCGCCGCCGGCGCCGCCGCTGACCCGTCGTGAACGTGATGTCCTGACCGCGCTCTGCCGGCCGTTGACCGAGGGCGGCCAGGCGTTCCCGGAGACGCCTTCGGTGCGGGCGCTGGCCGGCGAGCTGGGGCTGTCGGAGAGCGCCGTGAAGAAGCACCTGACCAATCTGTACGACAAGTTCGATCTGGTCAGCAACGACGATCGGCGGCGGCCGCGGCTGGCCGGTGAGGCGATGCGCCGGGGCGTCCAGGTCACCCCGTCCGGATGACGGGCTCAGTACCGGCAGCGCAGCAGCACGAGCGTGTGGCGGGACACGGTGAACTGCGTTCCGGCGCGTGCGGTTCGGCGTTTGGCGGCCAGCAGCGGGTCGGCGGTGTTGGCGGCCACCTCCCAGGTACGCCCGTAGTCGCGCCCCGGCAGGGTGAACGCGACGTCCTCGTCCAGTGGGTTGAACAGCACCAGGAACGAGTCGTCCTTGATCTCCTCGCCGAGCGCGTCGCGTTCCGGGATGCCGTGGCCGTTGAGGAAGACGGTCATGGTCATGCCGCTGCGGGTGTTCCAGTCGGCTTCGGTCATCACCTGGCCGTCGCGGCGTAGCCAGGCGATGTCCGGCAGCGCCGAGTCGCCGGCCGGCTGGCCGCTGAAGAACCGCCGCCGCCGGAAGATCGGGTGGTTCGCCCGGAGCGCGAGCAGCCGCCTGACGAACCCGGTGAGCACGTCCTCGTTGCGGGCCTCCGCCCAGTCCACCCAGGAGATCTCGCTGTCCTGGCAGTAGACGTTGTTGTTGCCGCGCTGGGTGCGGCCCAGCTCGTCGCCGTGCGCGATCATCGGCACGCCCTGGCTGAGCAGCAGAGTGGCCAGGAAGTTCCGTTTCTGCCGTTCACGCAGCACGATGACGTCGGCGTCGTCGGTCTCGCCCTCGACGCCGCAGTTCCACGACCGGTTGTGGCTCTCCCCGTCGCGGTTGCCCTCACCGTTGGCGTCGTTGTGTTTCTCGTTGTAGGAGACCAGGTCGTGCAGGGTGAAGCCGTCGTGGGCGGTGACGAAGTTGATCGACGCGATCGGGCGGCGGCCGTCGTCCTGGTAGAGGTCGGAGCTACCGGTGAAACGTGAGGCGAACTCGCCGAGGGAGGCCGGCTCGCCACGCCAGAAGTCGCGGACCGAGTCCCGGTACTTGCCGTTCCACTCGGTCCAGTTGGGCGGGAACCCGCCGACCTGGTAGCCGCCGTCACCGACGTCCCACGGCTCGGCGATCAACTTGACCTGCGACACCACCGGGTCCTGGTTGACCAGGTCGAAGAACGCGGCCAGCCGGTCCACCTCGTGGAACTCCCGGGCCAGGGCGGCGGCCAGGTCGAACCGGAACCCGTCGACGTGCATCTCGGTCACCCAGTAGCGCAGGCTGTCCATGATCAGCCGCAGTGATTCGTGGTGCCTGACGTTCAGGCTGTTACCGGTGCCCGTCGTGTCGTAGTAGTACTGCTTGTCCTCGTCGACGAGCCGGTAGTAGGCCGGGTTGTCGATGCCCCGGAACGACAGGGTCGGGCCCAGGTGGTTGCCCTCGGCGGTGTGGTTGTAGACGACGTCGAGGATCACCTCGATGCCGGCCTGGTGCAGGGCCTTGACCATGGCCTTGAACTCCTGCACCTGCCCGCCGCCCTCGGGGAACGACGAATAGCCGTTGTGCGGGGCGAAGAAACCGATCGTGTTGTAGCCCCAGTAATTGGTGAGGCCGCGCTCGATCAGCCCGCTGTCGTGCACGAACTGGTGCACCGGCATCAACTCGACGGCGGTCACCCCGAGCCCTTTCAGATACCTGATCATCGCCGGGTGGGCCAGGCCGGAATACGTCCCGCGAACGTCCTCCGGAATGTCCGGATGCCGGATCGTCATGCCCTTGACGTGCGCCTCGTAGATCACGGTCTGCCACATCGGGATCTTCAGCGGCCGGTCGTTGCCCCAGTCGAAATACGGGTTGATCACCACCGAACGCGGCGAGAAAGAGGCAGAATCAAAATCATTCAAAGACCCGAAATCGCCGAAATTGTACGAGAAAAGCGCCTGATCCCAGTCGTAGTTGCCGTCGATGGCCTTCGCATAGGGGTCGAGCAGCAGTTTCGACGGGTTGCAGCGCAGCCCCCGCGACAAGTCGTAGGGGCCGTGCACCCGGTAGCCGTACCGCTGCCCCGGCACGACCCGGGGCAGGTAGCCGTGCCAGACCAGCGCCTCCCGCTCCGGCAGGTCGATCCGGGTCTCCTTGCCGTCGTCGTCGAACAGGCACAACTCGACGCGGGTGGCCGCCTCGGAGAAGAGCGCGAAGTTGGTGCCCCCACCGTCATAGGTGGCGCCCAGCGGGTACGGATTGCCCGGCCAGATATGCATGGCCCCCACCTTGCCCAATAAGCGCTGCGAGGAAAACTGTGATCAGGTCAACGCCGCCATCAGCAGCCGCCCGGCGATCGCCGGTGTGTCACCGCCCATCTTCAGCGTGTTCACCGAGTAGACCATCCGCCGGCTCAGGTCACGGGTCGCGCCCATCCCGTTGTTGTAGCCCGGCCGGTCCCCCGACTTGCCCCAGATCTCCACGCCGCCGAGGACCAGCCTGCTGAGCCCGCAGCCGTACGCCGCGTCCTTGAACGGCACGGTCAGCATCGCCTGCAACTCACGCGGTGGCAGCAGCCGGCCACCCAGCAGCGCGGTCAGGAACCGGTCCAGGTCGGCGGTGGTCGAGATCATCTCGGCGGCGGCCCACTGCAACGACGGGTTGGCCCTGGTCACGTCGACATACTCGCCGTCGATCAGCTCGTAGCCGTGCGCGTGCGGCCCCGGGATCGCGGGATGCGTGCCGGGAAGGAACGTGTTGCGCAGGCCGAGCGGCCGCAGGATGCCCCGGCGGATGGCGTCCGCGTAGGGTCGCCCGGTCACCCTCTCGATCACCAGCCCGGCCACGATGTAGCTGACGTTGCCGTACACCTGCTGGTCGCCCGGCGTGAAGAGCGGCTCCTCGGTCCACAGCACCTGCGAACCCGGCACGAACGTGTCGAACCGGTGCTCCAGGAACCACTCGCGCTCCTTGTGCGGGATCTCCCGCGCCCGCAGCCCACTGGTGTAGTCGAGCAGCTGCCGCACCGTGCCCGGATAGCCCTCCGGCAGCCGGTCCGGCAGGTAGCGGCGCACCGGCGCGTCCAGCTCGACCAGCCCGGCGGCCACCAGCTGCAGCATCGCGGTCGCGGTGAACGCCTTGGTCATGCTGCCGATCCGGAACCGGGCATCCCATGGCACCAGGCTGCCGCTGCGCACGTCACCCACGCCGGCCCGGCCGCGCCAGCGCCCCGCCGACCCTTCGACGCGGACCAGGGCGCCACTCACCGCCGGATCGAGCGGGTCCAGCGCCGCGGCGAGCGCGGTCTCATTCAAGCCTTGGGCGTACGCGGGGACGCGCCCCGTGAGCGCCAGGGCGGTTCCGGCGAAAGCGGCTCCGAGCAGGGTACGACGCTGCATGTCTGACAACCTCCGAAGTGGACTGGGGTCCACTCTTCCGGGCCGGGTCGCCGAGGTCATCCGGGCTCTTCCCGGAGCCGTACCCCTAGGAGATTTCAGCAACACCCCCGGGTTCCCCGGAAAGATCACGGGTAGAACCATGAGGGTGCACCCGCGTCGGTATCTCGTCCTGGCCATCTGCTGCATGAGCCTGCTGATCATCAGCCTCGACGTCACCATCGTGAACGTCGCGCTCCCGGCCATGGCCGACGACCTGGACGCGCCGGTGTCCGGCCTTCAGTGGATCATCGACGCGTACCTCCTGGTCCTGGCCAGTCTCCTGGTGCTGGCCGGCTCCACCGCCGACCGCATCGGCCGGCGCCGGGTCTTCCAGTCCGGGCTGGCGCTGTTCACGATCGGCTCGCTGCTGTGCAGCCTGGCCCCGAGCCTGGAGTGGCTGATCGCGTTCCGGACGATCCAGGCGGTGGGCGGTTCGATGCTCAACCCGGTCGCCATGTCGATCATCACGAACACGTTCACCGAACCCCGCGAACGGGCCCGCGCGATCGGCGTGTGGGGCGCGGTGACCGGTTTCAGCATGGCTCTCGGCCCGCTGGCCGGCGGTTTCCTGGTGCACTCGTTCGGGTGGCCGTCCATCTTCTGGATCAACGTGCCGGTCGGCGTCGTCGGGTTCCTGCTGGCCTGGCGGTTCATCCCGGAGTCGCGGGCCGAGCACCCGCGCCGCCTCGACCCGGCCGGCCAGATCCTGGTGCTGACCCTGCTGGCGGCGCTGACGTTCGGCATCATCGAGGGCCCGTCCGAGGGCTGGTCGTCCCCGCTGATCATCGGCTGCTTCGCCCTGGCCGCGGCCGCACTGGCCGCCCTGCTGTGGTGGGAGCCGCGCCGCGAGGAGCCACTGATCGAGCTGCGTTTCTTCCGCAGCGCCCCGTTCGCCGGCGCCACCCTGGTCGCGGTCTGCGCGTTCGCCTCGCTCGGCGGTTTCCTGTTCCTCAACACCCTTTACCTTCAGGATGTACGCGGTCTGTCCGCCCTCGAAGCCGGCCTCTACACCCTGCCGATGGCGGTGATGACGATCGTCTCGTCACCCCTGTCCGGCCGGCTGGTCGGCACCCGCGGCACCCGCCTGCCCCTGTGGATCTCCGGCGTGTCGATGGCCCTGGGCGTCGTCCCGTTGATCTGGGCCGGCCCGTCCACCCCCGCCTGGCAGCTGTTCGCCGGTTACCTGCTCTTCGGTTTCGGCTTCGGCATGGTCAACACCCCGATCACCAACACCGCGGTCTCCGGCATGCCCCGCGCCCGGGCCGGCGTGGCCGCGGCCATCGCATCGACGAGCCGCCAGGTGGGAAGCGCCCTGGGCGTAGCCGTGATCGGCGCCGTCGTGGCGTCCGGCAGCACCCCCGCCGACCAGGCGGGCTGGTGGATCCTGTGCGCCCTGGGCCTGGCGGTCCTGCTGATCGGCCACATCACGTCGGGTGCCTGGGCCCGCTCCACGACGACCCGAGCCATCCCCACCCAGGTCCCCGCCTGACCGACCGCCCTCACCTGACCGACCGCCCTCACCTGACCGACCGCCTCACCTGACCGACCGCCCCCGCCTGAGCGGCGGTCCCGGCCTGACCGACATCCGCAACGCGGTGAACTGATCTACACCGACGGGAACGCCCGGATCCCCCGGAGCAGCCGATCTTGCGTGGGATGGGCGCGCTGCGCGCGGACCTCTCCGGTCATCTCCGCCGGTTCGGGGCGCCGCGCTCCCACCAGTCGTGCGGTGGCCGTTCCCGGATGAGCGCCGCGGTGGTCTCCGGCCGATGGAGATTGCAGAACTTCCACAGTTCCTTCGCAGCCCGCGAATACTGGAACAGGACCTCATCGGCTTCGAAGGCGTCGAGCCCACCGGCACGAAACCCGTCCAGAGCCTCGCCGACCCGGGCCACAAGGCTGCCCAGCTCAGCCTCGTGATATTCCGCGACCACCGAAAGAGCGTCTCGCCGCTCAGCCTTACCGGACACGAGGCAGAGACTACTAAACCCAGCCACCCCAGCCGAATCCCAGAAGTTGATCTACCTTGCCTACGTCACGGGGCCGGCTGCGCGAGAGACCCCAGCCACCCGGTCACGGCCAGTCCAGCCGGATCACCGCCGGGGCCGGGGGCAGGTCTGGGCCGACCGGGTCACCGCCGGACCCGGGGGCGAGGTCCGGGCCGGCCGAGCGGTGACAGGCGCACACATTGGCGTTGTGCGTGCTCCTGTCATCGCCCTGGCATGGACGAACGCCCACAATCGACCGAACGTGAGCGCCCGTATCTGTTCCAACGACGACGAAAGCCCACAGTCGGCGATCGCGTGCGCTGATCCACGTTCGCCGATGCCAGCGGCTCCGGGCGGTGATCAGAGAGCATCCGACGTCAGGTCCCGCAGGCCGAACCACAACCCAGACCGCCAGCCGTCGCTCAGCACTGGAATGCGCTCGGCTTTACCGTGCTGGACGACGGCCGAGCAGGGTGACCCCGATCCCCCGGCACGGCACCCTCGCCGATCTTGGACCGGCTGTCTCCCACCACCGTCTCGGAACACGCAAGCCAACGGTCACAACCAGCCGGACGAGGCTCACCGCTGCTGGGCGGACAGGCCCGCCGAGACCGCCAGCCGTCGCTCAGCACTGGAATGCGCACGGCTTTACCGTGCTGGACGACGGCTGGAGGCGCGACCGCCAGCGGATGCCGAGGGTGGGGACGGCGAACGCGGGGACATGGGCGGCGGGACGTGGATGGCGGGGGCAGGGGCGTAGGCGCTGCGGGCGGGGGCAGGGGCGTAGGCGCTGCGGGCGGGGACTTGGCTGACGAGGCGCTACGGGCGGCGGCTTGGGGGCGAGGCGCTACGGGCGGCGACCTGGGTGACGAGGCGCTGGGCGGCGACTTGGGAGCGGAGCGCTGTAGGCGGGACTTGGGAGCGGGGGGACTTGGGTAACGGGTGAGGGGGCTGTGGCGGGTGGGTTGCGGTACTTGTTGGCCGTTTTGGTTGGGTGGGTGACGGCAAAGGTGATGTTGGGCGACGGGAAATGGTGCTAGTCCTTAGCGACTACGTGCTTACTCGGGTGAGAGGTGACCGGCATGCTGCCCGGCGGAATGATGCCCATAACTCAGCTTGCTGCGATGATTCGCCGGACTCCTCCGCAATCGGCCATCAGCATGTTGAGTGGGCTTCCGGCGGATCGGTTTGTCGCGGTCTCGGATGCTCTCACTGGGGCTGAGCTGGCCAAACTCATGCTTTCCGGTAAGCCTGGCGGGCGGGACCGGGTGCTTGGAATGTTCGGGGACAAGGAACTGGTCCGGGCCTGTTCGGCGGTCGGGACCGGGCAGGCCGTGGGGCTGGTCGGGGAGCTTCCTCCGGAGCGGGTCCGGCGGGTGTTCCGGGAGTTGCCCGAAGCGGTTCAGGCGGCCCTGCTCGACACGTTCTCCGGGGAGCGGCGGGACGAACTGCTCGGGCAACTCGACGCGGGGCAGGCCGGTGAGGCCCGGAGCCAGATCTATGTGCGGGCGGTCACCGACGCGCTCCGGCGGTTCAATGCCGACGTCACGGTTCCGGAGCGGGCGCCGGCCGGAATCATGTACGTCTCGGCGTACCACAAAGTCGTCGCCGTCTCCGCTCTTCTCGTCGACGACGGGCGGGCCGGGGTGACCGCGGTCGAGGATGCCGCCTACTGGCTGCGGGCGCATGCGGCTCTGTCGGTCAGCGGGCTGCCGATCGATCAGGCGGTCCGGCGGTACTGTGCGGACGCTCGTGAGCAGGGGCGGCCGATCGGAGCGGTGACGTGGGTCGACGAGCGCGACGACGGGCCGCTCAAGCGGGCCCTGGCCGCCCTGTTCTCGTAACCGTCACGCAGACGACTGTTAGGGTCGGTCGATGCCAACTTCCGGACGCGAAGGGCGTGACGGACGCGACGGGCCCGAAGGACGTGACGGACGCGAAGGGCGTGCCGGGCGCGAAAGGCGTGACGGGCCCGAAGGACGCGACGGGCCCGAAGGACGTGACGGGCGCGAGCCGGGATCGAAGGCTGGGCGCTCGATTGTCACGATGCGTGACATCGCGGCGGTTTCCGGGGTTTCGCAGAGCACCGTCTCCCGGGTGCTCAACAACGCGCCGACCAGGGTGCCGATCGCGGCGGAGACGCGGGAGCGGGTCATCGAAGCGGCCCGGCATCTCGGGTACCGGCCGAATCCTCTCGCCCGGGGGCTCCGGGGCGCTTCGACGAATCTGATCGGGGCGGTCGTCCGCGATTTCAGTGACGTCTTCTACGCCGGGGTCATCGAGGCTCTCGTCGTCGAGTCGATGGCGCACGGATACAACGTGGTGCTGGGGCACGTCAACGAGGGGACGCCGCTCACCACGGTGCTGGAGACCCGGCACACCGACGCGATCGTGCTGCTCGGTGACATGCGCGCCTATCCGGAGCTGCTCGCCGACCTGCGGGGGTCGTCGGTGCCGGTGGTCGGGTTGTGGCAGGGGCCGGGGCCGATCGAGTTCCCGACGGTCAACCCGGACGACCGGGCCGGTGTGCAGACGGGGCTGGCGCATCTGGCCGGGCTCGGGCACCGGCGGATCGGGTTCCTCAGCGCGGACCTGCCCAACGAGTACCGGATCCGCGAGGACGCGTATGTCGATTTCATGCGCGAGCGGTTCGGCGGGGTGCCGGCCGGTTACCTGCGGCGCTGCCCGGGCAGCCTGGACGGGGGCGCGGCCGCGCTGACCGAGCTGATGAGCCTGCCCGAGCCGCCGACCGCGGTGGCCGCGTCGACCGACCTGGTCGGGGTGGGCGCGCTGCATGCCGCGCACCGGCTCGGCATCCCGGTGCCGGGCCGGCTGTCGGTGGTCGGGCTCGACGACATCCTGATCGCGGGGCACACGGTGCCGGCGCTGACCACGTTGCGGATGCCGATCGCGGAGATCGTCGGGTTCGGGGTCGCCCAGGCGGTGTCGCTGGCCCGCGACCAGGGCGGCGACCGCGAGCCGGAGGTGACGGTGTTCAAGATGCCGCTGATCGTCCGGGACTCCACAGCCGCTACGTGAGCCGGGGGATCCAGACCCGCATGGCCTCGGTGGACCGGTTGGCCCAGGCGAAGTAGGGAATGGCGCCGGCGGTCCGGCCGCCGGCCATCGGCACGTCGACGCCGATCATCGATGCGCCCAGGTCCGGCCGCGGCACCGGGGTCAACGGCCGCCCCGGGTCCCAGGTCAGTTCTTCGATCTCGGTGCGTTCCGGGGCGTCGGCCGACTCGA
Organism: Actinoplanes sp. NPDC026670; assembly: GCF_040638175.1. Classification (NCBI taxonomy): domain Bacteria; kingdom Bacillati; phylum Actinomycetota; class Actinomycetes; order Micromonosporales; family Micromonosporaceae; genus Actinoplanes; species Actinoplanes sp. NPDC026670. The sequence continues at coordinate 16,007 of NZ_JBEZXU010000051.1, forward strand.
GGCAGTAGACGAGCGGGCCCCGTTCCACGGCCACGCATCCGCGCACCGCGTCGATCCGCGGGTCGGGTTCGGTGATCCGGGCGGGCAGGTCGAGGTTGAGCTCGACGACGTCGCCGGACTGCCAGCGGCGGTGCCGTTTGACGGTTCCGGCGCTGACCGCGTGGGTGCCGTCCGGGCCGGTCAGGGTGGCCGAGCGACACCAGCGGGGCACGCGCAGGGAGAGGGTCCACGGCTCCGGCGAGGTACGGGTGACGTGCGCGACGATCCGGCCGTCCCACGGGTATCCGGTGCTGATCCGCAGGCCGGCCCGTGGGGTGTCGATCTCCGCCGAGGTGTACTGGTGCAGCTGGACACCGCTGTCGTCGTACGTCGCCAGGTACTGCTTCCAGGAGCTCAGCAGGCGCATCAGGTTCGGCGGGCAGCACGCGCACGGATACCAGGGCCGGCGTGGGCCGGCGCCGCCCGAGGCCCGGTGGGTACGCCGTTGCAGCGGGTTGGTGTAGAAGAAGCGGGTTCCGTCGAGGGCGATCCCCGGCAGCACCCCGTTGTACACGGTCCGTTCGATCGTGTCGGCGTAGCAGGTGTCGCCGGTGGCCAGCAGCAGCCGCCAGGCGAGCATCACCCCGGCGATGGACGCGCAGGTCTCGGCGTAGGCACGGTCGGGTGGCAGCTCGAACGGGTCGCCGAACGCCTCGTCCCGGTGCCGGCTGCCCACTCCCCCGGTCAGGTACATCCGGGTCCGGATCATGTCGTCCCAGCGCCCGCGCACCGCCGTGAGCAGCCGGTCGTCGCCGAGTTCGACGGCCACGTCGACGGCGCCGCAGTCGAGGTAGAGCTGCCGGACCGCGTGGCCGGCCACGGCGCTCGCGTCGCGTACAGCCTCATGGTCCTGCCAGTAGCCGGCGCCGAAACGATCCGCACCCGGCAGTGTGCGGTGACCACGCAGCTCGATCATCCGGGCCGCCATCGTCAGATGGCGCCGCTCGCCGGTCAGCCGGAAGAGTTCCACGAGCGCCATCTCGATGTTGGGATGACCGTCGACGAGCGGGCCGGGCAGGTGTTCGACGGCCCGCAGCGCGACGGTGAGCAGCCGGTCGTCGCCGAGCGCGCGACGCCAGGCCACCGCGGCCTGGATCAGGTGGCCGAGGCAGTAGAGCTCGTGGCCCCAGGACAGGTCCCGGTACGGCTCGCCGCCGCCGGCCTGGACGTAGCTGTTCAGATAGCCGTCCTCCCGCTGGGCCGCACAGACCAGGGTGATCACGTCGTCGGCGGCGGCCACCAGCGCCGGGTCGGCCGACCAGCCGACCGCCTCCAGCCACTTGTAGACGTCCGAATCGAGGAACGGGAAGGTGGCTCCGGACGAGTCGGCGGCGGCCCGGTAGCCACTCGCGAGCCGCAGGTTGTCCAGGGTTCCGGTGCTGCGCAGCCAGTCGAGGCCGTGCGGGATGGTGCGGTCCCGGTTGAGCCGGATCCGGTCGGCCCAGAACCCGGCGCCGACATCGACGCTGCGGGCGTCCACCGGATGGAGCCGGGTCCGGGCGGTCACGGACGGCTGCACCACTGTCACGCTCATTTGACGGCTCCGCTCATCAGGCCGGCCATGTAGTACCGCTGAAGCAACAGGTAGACGAGGACACAGGGGATGATCGAGATGGTGACGCCGGCCTGGAGCATGCCCCAGTCGGTGCCGCCCAGGCTGGTCTCGGTGCGGGCGGTCGCCAGGATCACCGGCAGGGTGAACTTCTCGCCGGCGCTCATCATCACGAGCGCGCCGAGGAACTCGTTCCAGGACGCGATGAAGGCGAACAGGGTGACCGTGACGACGGCCGGCACGGTCGGCGGGATGAAGATCCGCAGCAGGGTCTGCAACGATCCGGCGCCGTCCATGACCGCCGCCTCCTCGATCTCGCGGGGCACGGCGGCGAAGCTGTTGCGCAGGATGTAGAGGCTGAACGGCAGCTGGATCGTGGTGTGCAGGACGGCCAGGCCGGCCAGCGAGTTGGTCAGGCCGATCTTGGCGAACATCAGGAACATCGGGGTCAGCAGCGCCTGGTACGGCACGATCAGCGACAGCAGGAGCACGATGAAGATCAGCTCCTTGCCGGGGATCGGGAACCGGGCCAGCGCGTAGCCGGCCGGCACGGTGAGCAGCAGCGTGAGGACGATGGTCAGGACCGCCGCGCCGAGGCTGTTGCCCAGGTAGGTGAGCAGGCCCTCCTGGTAGTCCCAGAGCCGGCGGTAGCTGTCCAGGCTGAACCCGTGCGGCAGGTAGGTCGGCGGGGTGGCGGCGGCCTCGGCGGCCGGTTTGATCGACGCGAGCATCGAATAGAGCAGCGGCAGCAGCATGATCGTGCTGATCGCGACGCAGGCGGCCGCGGCCAGAAGACCGGTCCGGCGGTTCACGACTCGCTCCGGCGGGTGAGCACGAGCTGCACGATCGTGAATGCCAGAATGGTCACGGCCAGGATCAGTGAAAGGGCCGCGCCGTAGCCGAGTTTCAGGTAGGGGAACGAATTCAGGTAGACGAAGAAGACCGAGGTCGCGGTCTCGTTCTGCGGCTGCCCGGCGGTCATGATGTAGAACTGGTCGAATGCCAGCAGCGAGCCGATCACACTGACCAGGGTGACCAGCAGAATCGTGCGCATGGTCAGCGGCAGGATCACCCGGCCGACCCGCTGCGCATAACCCGCGCCATCGACCAGGCTCGCCTCGGTGATCTCGGCGGGAATCGCCTGAATGGCGCCCACGAACAGGATCATCCCGAACCCGATCACCTTCCACACCACCGAGACGCTGATCGCGAAATTCGAGGTGCCGGCGTCGACGCCGAGCCAGAGCACCGGCCGGTCGACCACACCGAGATCGAGCAGAATCCGGTTGATCACCCCGAAATCGGTGCTGAAGAGCCAATACCATAAAAGGCTGGAAACCCCGAGACCGATAACCACAGGGACAAAAATTATGGTACGGGTGACCGCACGCACTTTCGAACCTGAGGCGGTCAGGAGCGCCAGAAGATACCCGCCGGCGATCAGCACCGGCGTGATGAGGGCGGTGTACTCGAGAGTGAACAGGAACGACACCCAGAACTGACGGTCGCTGAACGCCGTCCGGAAGTTCTCCGGGCCGACGAAATGCGGTTCGGCGATCAGCGACCATTCGTGCAGCGACATCCAGATCATCCGGCCCAGCGGGTACACCGTGAACACCAGCACGAACACCAGCGCCGGAGTCACGTATGCCAGGCCGGTCCATCTGCGCCGCATGCCCGTACCCCTCGTCAGGATTTCGCGGCGATGGCGGACATTTCCTTCTTCGCGTCGGCGATGACCGTGTCCAGGTCGTCGCCGGTGTAGTACGCGCGCTGGAGCATCTTGAGCCACGGCCCCTGCGGCGAGTTGATCTGCTCGAAGAACGTCAGCGTGTACGGGGTCCGGCCCACGGTCAGCGCCTTCGCCACGTCCTGCACCAGCGGTTCGGCCTGGAAGTACTTGTTGTCGACCATGTCGCTGCGCGTGGTCAGGTTGAGCGCCTTGGCGTACACCTCGACCTGCACCTCGTCGGAGAGCAGGAACTTCATGAAGTTGACCGCGTCGTTGACCCGCTTGCTGCCCTTCGGGACCACCACCAGGTCGCCGCCGATGAACGAGGCGCTGGAACCGGCCGTCATCCCGGGCAGCAGGGCGATGCCGAAGTCCATGCCCGGGTTCTGCTGGCGGGCCAGCGTGATGTTGAAGTTGCCGGTGCCCATCATGCCGACCTTGCCCGAGCCGAACTGGAGGTGGAACGTCTCGCCGTTCTCGGTCCGGTCACCGTCGTGCACGTTGCCCGCGGCGACCATGTCCCGCTCGAACTGCAACACCTGCTTGACGCCGTCCCCGACGAGCGGCTCGTCACCGGGCCCGGCCGCCTCGATCTTCGCGCCTGACGCCCACATCAGCGGGCCGACCGTGAAGATGTTGCAGCCCGCGCAGTTGCCGGGCAGGTAGTAGCCCTTGACGTCGCCACCCAGCGCGGTGATCTTGTCGGCGTAGGCGCGCAGCTCGGGCAGGCTGGCCGGCGGCTTGGCCGGGTCGAGGCCGGCCCGTTCGAAGAGATCCTTGTTGTAGAAGAGCGCCGACACGTCGGCGTAGAGCGGGACGCCGTAGAGCCGCTGCTCGTACGTGGCGACCGTCATGTGGCCCTTGCTGGCGGTGGCGAGCTCCGGCCAGGCGCTGATCCGGTCGGTCAGGTCGACGAGCTGCCCGGCCTTCTCGAACTGCGGCGCGTAGATCAGGTCCATCCCCATCAGGTCCGGAACCTGGCCGGAGGCGATGCCCTGGGCGATCTTGCCGACCATCTCGGTGTGCGGGATGTAGGTCAGTTTCACGGCGCAGCCCGGGTTCTTCGTGTTCCAGGCCGCGACGAGCATGTCCACCATGTCCTTGTTGCCGCCGGACCGCTCCCACATGGTGAGCTCGCCGTCGGCGGCGCAGCCGGTCGTGGCCGGCACGATCTGATCGTCGGAAGAATCAGGTGACTCATCCCCCTGGGAGCAGCCCGCGACCCCGATCAAGGCCGCGACCGTCAGGAGGGAGATCCACTGGCGGGTCCGCATACCACGTGCCTCCTGTCGAGTTCCCCCGACCCGAACGCCGGGTTCGCCGGACCGTACCGCCTACCGCATACGTTTGCGTACATACGTTTGCCTAGTCCGGCACGACTCGTGAGTCCCGACATATCGAAAGGCGGCCGACAGAAGGGCGCGCCCGGCGGGGGTGGCCGCCGGGCGCGCCGTGGGAACGGGCCGGGTCAGGTGAAGCGGGCGGCGATCCAGTCGGTGACCAGGGTGACCGACAGCGAGACGGCCTGGTCGTGGTTGGCGCCGGGGAGCGTGTGCAGGGTGACCGGAACCCCGTAGGCGGCGATCTGGTCACGGAGGATCTCGGAGGCGAAGTACGGCACGGCCTCGTCCTCGGTGCCGTGCACGATCAGGACCGGGGCGCTCAGCGCGGTCTGGGCGGGATTCTCGTAGGAGGCCATCTTCGCGACCACGGCGTCCGGGACGACCCCGCCCTCGACCAGGTCGGTGGCGGAGAAGTTCTGGTAGGTCGCGAGGATCTCTGGCAGGCAGCCGGACTGCAGGACACCGATCTGGGCCTCGGCCGGCGCGGCGAGCACGTTGTTCGGTTTGAAGCTCGGTTCGACGACCGAGACGCCGGTCAGCGCCATCACCAGGTAGCCCTGGCCCGGGCTGCCCGGGATGTAGTTGATGAACTCCTGCGTGTTGGAGACCGGGGCGAGCGCCGCGGTGCCCTTCAGCACCAGGTTGCCGTCGTAGGTCGGGGCGAGCTGGCTGGCGAACAGCGAACCCTGGCCACCCTGCGAGTGGCCGTCGACGACGTACTGGGTGGAGAGCGCCGAGTCGAGGTTGCGGGCGGCGCGGACGTTGTCGATCAGCGAGCGGGCGGCGCTGGCGCCGATCAGGTACGGGTGGGCCTGCGACGTGCCCAGTCCCGGGTAGTCCGGGGCGGCCACGGTCCAGCCGCGGGTGAGCATCTCGGCGATCGCGAGGCGCGCCTCGTTCCAGAAGACCGCCTGGTTGGTCGACGGGGCGCAGGTGTCGGCCAGGCCGGTGGTGCCGTGTCCCCACGCCACGGTCCGGTTCTTCTTGTTGGTCTTCGGCGTGAGGACCAGCCCGGTCGCGGTGATGATGCCACCGTTGATGTTCGTCGTCACGTACGTGATCCGCTTCCCGTTGGCGAGAGCGGACAAGGTCGGCGGCAGGCTCGCGGTCGTCGAGCTCAGCACGAATCCCGGCAATGTCGCGTACGCCGGTCCGGCGGTCGCGACGAGCATCCCGGCCGCGGCGATCAGCGCGGCGAGAAGGAGTCGGGAGATCTTTCTCATGGCACCACGTTCCCCTGCAGAATCCGAAGTGGATGATCGATGGATGCCACAGCCTAAAGCTGATCTACCCCGGAATGGATCGGTAGTCACGGGCATACGTGCGTACCTTTTCGGGTATCGGCACACGTCAACAGAATGATGTGCCACCGGCTCTCAAAAGATCCATTTAATCGGCGGTTCATTATCGTAATCAGACACCGCCGGGGTACGTCTCCGGCTCGTGGACGTTCACCCGGAGAGTGTGCCGGGGCCGCAGCGCCCGCGTCTCGGCAACCACGGAAACGCGCGAACGGTGAGCAGATCCGGTCGCGGCCCGGCACCCGGGACGACGAAGCGGGCCGCCGGCGGCAGCACGTCCGGTAAGACTGGCCGGAGGGGGTCGCGTCACCGGCCCGGCCTTGCCATGCTGGGTGGATGGGACGTCCCACGCTGTATGAAGCAGCCGGCGGAGCACCCGCCATGCTGGCCCTGGCCGCCGACTTCCACGAGCGCTGCCTGGCCCATCCGACGCTGTCGCATCCGTTCGAGCACGGCATCGACCCGGCGCACGTGTCACACCTGGCCGCGTACTGGGGTGAGGTGTTCGGCGGCCCACCCGGCTACAGCCGCAGCCGGGGCGGGCACGGGGCGATGATCCGGGTGCACGCCAACCAGTGCGACGAGGATCCGTTCTCCGAGGCGTTCGTGGAGTGTTTCGACGCGGCGGTGGCGGCCACCCTGCCCGACGATCCGGAGCTCCGGGCCGTGCTCGGCGACTACATCCGGGCGGCCACCGCCGAAGTGGTCGCCTACATGCCGCTGGCCGCGGCGGGGCCCGGGGATCCGCCGATGCCACGGTGGTCCTGGGCCGGGCGCCAAGGACTCGACGCCTCCGTCTCGACCGGGGCGCCGGTCACCCGTACGCCATAGGTCCGGTCTTGAATCTCGCCGAGGTATTCGTGCCCGGTGAGATGACACCAGGCCGGAAGGTCAAGCGGCGCGGCCGGGTCGGAGGCCTTCAGATGGACCACCGCGCCGGCCGGCAGGGTCGCGATGAGCTTCCGCAGCTCGATGAGGAGCAGCACGCAGCGGCGGTCGCCGCCGTCCAGGACCACCGGGTTCATGGCATTGATCATGCACGGGGGCGCGCGGCCAGGATGCAGGTGTCGTCGTCCGGGTTGGCACGGCGCAACCGGGCCAGCATCTCGGCCAGCGGACGCTCCGGCGCGGCCCGCACCGCGTCGTCGACCGTCGCGATCACCGAGTCCAGGCCGACATCCGGGCCGCGGTGGCGCTGCTCGACCAGGCCGTCGGTGTAGAGCAGCAGCACATCCCCCGGATCGAGGCCGATGACCGAGTCGGCGTACCGGGCGCCGTCCACCACGCCCAGCATCGGGCCCGCCGGGCGGGGCAGCGGCGCGGTCCGGCCGCCCCGGCTCAGCAACGGCGGCGGATGCCCGGCCTGCGCCCACACCAGCTCGTGCGACCTCGGATCGAACCGGGCGATCACCGCGGTCGCGGCCAGCTCCGGATCGTCCGCCTCCAGCTCCCAGATCAGCCGGTTCAGGTGCTCCAGCAGCGTCCCCGGATCGCTGGTCACCACCGACAACGCCCGCAGCGCGTGCCGCAGCTGGGCCATCGTGGTCGCGGCCTGCGTGCCGTGCCCGGCCACGTCACCGACCGCGAGCAGCACCGAACCGTCCCGCAGCGCCGCCGCGTGGAACCAGTCCCCGCCGATCATCGCGTCCTCCCCGGCCGGCAGATAACGCACCGCCACCCGCAGCCCTGGCAGGTCGATCGGCTCCGCCGGGATCGGCAGGATGATCTGCTGCAACCGGGCGGCCAGGTCGTGCTCGGCGGCCAGGGTGCGTTCCACCTCGGCCAGGCGCCCGGCGGTCCGGGTCGGGTCGGCCAGCCGCTCCCAGCTGATCAGCAGGCCCGGACCCAGCCGGCCGGCGCGGATCGTGAAATCGGACTCGCCCACCCGGATCGGGCCGAGGTCGGCGGGCTCACCGGTGTCCAGGACGCGCTGGAAGACCTGCCAGCGGTCGCCGGCGATCTCCTCGGGGTAGAGCCGGCTCATCGCCAGCCCGATCAACTGCGCGCCACGGCGGCCGTCGGGGGTCACCGCCGCCGGGGTCACGGCGGCCCAGACGAGATCGGTCATGGTCCCGCAGTCGTCGACCTCCGCCGTCAGATATCCGGACATTCCCGGCAGGGAGTCGAGTACGCCCTGGACCGTCGCCAGCCATGGGCTCTCCCCGGCCAGCAGCCCGGCGGCCCGCTCCACAGTCACCCGCCCACCGTCACCACCGCTGCCGACGGTCCAGACGCCACGCCGAACCACGCCACCCCGCTGCTCCGCCCCGGCCCACCCCCGCCCGTCATCGCGTTCACCGGCGTCGCGCACCCCTTCGGCCGGGCCCCACCTCGCCGTCCACGCGCCCACCACGAACCTCCCAGCCCACTTCGAGGTTCCTGCTTACGCCTGCACACCACGTGACGGCATCCCCCGATCATCCGGCCGGGTGCCTCCGAATCCATCCACGTCGCACGGGTCACCCCATCGAGGTCCGACGTTCGGACAACCTCATGCGGTACGGCCACACCTCCCCCGACCGGCGCCGCACCTACAGCGCGACCCCATCCCGCCCACGCCCCAAGGCGGCTCACGCACAAATCCACTCTCACCACCACCCCATCCCGCCCACGCCGGCTCACGCGCAAGCCCCCCTCTCCACCACCCCACCCGTCGCAGCCTCCCGAAGCGGCTCGCACGGGTCGCGATGGCCTGTCGATGCCGGAGCCATGGGCCGCGGCGGCGGAATGGACGAGGGGAGGGTCCAACTGCCGGAACGAGCAGAGCAAGGGGCGAGTGGCCGGAGGGAAGATCAGCGCACACAATCCGGCAACGTGGGATTCTGTTGTCGCTCCGCCAGGGATGGACGCACACGATCAGCACAACGTGGGCGCTGGTACCCGCCAGAGCGAAGCAGAAGCACACGTTGCCGAATCGTGTGAGCTGATCGACGTTCCGGCTCACTGCCGCGCGATTGAGGCTTCGGGCCGACGCGTAAGCGCTCGACGCCGTAGGTCACCACGCCGCCGAACCGGCCAACCCACGTGGACACCTACGTCTCGAAACGGACCACAAGTCACCACGCCGCCGAACCCGCCAGCCCGCCTGGACATCTGCGGCTCGAATCGACCACAAGCCACGTTGATCACTGGTTTCGGCGGGGGGGGCTCTGAACGGCTTGAGCGCGCGGCAATGCGTTGTGGCCGCAACAGTTCGCGAGTCGGCGTTGGCGCCTCGGTGAGTTGGGACTGGCGCGTGAGTCGCCTTGGGGGCGGATGGGAGGTTCCGTCGCGTTGTGGGGTGGGGCGGGGTGGCTGCGGTCGGGGTGGTGTGGCCGTACCGGATGAGGGTTGTTTCGGTGGGGTGACGGTGAGTGATGGGGTCGGGAGTTTCGGAAGGTCGCCGGGCGGGGCGGGCGCGGGCGAGATCGGCGCGGCGGTACGCTTCCTGCCATGCCGATCCGGACCGCGCCGATCTCCGGTTCTTGCTGACATGCGGCGCGGGGAGATCTGGACCATCGGCGACCGGGCTGATCTGCGCTATCGGGTTCTCGTGTTGTCCGGGGACAGCTACAACGAGCGGAAGAATGCGGCGCCGTTCTGTGCGCCGATCGTCCGGCAGCGTGGGGTGACCGAGTTGCCGCCCTTCGCGGTGGCGCTCACCGAGCAGGATCCGATCACCGGTGTCGTGGTGGTCAACCGGATGCGGCGGCTGCCGGCCTCGACCGGGGCCGAGCGGATCGGGATGGTGACCGGGGCCAGCATGGCCCGGCTGGCCGAGGCGATGCGGGAGCTGTTCGAGCTCTGACCGGCCGGGTTCGCGCCCGGCGTGACTGGCTCAGGCCGGGCGGCGTGACTGCCCGGCGGGACGGGCTCAGGCGGCCCGGCGGGTGGCCTTCTCGGTGTACATCGCCTCGTCGGCCCGGCGGATCAGCTCGTCGGCGTCGAGGGTCGTGTCGGAGAGGACCGCGCCGATGCTGGCGCCCACCCGGACGTGTTCGCCGGCCACCAGGATCGGTGGGGTCAGGGCGCGGTGCAGGTGGGCGGTGAGGCGGCGGGCCGCGGCGGCCTGGTCCGGGTCGTCGCAGAGCAGGACGAACTCGTCGCCGCCGTAACGTGCGGTGAACGCGCCGGCGGTACGCAACCGGGCCGCGACCTCGGTGAGCAGGTCGTCGCCGGCGAGGTGGCCGAGACGGTCGTTGACCTGTTTGAAGCCGTTCAGGTCGCAGAACAGCAGGACCACCGACGGGCGGCCGGCGCGCTGTTCGGCGGCGAGGGCGGCGTCCAGGTGGTGCCAGAGTTCGGCGCGGTTGGGCAGGCCGGTCAGCAGGTCGTGGGTGGCCTGGTGGCGGAGCTGCTGTTCGGCCTCCTCGCGCTGACGGCCGAGGCGGGCGACCCGGAACGCGACAAGCCCGACGATCAGCAGGTTGCCGACGGTGAGCAGGGCGGCGTCGCCCTGGATGTCGAGGATCTCGCGGATGCCGGAGACGGTGGGCACGACCGTGACCGCGGCGGTGAGCAGCATGACCCGGGCGGTGCGGAGGCGGTCCGGCGGGACCGGGCCGGGGCGGGCGATCAGCGGCGCGGCCGGGTGCAGGACGGCCAGGCCGAGCAGCACATAGCTGACCATGAAGATCATCTCGTGGTAGCCCGAGGTCTGCGCGGTGACGGTGCCGGTCACGAAGATCGCGGCGACGCTGGCGATCAGATCGGTGAGGACCGCGGCGGCGAGCAGCAGCAGGGGCACGGGCCGGGGCCGGGACGTGTGCAGCACCCGGATCAGCATGCCGAGGACGCCGGACAGCAGCAGCACCGTGGCGAGCAGGCTGGCCTGCAACAGCAGGTCGACGCCCGCCTCGTCGAGGACGGGTTGCAGCAGCAGGGTCCAGATGAGGGCGGCGGCGACGATCGCGGCCACCGCGGCGTCGATGAGGCCGCCGATGTCGTTGCGGCCGCGCCGGAGGACCAGGGCGACCGCGGCGGCGAGCATGTGCAGGTTGCCGACGGCGAGGACCAGGTCGGCGACCGAGGCGGTCACCCCGGACAGCGACGTGACGTTGCTGGCCACCATCCAGACGGCGCCGACCAGCAGCAGGCCGTACGGCAGCCGGTCGCCCCGCGGAACCCGGCGCAGCAGCCATCCGGCCCCGGCGACGTCGAGCACCGACACCAGGAGGAACAGCCAGAGCCGGTCGGACGAGGCCACCACGGGCACGGCCGCCGTGCAGGCGAGGCCGACGCCGAGGAAGGCCGCCATGCCGGAGTAGCGGGTCACGGCTGTGCGATCGGCCGCCACGGCGCAGACTTGAGCATGCTCACCACGTGGACGTGATCGAACCGCAAAGGCCCCGTTCCCGTAAGAATGACCGCGGGGCCCGTAACGGGCGGGTAACTAGGAAGGACGTAGTCGATGTCGCAAAAGGCGCAGATCGGTGTCACCGGCCTGGCGGTGATGGGCCGTAACCTGGCCCGGAACTTCGCCCGGCACGGGCACACCGTGGCGTTGCACAACCGCTCCTACGGCCGCACCAAGGAGCTGGTCGAGGAATTCGGCCACGAGGGCGCCTTCCTGCCGGCCGAGACGGCCGAGCAGTTCGTGGCGAGCCTGGAGCGCCCGCGACGCGTCGTCATCATGGTCAAGGCCGGCCCGGCCACCGACGCCGTGATCGACGAGTTCGCTCCACTGCTCGAAGAGGGCGACATGCTGATCGACGCGGGTAACGCGCACTACGCGGACACCCGGCGGCGGGAGGCGGCGCTGAAGGCGAAGGGCCTGCACTTCGTCGGCGCCGGTGTCTCCGGTGGCGAGGAGGGCGCGCTGCACGGCCCGAGCATCATGCCGGGCGGGCCGAAGGAGTCGTACGAGGCGCTGGGCCCGCTGCTGGAGGACATCGCGGCGAAGGTGGACGGTGAGGCGTGCTGCGTGCACGTCGGCCCGGACGGCGCCGGTCACTTCGTGAAGATGGTGCACAACGGCATCGAGTACGCCGACATGCAGCTCATCGCCGAGGCGTACGACCTGCTGCGCCAGGTGGGCGGGTACTCCCCGGCCGACATCGCCGGCATCTTCCAGGGCTGGAACGAGGGCCGGCTGGGCTCGTACCTGATCGAGATCACCGCCGAGGTGCTCAAGCAGGTGGACGCGGCGACCGGCAAGCCGTTCGTGGACATCGTGCTGGACCGGGCCGAGCAGAAGGGCACCGGCCGCTGGACCGTGCAGGCCGCCCTCGACCTGGGTGTGCCGGTGTCCGGTATCGCCGAGTCGGTGTTCGCCCGCGCGATCTCCGGTGGCGCGACCGAGCGCGAGGCCGCCGTGACGGCGGGCCTGCCGGGCCCGGGGTCCAGCGCCCAGCACGCCGGCGATCTGCAGGCCGACGTCGAGCAGGCGCTGTTCGCGTCGAAGATCGTGGCCTACGCGCAGGGCTTCCAGCAGATCCAGGCGGCCAGCAAGGAGTACGGCTGGGACATCGACCCGGGCGCGATGGCGAAGATCTGGCGGGCCGGCTGCATCATCCGGGCCAAGTTCCTGGACTTCATCAAGCAGGCGTACGACAAGAACCCCGCTCTGCCGACGCTGCTGGTGGACTCGTACTTCCAGGACGCGGTGGCAGGCGCCCAGGACGCGTGGCGCCGGGTCGTGGTGACCGCCGCGCAGCAGGGCATCCCGGCGCCGGGCTTCTCGTCGGCGCTGGCCTACTACGACAGCCTGCGGGCCGAGCGCCTGCCGGCCGCCCTGATCCAGGGCCAGCGTGACTTCTTCGGCGCGCACACCTACCACCGGGTGGACAAGCCGGGCTCGTTCCACACCCTGTGGGCCGCCGAGGGCCGTCCCGAGGTGGACGCCTGACCGGCTAGACGGTCGCCGGCGTCGCGGGGCGCGCCTTCACGGCGTACATCGCGGCGTCGGCCCGGGCGATGAGGCTCTCCCGGTCGCCGCCGTCGCCGGGCCAGGCGGTGGCGGCGCCGACCGACGCGCCGATCTGCACGATGCCGCCGGGCACCTCGATGGGTTCGCCGACGAGCGCGGCGATCCGGTCGGCCAGGCGCTCACCGCCGCACTGGACGACGACGAACTCGTCGCCACCGAGCCGGCCGACGGCGCTGTCCGGTCCGGCCGCCGCGGTCAGGCGCTGCGCGACGGTTTGCAGCACGAGGTCGCCGGCCTGGTGGCCGTACCTGTCGTTGACGGGCTTGAAGCCGTCCAGATCGCACAGCAGCACGGTGACCTCGGTGATCGCGCCCCGGTCCAGGGCGGCCAGCGCCTCGTCGATCCTGGTGACGATGTGCCGCCTGTTGTAGAGCCCGGTCAGGTCGTCGTGGTGCGCCTGGTGGGCGAGGGTCTGTTCGGCGGCGGCCCGCTGCACCGACAGCAGCCGGAGCCGCAGCACCACCATCGGCACCACGATCATCGTGCTGACCGGCAGGACCACGCTGGCCGGGCCGTCGGCGCGGATCGCCTGGACGGCCGCGATCAGCGGGTTGGCACACAGGGCGGCGCCGAGCCAGCCCAGCGGCGGGTGACGCACGCCGGCCGGGGCCGGCCCGGGTTCGGTGATCAGCGGGGCGGTCGGCAGGACGGCCGGAGCGGCGAGGGTCAGGTAGGCCAGCATCATGATCTGGGCGGTCCAGATCGAGCTGCCGTGCACGGTCAGCACCGCGACCACGTCGTTGGCCAGGGTGAGCGTGGCGGTGAGCACCAGGTAGCCGAGCGGTCCGCGGGCGCCGCGGGCGGTGACGCCGATCCGGATCAGGCAGCCGAGCACCGCGGCGAGCACGAGCACGTCACTGAGCAGCAGCGCCTTGCCGAGGTCGGTGGCGGCCGGCCCCAGGTGGGGGCCGATCAGCCATTCCCAGAGCGGGCCGGCGGCGCAGAGACCGAACAGGGCGGCGTCGATGAGGCCGCCGGGATCGGTACGGCCGTGCCGGCGCAGCGCGCTCGCGGCGCTGAGCAGGAAGACCAGGTGCGCCGACGCCATCACCAGGTCGGTGGTGGATCCCTCGGCGCTGCCGAAGTGATGCTCGGGGATCCAGTCCGGCCAGAGCACGGTGCCGACGGTGAGGAAGCCGAGCCCGGCGACGGCGGCCAGCCAGGGCAGCCGGTCGGTGAGGTGCCGGGCGCCGAGGGCCAGCAGGTAGGTGACGATCGGCACGGCCGTGACCAGGGCGAAGATGACCTTGCGCAGTTCCGGGTCGGCCAGGCCGTACCCGGTGGCGCTGATCGCCGCCAGCACCACCAGTCCCACATGCACGGGCCATGCCGGCGCCGTCGCACGTGGCCATCCCATGGTGTGCCCTTCCGTCCGTCCCGGTTTCTCCCGACTCAGCCAGATCGGCGGCCGGGGCCGACGCCTGAGGAAAGGACGCGCTGAGGCCGCGCGAGTGGCCGGTCGGGGCCGGAAGACCGGGCGGGATCGGGGGTCAGACTGCGGCGGGGGCCGGGGAGTCCTCGGCGACGCGGCCGCTGAGCGACCGGTAGGGGCGGCTGGCCAGGGCGAGCGCCGTGGCGATCACCCCGATGATCCCGGTGAGCACGAAGACCAGGGCCATCCCGCGGTCCGGGCCGGTGCCGAACCAGGAGCCGATGGCGTCCGCCCCGGCGCCGCCGTCGCTCATGAACGGGATGAACACGAACTGCGTGATCGGCGAGATGAGGAACGCGGTCAACGGTGACGCGGCCTGCTCGACGCTCTGCGCCAGGCCGAAGACCCGGCCCTGCCGCTCGTAGGGCACCACCCGCTGCAGGATGGTCTGCTCGGCGGCCTCGGCGTAGGGCATCAGCAGCATGTACAGGTACATGCCGACGGCCATCGGGATGATCGACGCCCAGAGCGGGAAGATCAGGATGATCATCCAGAGCACCACGTTGATCAGCAGGAGCAGCCGGACCGGGCGGGACCCGAGGCCGGTACGCGCCACGAGCAGCCCGCCGACGATGAACCCGGTGCTGAGCACCCCCCAGAGCAGCCCCCACGCCTGCACCGAGACCAGCGACAGCCCGTACGCGTCGGCCAGCGCCATGAACACGCCACCGAGGAAGTTGTTGAACGTGGAGAACAGGATCAGCGCGGGCAGCCCGGGGACCCCGCCGATGATCCGCAGAGTCCCGCGCAGGTCCACTCCCGGGGCGGCGGCCGGGTCGTCGTGGGCGACCTCCCGCTCGGGGATCGTCACGAAGGACATGTGCACGATCGAGAGCGCGAGCACCACGAGCGCCAGCACGAGGATCGAGAACATGCCGTCGAAGGCGACCAGCACGCCACTGATCACCGAGGTGACCAGGAAGGTGGTGCCGGAGACCGTGCCGACCAGGCCGTTGGCCCGGTCCCGCCGGTCCTCGTCGATGAGCAGGGTGACCAGGGTGGGCAGGGCGATGGTGCGGATGTTGCCGGCGATCACCCCGGACATCAGCAGCAGCACGAACGCCCAGAGCCGGGCGTCGGCCGGATCGTGGAACGCCTCCTCCGGGACGGCCAGGTAGACGGCGAGAGCGGCCGCGTACAGCCCGAGGGAGGCGACGGCCGACCCCTGCAGGGCGGTCTTCTTGCGGTGCCCGTCGACGAGGCTGCCGAACCAGATGCCGGTCAGCGCGGTCAGCACCAGGAAGATGCCGGAGATGACGCCGGTGGCGAAGACCGATTTCGTCTGGAGGTACGTCCAGAAGGTGACGGCGAACCAGACGCTGAAGTTGATGACCGACACCAGCCCGGTGTTGACCAGCAGCTGGTAGAAGGTGCGCACATGGCCGGTGATGACGGTCATGGACTGCACGGTAGTACGTGCACCCGGGTTGAGGTCCAGCCGATTACCCCTCAGGCGGCGCTGACCGGATCCGCCGCCATCAGCGCGCCGCAGTCGGCGGCGGGCAGCGGCTTGGCCATGAAGAAGCCCTGGCCGTACCGGTATCCCATGTCGCGCAGCCGGTCCAGCTGTTCCTGGTTCTCGATGCCCTCGGCGACCGCCTTGAGCTGGAGGTGCTCGGCGAGCTGGGCGACCGCGGCGGCCACCGCGAGCCGGCCACGGTCGGCGCCGTCGGCGATCCCGTCGACGAACGACTTGTCGAGTTTGAGCACGTCGACCGGGAACGCGCGGAGCAGGCTGAGCGACGACTGGCCGGTGCCGAAGTCGTCGAGCGCCAGCCGCACGCCCATGTCGTGCAGTCCTTGCAGGGTCTCCTGGACCTGCCAGCCGTCGACCACCGACGACTCGGTGACCTCCAGGATCACGTCGTTCGAGGTGAGACCGGTCTCGCTGAGCACGGCCGCGACCTCGTCGACGAACGTCGCCGACCGCAGCTGCCGCACGGCCACGTTGACGTTGACCGCCTCGACGGCGCCGTCACCGAACTGGGAGCGCCACTGGGCCATCTGCTCGCACGCCTCGCGCAGCACCCACGCGCCGAGCGGGACGATCAGCCCGGAGCGTTCGGCGACCGGGATGAACTCGGCCGGCGACACGAACCCGCGGACCGGGTGCTGCCAGCGGACCAGCGCCTCACAGCCGTGCAGCCGGCCGGTGACCAGGTCGAAGACGGGCTGGTAGAGCAGCCGCAGCTCGCCGCGGGCGATGCCGTTGCGCAGCTCGCCGGCGACCGTGGCGTGGTTCATCATCTCGTCGCGCATACGCGGCTCGAACCGGACGAAGGAGGCCTTTCCGCTCTCCTTGGCCGCGTACATCGCGATGTCGGCGTTGCGCAGCACCTCGTCGGCGCCCTCGCCGGTGTCGGCGATCGCGATGCCGGCGCTGGCGTGCAGCAGCAGCTGCTGCTCGCCGATGCGGAACGGGTCGGCCAGGGCGAGCAGGAGCCGGTTGGCGGCGGCTTCGGCGGCGACCGGGTCGCCGTCGGGCAGAAGCACAGCGAACTCGTCCCCGCCGAGCCGGGCCGGCATCTCCTCGGCCGTGCACCTGTCGCGCAGCCGCTGGGACACCTGGAAGAGCAGCTGGTCGCCGGCGGCCGGGCCGATCGTGTCGTTGATCATCTTGAAGTCGTCGACGTCGATCAGGACGGCGGTGACCGGCAGCCCGGCGTCCAGGCGCTCGCCGACGGCGACCAGGAACCGGGTGCGGTTGGGCAGTCCGGTCAGGTTGTCGCTGAGCGCGAGCCGTTCGAGCTCGTCCTGCTGGCGGCGGATCCCGCGCAGCGCCATGGTGTTCTCGCGCAGGCTGAGCAGCTGGCGGGCGACGACACAGCCGGTGATCAGGAGCGCTCCGATGATCACCACCCGCTGGCGGGCGGTCATGTCCTGGGCACTGACCGTGATGACCAGGCCGGCCGTGGCGACCACGGCCACGAACGGCAGCATGTTGAACACCGACCGGGCCGGGAACGACAGCTGCGACGGCTGGTTCAGAGCGCGGCGCTGGAGGTGGGCGCCGACGCACATGGCGGCGCCGGTGAGCGGGAGGGCCAGCACCGACAACGCCAGCCGGGACAGGTCGTCGCCGGCGATCAGCAG
Source organism: Actinoplanes sp. NPDC026670 (assembly GCF_040638175.1). Lineage (NCBI taxonomy): Bacteria > Bacillati > Actinomycetota > Actinomycetes > Micromonosporales > Micromonosporaceae > Actinoplanes > Actinoplanes sp. NPDC026670. The sequence goes on from NZ_JBEZXU010000051.1 coordinate 33,406, forward strand.
GATGGTGCCGGCGACGCAGGTGAGCGGGCCGGTGGTGAGCACGCGCAGCGCGGCCGGGTGGACGACCGTCTCCGGCGCGGCGGCGGCCTTGCCGACCACGACGAGCAGCAGCACCCCGCCGACCCCGACGACCGCGGCGACCACCTTGTTGGTCAGCGACGTGCCGGCGGGGGCCAGGTCGAGCACCACGTACCAGAAGATCAGGCCGCTGGCGATGGCGACGGTGAGGGTGTCCAGGGTGCCGCGCAGCCAGTGCAGGGCGGTCCGGCGCGGGCCGGGCAGCCCGAGGAAGGCGGTCATCAGCCAGCCGACGCCGACCAGCATCGGCAGCGCGACCCACAGCGACATGCCGGCGTTGTTGTTGGCCCGGGCCAGCGTGATGATCGAGGTGATGGTCAGCGCCAGGGCGGCGATCTCCAGGCGGCGCCAGAAGACCCGCACCGGCCGGGGCAGCTCGGCCACCCGGACCACCCGGTGACCGGCGTAGGTGGCGGCGGCCAGCGCGAACGGGCCGCCGACGTAGCCCCACCGCACGTCGTCGGCGTCGCGGATCAGCATCCACACCAGCACGCCGATGTTCGCCCAGACCGCGACCAGCACGGGTACCAGTCCACCGGCCGGTAGCCGGGACTCGGAGGCGCTCTCGGGTGCGGTCATCGGTCTCGTACGGCTCCTGCCCGGATCAGCCGGTCTGCTTACGACTGACTGTCGGCGCGGGAGCCGTCGACCTGAGACGAACCCTCACCCGGCAAGTGCGGCGGAGACCACTGCACGCGCCTCCTCCTGGATCCGGGCCAGGTGGCCGGGCCCCTGGAACGACTCGGCGTAGATCTTGTACACGTCCTCGGTGCCGGACGGGCGGGCGGCGAACCAGCCGGATCCGGTGACCACCTTGAGGCCGCCGATCGCCGCGCCGTTGCCGGGCGCGCTGGTCAGCACCGCGGTGATCGCCTCCCCGGCCAGCGAGGAGGCGGTCACCTGGGACGGCGACAGCTTGCCGAGCACGGCTTTCTCGGCCGGGGTGGCCGGGGCGTCGATCCGGGCGTAGGCGGGCGCGCCGAACCGGGCGGTCAGCTCCCGGTAGTGCTCGCTCGGCGATCGCCCGGTCACCGCGAGGATCTCCGAGGCCAGCAGGTCGAGGATGATGCCGTCCTTGTCGGTGCTCCACGGCCCGCCGTCGCGGCGCAGGAACGACGCGCCGGCGCTCTCCTCGCCGCCGAACCCGATCGAGCCGTCGAGCAGGCCCGGCACGAACCATTTGAAGCCGACCGGCACCTCGTCGAGGCGGCGGCCCAGGTCGGCGGCGACCCGGTCGATCATCGAGGAGGAGACCAGGGTCTTGCCGATGCCGGCGCCGGACGGCCAGCCGTCGCGGGAGGCGTAGAGGTACGCGATGGCGACCGCGAGGTAGTGGTTGGGGTTCATCAGGCCGCCGTCGGGGGTGACGATGCCGTGCCGGTCGGCGTCGGCGTCGTTGCCCGTCGCGATCTGGAACCGGTCCTTCTGCTCGATCAACGACGCCATCGCGTACGGCGAGGAGCAGTCCATCCGGATCTTGCCGTCCCAGTCCAGGGTCATGAACCCGAACCGCGGATCGACGAGCGGGTTGACCACGGTCAGGTCCAGGCCGTGGCGGGAGGCGATCTCACCCCAGTAGTCGACGCTGGCGCCGCCGAGCGGGTCGGCCCCGATCCGCACCCCGGCGTTGCGGATCGCCTCGACGTCGATCACGTTGGGCAGGTCGTCGACGTAGTTGCCCAGGTAGTCGTACTTCTCCGGGCTCTGTGGCCGGGCCGCTCGGCGGACCTCCTTGAGACCGGCGGCGATCAACGCGTTCGCTCGGTCCTGGATCCACCCGGTGGCGTCGGTGTCGGCCGGGCCGCCGTTCGGCGGGTTGTATTTGAAACCACCGTCATCGGGCGGATTGTGTGACGGGGTGACCACCACGCCGTCCGCCCGCGCCGCATTGCCGGAGTTCCACCGCAGGATCGCGTGCGACAGCGCGGGAGTCGGCGTGTACCGGTCGCGGCTGTCGACCAGCACCGTCACGTCGTTGGCGGCGAACACCTCGAGCGCGGTGATCAGCGCCGGCTCACTCAGTGCGTGCGTGTCCCGGCCCAGGAAGAGCGGGCCGGTGGTGCCCTGGTCGCGCCGGTACTCCACGATCGCCTGGCTGGTCGCGGCGATATGGTCCTCGTTGAAGGCGGTCCGCAGGCTGGAGCCGCGGTGCCCGGAGGTGCCGAACGCGACCCGCTGCCCCGCCTCCGCCGGGTCCGGGTGCTCGGTGTAGTAACGCGAGATGACCTGGGGAACATCGATCAGCTCGGACGGCTCGGCCGGCAGGCCTGCACGGGGGTGGACGGACATGACGGCCTCCTCGGTGGCGGGGTCAGGCGCTGTAACGGATCGTATCCACACCGCCTACTTGAACCTTTCCCGACGCCGATACGAACTACCCCATGTGACCCGGGTGCTCGCCTTTCTGTTCGTGCTGCTGACCGCCGTTCTCGTCCTGCCCGCATCGCCCGCCTCGGCGCACGCCGCGACGGTCGGCTCGAATCCCGCGCCGGGAAGTGTGATCGGCACCTCGCCGTCCGAGGTGACCGTGACCTTCAGCGAGCCGGTGACCCCGGTCGAGGGCCGGGTGCAGGTGATCGCCCCGGACGGCGAGCGGATCTCCGGGAAGGTCCAGGGCGGCGGCAACGTGCTGCGCATCCCGGTCCGCAAGGCGGGCAAGCCGCTGGGCACCTACCTGATCAGCTTCCGGGTCATCTCGGCCGACAGCCACCCGGTCGGCGGCGCGATCACCTTCTCGGTCGGCGCGCCGTCGGCCCGCCCCGAGGAGCCCGCCGCGACCACCGGGCCGCATCCGTCGGTCGCGGTCGCCGTCCCCCTTCTCAAGACCATCGGGTACGCCGGGGTCACGCTGATCGTCGGCCCGGCGCTGTTCCTGGCGTTCCTGTGGCCGCCCCGGCGCTCCCGGGCGGGTGCCCTGCGGATGATCCGGATCGGTCTGGCGCTCACCGCGGCGGCCACTCTCGGCGCCCTCGGCACCCAGGCACAGCAGGGTTCCGGCGCGCCCATCTGGACGTTGACGGCCGAGGAGTTCACCGAGGTGGTGGCCAGTCAGTACGGGCTGCTGCTACTCGGGCGCCTGCTCGTGCTGGGTGCTCTGGCCGTACTGCTGCCGCCTCTGCTGCGCCGGCCACGACGGACCGTGACGGTTGCGCAGACCGTGCCCGCCGCCGTTCTGGTCGGCGCCGGCGCCCCCGCGCCGGAACCGGCGCCCGCAGCGAAGCCGAAACCACAGGTGACGCCGCGTAAAGCGCGGGCCTGGACGGTGCTCGGGCTCGGCGCGGCCGGGCTGGCGACGTGGCCGATGACCGGACATGCCATCGCCGTTCCGCTACCACCGGTGACGATCACGGCCGGGGTGGTGCACATGGCGGCGATGGCCGCATGGCTCGGCGGCCTGGTGACGCTCAGTGTCTTCCTGCTGCGTGGCACGCACGAGCGGATGCTCGGCGTGTTGCTGCCGGTGTGGTCCCGGTGGGCCATGCTCGCGGTGATCTGGCTGGTCATGGCCGGTGCGGTGCAGGCGGTCGTGCAGCTCGGCTCGGTGCCGGCGCTGTGGCGGACCGACTACGGGCAGCTGCTGATGGTCAAGGTCGGCGTTCTGGCCGGGGTGCTGGCCGCGGCGGCGGGCGCCCGCCGGATGGTCAACCGGGCCCGCAACGGCCGCGGGCTGCGGCGCACGGTCGGCGTCGAGGTGGTCGCCAGCGTGCTGATCCTGGCGCTGAGCTCGGTGCTGGTGCAGGTCGACCCGGGCCGCAGCGCCGCCGCCAACGAGAAGGCGGTCAGTGGCAAGGGCATGTCCGAGACACTGACCAGCAACCTCTACACCGTGCAGTTCAACATCTACCCGGTCGAGCTGGGCGAGTACAACACGGTGCACGCGTTCCTCTACCGGCCGGACGGCGCGCCGATGCAGGCCGAGGAGTGGGAGTTGTCGGCGCGGCTCACCGATCCGGCGCTGGAGGCGGTGCCACAGCCGATCGCCGGGATCCTGCCGACCAACCAGGCGCTCGGGTCGCTGGCGTTCCCGCTGGCCGGCACCTACGAGCTGGTGTTCACGATCCGGGTCAGCGAGATCGACCGGGCCAGCGTGAAGACGACCGTGACCGTCGGCCGGTAGGCGGCGGCGCTAAGGTCTCGACGTGCTCATCCTGCTTCCGCCGTCCGAGGGCAAGACGCCCGCCCCGGACGGCCCGCCCGTCGACCCGTCGTCGCTGTGGCTGCCGTCGCTGGCCGCCGCCCGCACCCGGGTGCTGAAGAGACTCGTCGCCCTGTGCGGGCGCACCAGTGCGCGATCGATCGCGGACAGCCTCGCCGTGCTGGGGCTCAGCGACGGGCAGCGGGGCGAGATCACCCGGAACACCGAACTGCTCACCGCGCCCGCCGCTCCGGCCGCTCAGGTCTACACCGGCGTGCTCTACGAGGCGCTCGGCGCGGCGGAGTTGGCGGGCGCCGAGAAGGACTGGCTGGACCGTACCGCCGTGGTGTTCTCCGGGCTCTGGGGTGTGGTGCGGCTCGGCGACGCGATCCCGGCGTACCGGTGTTCGGTCGGTGTCACTCTTCCTGGCATCGGCGGGCTCACGCCGTACTGGAAGAAGGGTTTGCAGAAGGCTCTCGACGAGGCGACCGCCGAGGCGCCGGTGCTGGATCTGCGGTCCGGCGCCTACGCCGCGATGTGGGCGCCCGGCGCGAACGCGGCGGTCCTGCGGGTGCTGCACGAGCGGGTCGTCGGCGGGGTCGCGAAGCGGTCGGTGGTCAGCCACTTCAACAAGGCCACCAAGGGCCGGCTGGTTCGTGCGCTGGCGGTCGAGCAGGCCGCGCCGGACACGGTGGACGAGCTGATCACCGCCCTGCGCGACCTGAAGTTCACGATCGAGGAGCAGCCGGGCCCGGCGGGCGGGCCACGGCGGCTCGACGTGATCGTGAGCGAGTTGTAGGGCTACCGAGTTGTAGGGCTACTGCGCCGACAGGATGTCGACGACGAACCGCAGGTCGCCCTTCTCCGGGCCGTAGGCGAGGGCGGCCGGCACGTCTAGCTGGATGCGGCTGCCCACCTTCTGCCCGGGGATGCCCTTGTCCCAGCCCTGGATCAGCTGGCCGGTGCCGATCTGGAAGCTGATCGGCGACGACTTGCCGCCCTTCCACGACGAGTCCATCTCCTCACCGGAGGTGTAACCGATCAGCTTGTAGTTGACGCTGATCGTCTGCCCGGCCTTCACCACCGGGCCGGTGCCCGGGATCCGCTCCTTGATCACCAGATCGCTGAGCGTGCCGGTGCCGGTGGTGACGACCGGCTCGTCGGTGATCGTCTCGGCGGCCATCGTGGCCGGCGCGGCGGCCGGGGCCGGATCCGGGTCCTTCGGGTCCTGCCGGACCAGGATGAAGACCACCACCAGAATGGCGAAGACGACGATGCCAGTGATCACCCCGGCGATGGCCTGTCCGCGGCGCTTGCTGGTGGACGTGATCATGTCGCTCATTCGTTGATCTCCCGGTCGGCAAGTCGGAAACTCCGGACACGCTACTCGCAACGGGCGGGAACCCGGCGAAGAACCTCCTCCGAATCGCCGAGGTGGGCGATCCACCGTACGTGCCCGACCCGCCGCCCCCTCTTCACCCGGGGCGGCCGGGATGAGATCGTTTACCGCTCCTGCCCGCCCCGAGATCTGGAGGATCCTTGCCTCTGCCCGATCCCGGAGGACGGCGTCACCTACCCGAGCACCTCCAGCAGGGCGCGGTCATCCTGGCCGGCGTCCTCGTCGTCGTGGCGGTCGGCTGGGCGATCCACGCCGGCGCCGGCGGCGACGAGCCCGTCGAGGCGCCGCCGACGGTCGCCGCCGAACCGGCCGAGCAGGTCCCGATCCCGATACCCAGCATGTCGCCGAGCCCGTCGATGACCCCGGTCAACGAGATCGTCGTCGAGCAGGTGCCGATCGGTGACACCGTCGACCTGGCCGCCGAGGGCGAGATCGACTGGGTGCACTGGGGCGAGAAGGGCCGGTTCTCGCTCGAACGCGACAGCGGCGGTAAATTCACCATCCTCGAGGGCACCCCCGGCGAGCCACGGCTGCGGCACACCTCCAGCCCGCAGCGCTTCACCTGGACCGGATCCCCGGCCGGCGGCGCCACCAGCGGCGTTACGACCTGCGGAACCGGGCATGGATTCACCCTCTCGGCACCGGCCGGGACCGGGTCGCACACCCTGCGGCTGTACGTCGGCGCGATGAAGGCGCGGGGCGACCTGCGCATCGAACTCAGCACCGGCGGGGAGCCCTACACCGACTCCTTCGCAGCCCGCGGGGAGTCGATGGGGACAACTGCCTACGTCGTTTCCTACCGCGGATCGGCTACTGGCAAGATCTCGATCAAGTGGATCACCGGCGCGACGTTCGACGAGAACTGCGGCGGCGTGGCCCTCCAGGCCGCGACTCTGAGCTGAACCTTTGAAACTTCGCAAATAGGGAAGGGGAACCCTGTGTTCGCGGGCTGGGGATCGCGGGTCGCCCGCCTGAGGTGGCCGGTGCTCATCGTCGCGCTCGTCGCGGTGATCGGCTCCGGCGTCTGGGGCCTCGGCGTGTTCGGTCAGCTCACCGAGGGTGGCTACAACGACCCTCGGAGCGAGTCGGCCCGGGCCGCCGAGATGGCGGTCACCGCGACCGGCGGGCAGGGTGGCGACGTCATCGCCATCTACACGCCCGATCAGGGCGGCAGCATCGACGACGCCGCGCTCACCAAGCGGATCAAGGAACGGCTCGGCGCGCTGCCCGAGTCCGCGGTCGAGGCACAGAGCTCCTACTGGGACAAGAAGGCGCCGGCGTACGCGTCGAAGGACAAGTCGAGCGCCGTCGCCGTCATCTCGCTGACCGGCGAGGACGACGCCGCCAAGATGGACGCCTACGCCGACATCGAGGCCGCCCTCACCATCCCCGGCGCGCACGTCGAGCTGGCCGGCGGCATCCCGCTCGCGCACGCGTCGTCGCAGCGGTCCACCGACGACCTGGCCTTCGCCGAGATGGTGTCGCTGCCGATCGTGCTGATCCTGCTGCTGCTGATCTTCGGGTCGCTGGTCGCCGCGTCGCTGCCGGTGCTGGTCGGCGGGGCCGCGGTGCTCGGCTCCCTCGGCGTGCTGCACGCGATCGCGCTCACCCACGAGGTCAACTCGTTCGCCGTCAACGTGGCCAGCCTGCTCGGGCTCGGCATGGCCATCGACTACGGGCTGTTCATGGTCGGCCGGTTCCGGGAGGAGCAGGCCGTCCACTCCACGTCCGAGGCGGTCCGGCGTACCGTCGCCACCGCCGGGCGCACCGTCGTCTTCTCGGCCACCCTGCTGATGACCGCGCTCGCCGGGCTGCTGCTGTTCCCGCAGGGGTTCCTCAAGTCGCTGGCGTACGGCGGGCTCGCCGCGGTCTTCCTGGCCATGCTGCTGTCGCTGACCCTGCTGCCGGCGCTGCTGGCGGTGCTCGGGCCGCGCGTCGACCTGATCCCGATCCGGCTGCCCGGCCGGGCCACCGCCGGCACCGGGGGCTGGGAACGGCTCGCCGGATGGGTGCTGCGGCGGCCGGTGCTGGTGGCCGTACCCATCTTCGCCGCCCTCGTGGTCCTCGCCCTGCCGATCGCCGACGCCCGCTTCGGCGAGAACGACGAACGGCAGCTGCCCGCCGGGGACCCGTCGCGTGTCGCGATCGAGACGCTGAAGACCGACTACCCGCAGTTCGCCTCGGACGGCGTGCAGGTGGTCGTGCACGCCGTGAACGGCAAGAAACCGGACGTCAAGGCGTTCAGCGCGGAAGCCGCGAAGGTCGCCGGGGTCGAGAAGATCACCACCACCGGCGGCAACAACAAGGACACGGTGCTCCTCACCGCCGACCTGAAGAGCACCGACGCGTTCAGTGACGAGGCCCGCGACGCGGTCGACGGCCTCCGTGCGCTCACCCCGCCCGCCGGCTCCGAACTGCTGGTCGGCGGGGTCACCGCCCGTAACGTCGACAGCCTGCAAGCGATCGGCGCCAAGCTGCCGCTGATGATCGGGCTGCTCACCGGGGCGACGCTGGTGCTGATGTTCCTGGCGTTCGGGTCGATCCTGCTGCCGATCAAGGCCGTGGTGATGAGCGCGCTCAGCCTCACCGCCACGTTCGGGTCATTGGTGTGGATCTTCCAGGAGGGGCACGGGGCGTCGTGGCTCGACGTCACACCCACCCCCCTCGAAGCGGGCATCGTGGTGCTGATGGCCGCCGTCGTGTTCGGGCTGTCGACCGACTACGAGGTGTTCCTGCTGTCCCGGATGGTCGAGGCCCGACTGCGCGGCTCCACCACCCGGGAGGCGGTCACCATCGGGCTGTCCCGGACCGGGCGGGTCATCAGCGCGGCCGCGCTGCTGCTCATCGTCGTCACCGGGGCGTTCGCGCTGTCGTCGGTGACCACGATGCGCTTCATCGGCGTCGGCATGATCATCGCGCTCGTCCTCGACGCCACCGTGGTGCGGGTGCTGCTCGTGCCGGCCGTCCTCGCTGTTCTCGGGGACGCCTCGTGGTGGGCGCCGGGGCCGCTGCGGCGGCTCCAGGAGAAGGCCGGCCTCGCCGAATACGCCGGCGAGGAGGAGGCCACCGGGCGGCATGCCTGGCGGCCCGTCGATCCTTCGATGGAGGAGACGCGAGTCCTCGACGGGACGCTGATCGCGCGGGCGTTGCCTGCGGCGCCGGCCCAGGCGGCGCTGCCTTCCGGCAGCGAAACCTCCAACACGGTGGTCCTGGATTACGAGAAGGTCCTGGATTACCTCTCCGAGAAAAACCTCTCCTCTGGTACGGCGTCCGATAACCCGATCGGGAATGAGGTTTCGACGGGCACCGGTGACCCGGATGCCGGCGCATTCCAGGACGCTTCGGTCTCGCTCTCTCCGCCCGCCCTCTCTCTTGAGGGCGAGCCGTCCTCCGCTTCCTCGCCGGCCTCCTCTCCTGAGGATTCGTCTGCTGCCATCCCCGGTTCCGGGGAGCCGGAGGACGAGCCGGCCGGGACCGACGACCTGTGGGCCGAGGTGGAGGCGACGCTGGCCGCGGGCGCCGAGGTCCTCAAGCCGGACACCGAACCGTCCCTGATCGAGGCCTACGCCGAAGCCCAGTCACCTGACGACTTCGACCCGTCCGCGACGCAGGTCCTGCAACTGCCGGCCGACGACCCGGCGGCCACCCAGGTCATCCGCCTGCCCAGCGGCGAACCCGCCCCCGAAGAGCCGGTGATCTTCTCGGAGACCGTCTACAACGGTCTCTTCACCGAGGAGACGGTCCGCGCGGCGACACCCGTCCCGGAGCCCGAACCGGAAGAGGTCACCCCGGAGCCAGCCGACGAACTCGCCGAATCCGCCGAATCCGCCGACCCCGAAACGACGGACGAACCCTCGAGCGACGAGGCCGCCTCCGTGGACGCGGCCTCCGTCTCCGACTCCGCGGACACGGATTCCGGCGATGTGGCCTCGATGAGTGCGGCCTTCAGCATCGACTCCGACAGCCCTTCCGCCGACGACCTTTCTGGCGACGGCCCTTCCGATGGCATCGCCTCCGGTGACGTCGCAGCGACCGGTATCTCCTCCACCGAGTCCGCACCGACCGACGACTCGCCGGTCAGTTCCGGGCCGATCGCACCCGAGCCTGTCGCCTTCGCGGCGGACGACGCCGAATCCGCGCCGGCGCAACCAGCCGAATCCACGGACACCGGCCGGACGCGCGTGGAGAAATCCACCGCCGCCGAGGACGAGGAGGTCGCCTACTTCCTGGCCCCGTTCGTCGACGACGAGGAGCCCTCAGCGACTCCGGCCGAAGCCTCGGAACCGCTCTTCGAGCCGGCGACAGCTTCCGCCGAATTCGCGCCGCACCCCTACGAGCCTGCTCCGGACCCCGTCTCACCTGCTTACCAGCCTGCTCCGGACCCCGTCTCACCTGCTTACGAGCCGGCCGCGTGGTCCGCCGATCACACGCCGAGGAACCTCGCCGAAGACCCTGCGCCGGCTCTTCCGGTCGACGAGCCGAAGCCCGAGCCCGAGCCGGTCACCGACCCGTTCTCCTGGCGTGCCGACCCACGGCTGGCGAGCCTGACCGCCCCGGAACCGGATTCGTTCCCCTGGCTGGACCGCTACGCCGCGCTCCCAAGCACGTCGGAGCCCGCCCCGGCACTGCCCGAGGCAACCCTGCCGCACCCGCTGGCCGACCGCCCCGGTTCCGCCCGCCCGCAGACCCTCGACGACTGGCTGGCCAGCCGAAGCAATTCCGCCCGCCCGGAGACCCTCGGCGACATCCCGGCCACGCCGGCCGTCGACCGGTCCCGCCCGGCAAGCCTGGCCGACCTGCCCGCCCCGGCGAAGCCCGAGCGCGTCGCCCCGGCACCCGCCTCCGCCGACGTCGTCACCCCCGAGCCGGAACCGGCCGACGAGTCCCCGTGGCCGACGGCGACAACCGATTCCGAGCCAGCACCGATCACACCCGAGCCCGAAACGGTGGACGAGACCGACGAGTCCCCGTGGCCCACGGCGACAACCGATTCCGAGCCAGCACCGATCACACCCGAGCCAACGCCGGCCGAACCCGAACCTGAGCCGACCGAACCCGAGCCGATCGAACCCGAGCTGGCCGACCTCGAAACGACCGGACCCGAGCCGGCCGACCTCGAAACGACCGGACCCGAGCCGATCGAGCTCGAGCCGACTGCGCCCGTACCATCCGAAATCGTCTTTGAACCGGCAGCCGAGGTCCCGGCGACGGACTCGGATCTGGAGCCCGCCGAGCCCACGGAGATCGACGCCTGGCGCGACCCGGCCGTCCTCGCGCAGTCGGCCGTCGATTCCAGCCGCCCGGACGCAACCGGCAGCATCGAAGCCGATGCTCCGCGTATCGAAGATTCCGAGATCCCGTCCGACCCGGTAGCTTCCACAGAACCGGCGAGCACCGAGATCATCCCGACCGAGCCGGCACCGGTTCCGGAGGCGCCCGACGCCGACGAACCGGCACCCCCCATGTCACTTCCGGACGTGATCGAGGATTCGGTGGACGAGACTTTCGAGCAGCCGGCGACCCCGGCCGACGATGTGCAACCAGCGGCACCGGGCGACGCCGACCAGCCACGCCGCCCGCAGACGCTGGACGAGTGGCTGAGCACCCCCGCCCCCCAGCCGCAGAGCCTGGCTGACGCGGCCACCAACACGGGCGCCTGGACCGCTTCCGACCAGCAGCCCGCCGAGGCCGAGCGGAACGAGCCCGACTACCTGCGGGGCCGCCGCCCGGAGACACTGGACGACCGGATCCGGGGCACCGTCCGCCCGGCGACGCTCGCCGATCACCTGCCCGACCAGGGTCGGCCGAGCAGGCGCCCGGCGAACGGCGGCCCGTCCTGGACGGGTGGGTCGGGCGAGCATCCGTACGATCGCCAGACCCGCCGCCCGGCCTCGCTGGCCGACCACCCGGGCCCGGCCCGGCCGGGCCCGGAGCCGACCGCGGACGAACCCGGACCGGACCCGGCGCCCTGACTGCCGGCGAAGCGGCCGTCCGAAGATCCCACCGGATCATCGGGCGGCCGCTTCGTTGTTCAGGTGAGCCGGATCGCGCCGATAGGACGGCCGGTGGGGCGCGGGCCCGGCCGGAAAGTACAGTGCGTGCGGGTAGGGAACAGAGGGGGACGTACGAAATGACCGGCATCGACCCGGACGCCGTAAGTGTGGATCCGGACCGCCTGGCGGTCTGCCTGGCGGTCCTGGCCGAGGTGGAACAGCTGCCGACCGAGCACCCGGACGCGGTGCGGGTGCGGCGGGCGACCGCGGGCCTGTTCAAGACGGTGAAGGTGCAGCGCCGTAAGGAGCGCCGCCAGGCTGTCGTGGCGAGCGACCGCGCGGTGACCGAGGCGACCGCGACCGGCGCGCCGGGGCGGATCGACGACGAGACGGCCGGGATTCCGCTGCGCAGCACGGTCCGTGGCGCGACCGCGGGGGTGCTGAAGCAGGCGCGCGGCTGTTATGTGTGCAAGCAGCGGTTCACCGTGGTGGACGCGTTCTACCACCAGCTCTGCCCGTCGTGCGCGGAGCTGAACCATTCGCGGCGGGACGCGCGGACCGACCTGACCGGCCGGACGGCGCTGCTCACCGGCGGGCGCGCCAAGATCGGCATGTACATCGCGTTGCGGCTGCTGCGCGACGGCGCGGACCTGACGATCACGACGCGGTTCCCGCACGACGCGGTCCGCCGCTTCGCGGCGATGCCCGACAGCGCCGACTGGCTGCACCGGCTGCGGGTGGTCGGCATCGATCTGCGGGACCCGGCGCAGGTCGTCGGCCTGGCCGAGTCGGTCGCGGCCCGCGGTCCGCTGGACATTCTGATCAACAACGCAGCCCAGACGGTACGGCGTACGCCAGGCGCCTATTCCGAGCTGGTGGCCGCCGAGTCGGCCCCGTTGCCCGACGGACCGCTGCCTGAGCTGGAGTTCTTCGGTGGCGCCGCGTCGATCGGGTCCTCGCCGGCGGCGGCGCTGACGGCGGCGCACCCGCCCACGCTGTCACCGAAGGAGGTCACCGAGATGGCGCTGACCGCCCGTTCGGTGGCGATCGACGCGGGCGGCCTGGTCCCGGACACCACGTCGACGAACAGCTGGAGCGACCGGGTCCACGAGGTCGCGCCGCTGGAGCTGCTGGAAGTGCAGCTCTGCAACGTGACGGCCCCGTTCATCCTGGTCAGCCGCCTGCGCCCGGCGATGACGGCGTCGAAGTTCCCGCGCCGCTATGTGGTGAACGTGTCGGCCATGGAAGGCATCTTCGCCCGCGGTTACAAGGGCGCCGGCCACCCGCACACGAACATGGCGAAGGCGGCGCTGAACATGCTGACCCGCACGAGCGCGGAGGACATGTTCGCCGACGGCATCCTGATGACCAGCGTCGACACCGGCTGGATCACCGACGAACGGCCGCACCCGACGAAGATGCGCCTGCACGAGGAGGGCTTCCACGCTCCGCTCGACCTGGTGGACGGCGCGGCCCGGGTGTATGACCCGATCGTCCGTGGCGAGCAGGGTGAGGACCTGTACGGCTGTTTCCTGAAGGACTACGCCCCCGTCGCCTGGTAGCCGTGACGCAATCGAAGCGGGCCGCACCTCTCGGTGCGGCCCGCTTCGTCATGTTGGGACATCCACTGCCTGGGCAACGCTAGGCGACGCCGCCGCGGCCGCCACCATGGCCGCCGCCGTGACCGCCGCCGAACCCGCCACCGTGACCGCCACCGAAGCCACCACCGTGGCCGCCGCCGAAGCCACCGCCATGGCCGCCGCCGAAGCCGCCGCCGTGGCCGCCGCCCCAACCGCCACCCCAGCCGCCGCCCCAGCCGCCGCCGTGGCCGTGTCCGTGGCCGTGACCCCAGGGTCCGAACCGCACGCCCGGCCACTGCCAGAACGGGTGCCGGTACCCGACGCCGATGTCGTAGGCGTTGAGCACGTAGGTGGGCCGGTACAGCCAGTTGTCGGGCCATCCACCGCCCCAGGCGCTCCAGCGCCAGTTGTTCTCCGGCACCGAGAGGACGTAGACGTCACCGCGGCCGGGAATGGACGCGAGGCGGTAGTCGAAGTCGTCCCATGCGCCCTGCGCGATGCCGTAGGCACCGGCCTTCTGGCACAGGGAGAGGCTGCTGTACATGCCGACCACGTAGTCGTCATCGTCCCAGCCATCGGTCGCCAGCAGCGACGACGAGGGCGCGGCCTTTTCCGCAGCCTGCGGTGCAGGCTCGGCCGCGGGTGCGGGAGATGCTATGCCCAGCGCTCCGGCAACTACCAGGCTCATGCCGGCAACCGCGAGCATTCGCTTCGGGTTTTTCATTGTCACACCTTTTCAGGACAAATCGCCATGACTTGCCAACCTCATCACGGCCCTCAAAGGGGAACCCGGGGTTTGCCGGAATGCTGACCGTTCGGACGACCCGGCTTGTGTCCGTAAAGCCAGGATTGCCGGTTCTGGGTTTACTCACCAAAGGCACCTGACCAGGGATTTCATCAACCCGACCGGTCAGGCTCCGGCTACCCGGCACGTCCCGCGATACGCCTCTTCACAATATGCAAAAAGGTACTTTGAATACTAGAACCGGCATTCACTCTGGACCGTTTCCCAACAACTGCCCGCTCCGGTCACATCGCTTACCCCGGCGCTCGGTTCTCCCGCAGCCACCACCGCCACCACGCCGAACGCGACGACCGACAGCCCCGCCGGCCCCACCCGCACGAACCGGACAGACCCGAGGCGGGACAGACCCTCAATCGGTTTCCGAGGAGTCCGGCAGCGCCTGATACGCCACCCGCAGCACCTCGGTGACCGGCCGCCCGCCATGCGTCAGCCCGGGAGCATCAAGCTGATCAAGCAACGCATCCGGCCGGAGCATGCGCCCACGCCCCTCCCCCGTCGCGTAAAACCCCGGACTCCCGGCCCCCTCCGACTCGCCGAAGGCCCCCGGGACCTCCGCCCCTCCTGCCGCCGGCTCTCCGGCCGCCCGTGCGAAAGCGCCGGCACCGGACGTTTCCGACCACCCGGCGTCTCCCCAGAACGTGGCCGGATCAGCCGCCGGCACGGGGCGACCCGCAGCCGCCCGATCGCCTTCCGAGCCGTCGTCTCTCCTGGTCTCGCCCACCCCTCCGCTCCGAGAGGTGGCGCCGCCGGAACCCGCGCCCACCGACGAGTCGACGGCGGACGCCTCCCGCAGGCGACGAAGCCGCATCAGCAGTTCGTCACGTGGTCGCCCCCGCCAGGTGAAAACCTCGAACGGATCACTCTCGAACGCCCGGGCCAGCGCATAACAGGTGGCGGCCAGATGGGCGCACGGCATCGGCCATCGCTCGCAGGTGCAGTCCATCGCGACCTCGTCGAGCGACAACGGCAACAGCCCGAGCCCGGCTTCCGCGAAGACCGCATCGATGCCGGGCGGCATCCGCCCGTCAAGCAGGTCAGCGACATACCTCGCCTCGCTGACCAGCGTCTTCTCCACCCGAGCCCACTCGGACGCGCCGAACGCCCGCACCGCGATCCGAGCCCGGAAAGCATTCGGATCATCGGGCCCACGAACCAGGGCGACGACGAGACTGCCGGAGACGGTGAGGCTGCGGACGTGCCCGGCCCGTTCGTCGCGGCGCCCACGAGCGAAGGTCGGCCCCATCCGCAGGGACTCGAACATGCCCAGGAACGCCGGGGAGAAGTCAGTCAACGATGGCCTCCGGCGCGAGAGCGAACAGGTCGCGGATCTCCCCCGCGGACAGGGCGCTGAGCCAGCCCTCGCCGGACCCGACCACCCGTTCGGCGAGAACGCCCTTGTCGCTGAGCACCCGGTCGATGCGCTCCTCCAGGGTGCCGAGGCAGACCAGGGTGTGGATGTGCACGTCCCGGCGCTGCCCGATACGGAACGCACGATCGGACGCCTGACTCTCGGTGGCCGGATTCCACCACCTGTCGATGTGCACCACGTGGTTGGCGGCGGTCAGGTTGAGCCCGGTGCCACCGGCTTTCAGCGACAGCACGAACACCCCCGGCCGCTCGGCCCGCTGGAAGTCGGCGACCATGCTGTCCCGGGCCCCGCGCGGAGTCCCGCCGTGCAGGAACCGCACCGGCACCCCGAACCGGGCGGTCAGATGCGGCGTGAGCATCGTCCCGAACCGGGCGAACTGCGTGAAGCACAGCACGCTCTCCCCCGCCCCGAGCGCATGGTCGACGATCTCCTCCAGCCGGTCGATCTTGCCGGACCGGCCGGGCAGCGGCGAAGCGTCCTTCAGCAGCAGCGCCGGATGCACGCAGGCCTGTTTCAGTTTGGTCATCGCGGCCAGCACCAGGCCCTTGCGCCATTTCTCGCCCGGTTCGGCGAGGCGTTCCAGCAGCTCGTCGAGGACCGCACGATACAGACTGACCTGCTCCAGCGTCATCCCGCACAGGTGCCGGACGTGCCGTTTGGCCGGCAGCTCACCGGCGATGCCATGATCGGCCTTGGTCCGCCGGAGCAGGAACGGCCGGGTCGCCTGCCGCAGCCGGGCCGCCGCGTCCTCCTCCGCATATCGCTCGATCGGCACCGCGAACCGCGCCCGGAACGTGTGCGCCGACGCCAGGATCCCCGGATTGACGAAGTCGAGGATCGACCACAGCTCGGCCAGCCTGTTCTCCACCGGGGTGCCGGTCAGCGCGATCCGGTTACGTGCCGGGAACCGCCGCACCGCCCGCGCGGCGGCCCCACCACTGTTCTTGATGTGCTGCGCCTCGTCGAGCACCACCCGATCCCACGAGATCGCGGCCAGCGCGTCGGCGTCACGCACCGCGGTCGCGTAGGTGGTGAGCACCACGTCGGCCTCCCCGGCGAGAACCGCCGGCTCCTCCCGGTCGGCGCCGTGCAGCACCCGCACCCGCAGCGACGGCGCGAACCGCCCGGCCTCCCGCTGCCAGTTGCCGAGCACCGACAGGGGGCAGACCAGCAGCGCCGGCCCCTCCCGGTGGTGCAGCAGCAGCGCAAGGAGCTGCACGGTCTTGCCCAGGCCCATGTCGTCGGCGAGACACGCGCCGAGCCCCAGCGAGTCGAGAAAGGCCAACCACGAGAAGCCCCTGATCTGGTACGGCCGGAGCGCCCCCACGAATCCCCTGGGTGGTGGCAGCAGCTCCAGCCGCTGGTCGAGGCGCCCGCTGAGCAGGTCGGCCAGCCAGCCCTCACCCCGGGCATCGGTGACCGGAAGTGGCAGCTCCTCGGGTGGCAGCAACCGCACCAGGCGCAGCGCGTCGCCGGCGGTCATCCGCCCACCGCCACGCCGCAGGAACGCCAGCCCGGCGGCGAGCCGCTCCGGATCGAGGAACACCCACCGCCCGCGCAGCCGCACCAGTGGCACCTTGGCCCGGGCCAGGTCGGTCAGGTCGTCCTCGGTGAGGGTGTGCCCGCCGAGCGCCAGCCCCCACTGGTAGCCGACGAGCTCGCGCAGCCCGACCGCCCGATCGCGGAGCACCTGCGACACCGGGTCGCGCCCACGCACCTCGAGCGTCAACCCAAGGCTGGGCCGCCGTCGCCACCAGGCCGGCAGCAGCACCCCGTAGCCGCCCTCCTCCAGCAGCGCGGCGTGACTGAGGAACCGGTGCGCACCCTCGGTGTCGAGCAGCATCTGCCCCGGGTGGGCGCCGTGCAGCGCGTCGGCCAGGTCGGGATAGAGCCGCGCGGCCCGCCCCAGCCCGGCGAGCAGCCGCTCCTGTGGATGTGAGGTCCACCGGCGCAGCGGCGCGGACCTGTCGCGCCAGACGTCGGCCGCCGGAACCAGCACGCTCGGCTCGTCGACGGCCTGCAACAGGAACTCCAGCCGCCACGTGTCCTCGGGCAGCGGCACCTCGGCGGGCATCACCGGCTCGTGCTCGCGCGGGTCGCTCAGCCGGAAACACACCCGCACCTCGGCGCCGCTGGCCGCCTGCTCGAACCAGGCCCCGAGCCGCCCGGCCAGGGTGTCGGCGAGCGCGGGCGCGGCGTCGAACTCGGGATCGCCGGTCAGCGCGGCCAGCCACCCGTAGTCGGCGAGCGTCACCCGGGCCTCGGCCAGCCGGGTCCGCACCAGGCCGTCGACGAGCCGCCCGAGAGCGGCCGCCACCACCTCGTCGGCGCCCGGCTCCGCCCCGGCGACGGTCTGCTCGGCCCGGCAGGCCGCCGGCATGCGATCACGCAGCGCCGCGAGCCGCACCGCGTCGCTCCCGGTCACCACCGGCCGCCACAGCGCCACCGGGCGTGGACCGTCGATCAGCACGCCGGGAAGCACCCGCCCGCGCCGGACCAGCCCGGCCGCGAACCCGCACAACTCGACCAGCCACCCGGCCGACGGCGCGGCCCGCCCCTCGAACTCGGCGACCACGTCCACATCGACGAACGGCACGCTCACCGCCGGAACCCGCCAGGCCCGGGCCCGTGGCGTGCCCCGCCGCTCCGGAAGCCCCAGCAGCGGCGACGGCAGCGGCCCGGCCCCGGTCGACGGGAGCACCAGCGTCGCCTCGCCCCGGGGCTCCCCTGCGGGCAGCCCGCCGGCGCCCACCGCGAACGGATGCGGAGGCGCGGCGCCCCGCCCGGCGGCGGCTCCGGCGGCCACCCCCTCCTCGGCCCAGAGGCTCAGCCCGCCATCACGCCCGACCAGCCCGTGCAGCACCCGCACACCTGCCGCACCGGCCCGGACGATCGCGGTCATGCCGACCCCGGAAGGCGCTGCGCGACACGGTTGCTGAACATGCCGCCGACTCTAGGCCGCCCCTCCGACACTTTCGGCCCGCCGCGACCCCGCCCACCCGGGAAACGTAACCACCGTCACCCCGCGCTCCAGACGATCTCGGGCGGCTTGACCCGGGCACACCGTGGGCCACCGTCCGGACCGGTCAGCCCCAGCCGCCCGACCAGCACACATTCACCGGCGGCACCGGCCCGGAGCAGCTCTCCCGGAATGTCCCCGAACATCAGCTTGGCCCGCCGGAACATCGCGAACCCACCGGTGTCGGTGGCGCCCCAGCACAGATAAAGGAACCGCGCGCCGGGCCGCCCGTGCACCCAGGGCCCACCCACGTCGACGAACCCGTCCACGGCACGGCTGTCCACATCGAACTCCCAGACGGCGAGCTCCTCGAAGACCGCGACCCGCTCGACGACCTCCTTACGGCGCTGCACCCCCACCTGCACCCCACCGAGCCGCAACGCCGCAGCCTGCGGCGCCCCGGCCCGCCCCGGCAGCTCCCGCCCTTCGATCCGGATCCGCATCCCCCGACTCTAGTGAGCCACAAAACCCACCATTCCGCTGCTAAAGCAGCAAAACAACCTCCAGCGCCGATTTCCCCTTCCCCATCCGGTACGACGTCCCAGCCCTCTCAAACAACGACATCCACCCAAGCCAGGAGAGGCACAAGAGCTGCGCCACCCCACGAGCCGTGGCACCCGCCCCAGAACCCAGTCACCGCCCGACGAACCGAGACCGCCCGCAACACAGACCGCCAGCCGTCGCCCAGCACGGTTATCCGACACGCAAAAGCCACCTGAGCGACGGCTGACGACCACCCCCAACCACCAGCCGTCACCCACACCGGTAATCGGCCACCCAAAAGCCGTCTGAGCGACGGCTCGCGGCCGCAACGAGCCTGTCCAGCCCGCAGTGGATCAAGCCCAGCTGGCTCTCACCGCCGCCTCAGGGCCACCGAGACAGCGGTGAGAGCCAGCTGGGCAAGATCGGCAGGGGCCGGGGACCGGGCAGTTCCGCTGCGACGGGGCATGAGAGCGCCCGCCCGGCGCGTCGGGGACTCAGCGGAACGGAACCGGACGGGTGCGGGCGGGTGCAGGCGGGTGCGGGCGGTGATGGCGCACAGCAGGCGCGACGGCTCGGGCGGCGCTAGTGTGCGTTCATGGAGGGTGCCGGCGGGGCGTGGTGCGACGGTGCCGTGCTCCGATTCCGGTATGCCGATCCGGGGCGCCGACTGGCCGCGGTCCGCTTGTGGTCCTCCGCGATCAAGGCTGACCTGGTCTTTCGTGACGAGCTCGGGGCCTGGGAGTGGTCCTGCGCGCGGCCACCGCTGTGGCGGCTCGACTACCACCTGGAGCTGGTCGGCCCGCACGGCGAGCGGCGCAGCACGGCGCCGGCGGAGCTTCGCTGCCCGGACTACACCGAGCCGGACTGGCTGGCGGCGCCGGCTGCGGCGGGAACCTGGCGGCGGATGCCGTTGCCGGGCCTGACGGCCCGGATCTGGTCACCGCGCGTCGATACCGGCCGGATTCTGGTGGCCCACGACGGCCCCGAGTACGACAGTTCCGGCCGACTGGGCGATTACGTAGCGACAGCCATCGAGTCGGGCCGCGTCCGTCCTTTCCATCTGGTGCTCCTGCCGCCGGCCAGACAAGACCAGCCGGCACTCCGGCCGCCGGCCAGACAAGACCGGCCAGCACTCCTGCCGCCGGCCAGGCAAAACCGGCAGGTACTGCCGCCGGCCGGACAAAACCGGCCGGCACTCCTGCCGTCGGCCGGGCAGAGCCGGAAACCGCCGCCGCGGAAAGGTGGCGAGCGCGAGCGGATCTACGCCGCCGACCCGGGATACGCCCGATTCCTGGCGCGGGAGTTGCTGCCGCGAATCAGGGCTCGGCTGGGCGGTGGACCGGTGGTGGGCGCCGGTGTGAGCCTCGGCGCGCTGGCGATGCTGCACGCGCAATGGCGGTTCCCGGAGTCGTTCGCCGGCCTGTTCCTGCAATCGGGGAGCTATTTCCAGCCGCGGCACGACGGGCAGGAGGCCGGTTTCCGGTTGTTCCGGCGGATCGCCCGATTCACCGGCCTGATGCGGCACGCAGGAAGCGGCCCGATGCGGCACGCAGGAAGCGATCCGATGCAGCAGGCGGGTAGCAGCCCGATGCGGCACGCGGGAAGCGGCCCGATCGGGCACGCGGGGAGCGGTCCGATTCGGCACTCGGGGAGCGGGCCGGCGATTCCGGTGTCGCTGACGTGCGGCGCCGCCGAGGAGAACCTGGCGAACAACCGGGACATGGCGGATTCGCTGCGACAGCAGGGGTATGCCGTGGAATTCGCGGAGAACCCGGACGCGCACACGTGGACCGGATGGCGGGATGCGCTGCATCCGCACCTGACCGGCCTGTTGCGACGGGTGTGGATCTAGGGGAGGCGATGTGGCCGACGTCGAGCACACCATCGGCATGCTGCTGGGCACCGAGGACGACTGGCCGCGCGCCTACGAGGCGTTGCTGCGGCGGCTCGGGGTGGTCTCCGGGGCGGACGGGCGGAGTCACCGGGCCCGGCCGGTACGGGTGACGATCGAGCCGTTCAACCTGCGTGACACCCCGAGACACGACCTGGTCATCGACCGCCTGGCGTACTGGTACTACCACCCGCGCGAGTGGCTGAAGAAGGTCGCGCTGATGGACGGCGTCTACCTGTTGAACAGCCCGTTCACGTTCCAGTCGATGGAGAAGCACGCGGCCTATTGCGCGATGATGCGGCTCGGCCTGAAGGTGCCGGAGACGGTTCTGGTGCCGTTCAAGAATCCGCTGGAGAATTCCCGCTGGGCGTATACCGCGGAACGCTACAACCGCCCGTTCGATCTGGAGGCGACGGCCGCCGCGATCGGTTATCCGCTGTGGATGAAACCGTATGACGGCGGCGCCTGGGTGGGGGTCTCGAAGATCCGGAATCCGGCTGAGCTGCACGCCGCCTATGACGCGTCGGGGGAGCGGCTGATGCATCTTCAGGCGTCGGTCGAGGGCTACGACGTGTTCGCCCGCAGTCTGAGCATCGGGCCGGAGACGATGGTGATGAAGTTCCGCCCGGAGCAGCCGATGCACGCCCGCTACGAGGTGGACCACAATTTCCTGTCGGCCGGCGCGGGCGACGAGGTGGTGACGATCTCCCGGTTGGTGAACGCGTTCTTCAGGTGGGAGTTCAATTCCTGTGAATCACTCGTGCGCGCCGACGACGTACACCCGATCGATTATGCGAACGCCTGCCCGGACGTGTCGCTGACGTCGTTGCACTACTATTTTCCGTGGGCGATGACGGCGCTTCTGCGGTGGACGGTGTTCTGCGTGGTGACCGATCGGCGGCCCCGGTTGGACATGGACACGGCGGCGTATTTCGCGGTGGCCGATTCCGATCGCACGTATGCCGAGAAGCTGGCGGAGTACCGAAAGCTGGCGGACGACTACTTCGAGATCGAGAGGTATCGGGAGTTCTGCGAGAAAAGCCTGGGCAATGTGGACGAAATCGTCTACGACTGGGTCTCCTCGGAGGAGTTCCGGTCATTGCTCCGCGAAACGGTCCGCGCCCACTACCCGGTGCACGAGCACGAGAAGTTCCTGGCGCACTTCGGCGGCCTGATCGACGCGTGGATCCGCGATCAGGGGCGTTGACGCCGCAACACGTACGCAATCAATATGTTTCCATGGATCTCTGGGAGCGCTCCCGCAACATTGCCGCAATCACCTTGCTGCTGATCGCCGGCGCCGCGGCGCCGGCCCAGGCCGAAGAAGTCGAACAGGTCGTGAACGGCGGTTTCGACAACGGCACGGACCCCTTCTGGACCAACGCGGGCATGACGATCGGCCTGACCGACGGCCGCGCGTGCGTCGACGTGCCCGGTGGCACGGTGAACCGCTGGGACGCCGCGGTCGGCCAGAACGACATCGACCTGGTCGCCGGCGAGACGTACCGGTTCAGTTTCGACGCGAGCGGCGACGCCGGACATGTGGTCCGCGCGATCACCGGCCTCTCGGTCAGCCCCTACGACACCTACTTCGAGCAGTCGCCGGTCCTCGGCGACTGGCAGCACTACGAGTGGACCTTCACCGCCAACGCGAGCACCGCCCAGGGCCAGGTCGCCTTCCAGGTCGGCGGCAGCCCGGACCCGTGGCGCTTCTGTGTCGACAACGTCTCGCTGGTCGGCGGCGTGCCGCCGGAGGTCTACGAGCCCGACACCGGCCCGCGCGTGCGGGTCAACCAGGTTGCCTACCTGCCGGACGGCCCGAAGGTCGCCACCCTGGTCACCGACTCGACGACGGCCTTGCCGTGGGAGCTTCGCAGCAGCACCGGCCGCGTCCTGGCCCACGGCCGGTCGGCCCCGCGCGGCATCGACGCGTCCTCCGGCCAGAACGTCCACACCATCGACTTCGGAAAATTCAACAGGAGGGCGACCGGCCTCACCCTGGCTGCCGACGGCGAGGTCTCCCGGCCGTTCGACATCGATTCGCATGGGTACGACCAACTGCGCGCCGACGCTCTGCGGATGTACTACACGCAGCGCAGCGGTATCGAGATCAGCAACGACCTACGGCCCGGGTACGCCCGCCCCGCCGGTCACGTCGACGTGGCCCCCAACCAGGGCGACGGCGCTGTCCCCTGCCAGCCGGGCGTCTGCGACTACACCCTGGACGTGCGCGGCGGCTGGTACGACGCCGGCGACCACGGCAAATACGTGGTCAACGGCGGCATCTCGGTGTGGGAGCTGCTCGCCGAGTACGAGCACAACCGTGGCTCCCGCAAACTCGACCTGGACATCCCGGAGAGCGGCAACCGTGTCCCGGACATCCTCGACGAGGCCCGCTGGGAGCTGGAGTTCCTGCTGAGCATGCAGGTCCCGGCCGGTGAGACGAACGCCGGACTGGTCCACCACAAGATCCACGACCAGGCGTGGACCGGCCTGCCGCTGCTGCCGCACCTCGACCCGCAG
This sequence comes from Actinoplanes sp. NPDC026670, assembly GCF_040638175.1. NCBI lineage: Bacteria > Bacillati > Actinomycetota > Actinomycetes > Micromonosporales > Micromonosporaceae > Actinoplanes > Actinoplanes sp. NPDC026670. The sequence goes on from NZ_JBEZXU010000051.1 coordinate 56,681, forward strand.
CCCCGTGAACTGCACCCGGTCTCCACCGCCGCGACCCTGAACCTGGCGGCCACGGCGGCCCAGGCGGCCCGGCTCTACGCCAGGTACGACCGGGCGTTCGCGGCCCGTGCCCTGAGCGCGGCCCGGACCGCGTACACCGCGGCCAAGGCCCACCCGGACCTGCTCGCCCCGGAGTCCGACGGGATCGGCGGCGGCGCGTACAACGACGCCAAGGTCAGCGACGACTTCTACTGGGCGGCCGCCGAGCTCTATCTGACCACCGGCGAGAAGAAGTACGCGGCCGACATCCTGGCCAGCCCGGAGCACACCGCCGACGTGTTCGGCCAGGTGGCGTTCGACTGGGCGGCCACCGCGGCCGCCGCGAAGATCGATCTGGCGCTGGTCCCGAACGGGCTGCCCGGCCTGTCCAAGGTGAAGTGGCAGGTCATCAAGGGCGCCGACAAGTACCTGACGATCCAGCACCAGCACCCGTACGGAGTCGCCTACGCCCCGGCGAACAACGTCTGGGACTGGGGCTCCAGCAGCGTCATCGCCAACAACCTGGTGGTGATCGCGGCCGCGCACCGCCTCACCGGAAAGGACCGCTACCGCGACGGCTTGCTCACCGGCCTGGACTACCTGTTCGGCCGCAACGCGCTGAACATCTCCTACGTCACCGGGTACGGCGAGGTCGCCTCGCAGAACCAGCACAGCCGCTGGTACGCCGCGCAACTCGACCCGTCGCTGCCGCACCCGCCGGCCGGCACCCTGGCCGGTGGCCCGAACTCGTCGATCCAGGACCCGGTCGCGCAGAGCAAGCTGAAGGGCTGCACCGGCCAGTTCTGCTACATCGACGACATCGGCTCGTGGGCCACCAACGAGCTGACCATCAACTGGAACGCCGCTCTCGCCCACGTGATCGGCTACGCGGTCGAACTCGACTGACATCTGTCACACCGTGACGGGTCCCTCCGGCCCTAGGCTCGATGCGAGGGCAAACCAGACAGGGCAAGGGGGACCCGTTGCGCGCTCTACGTTTCGCCACCACCCTGTACCGTCGCCGGCTCGACATCGCCTATCACGGCTACGTCCACGGTGACCCGATGTCCCGGCTGCACCTGGCGCCCGGCCGCCACGATCCGTACGCGATCTACGAGGGTCTCCGCGCTCAGGGCGATCTGGTGCCGACCCGCCTCGGCAACTTCGTGACGGTCAGCCATCAGGTGTGCAACACCGTTCTGCGCGACCGCCGGTTCGGGGTGATGGCGTCGGCAACGACCGGCCCGGCCGCACCGGGTCAGCAGGTCGACATGTCGTTCCTGGACCGTGATCCGCCCGACCACACCCGGCTACGCCGCCTGGCCCAGCCGTCGTTCAGTCCACGGCAGATCACCGGGTTCCGCCCGCAGGTCGAGCAGACCGTCGACAAGCTCCTCGGCGCGGCCGCCGAGCAGGGCACGTTCGACCTGGTGAGCGGCTTCTCGGCGCCGCTTCCGATCGCGGTGATCAGCGACCTGCTCGGTATTCCGGACAGTGACGCGGCCGGGTTCGCCAGGCACGGCGCGGCCATCGGCAGCGCGCTGGACGGCATCCGCTCGCTGAGCCACGCCGCCCGTCTGCAGACCGCGAAGGCGGAGCTCGACGACGTGTTCATCCGGTTGATCGCGTCCCGCCGGGCGGCGCTGGAGTCCGGGGCCACGCCCGTCGACGACGTGATCGGCCGCATCCTGGCCACCGAGGGCGACCAGATCTCGGCACCCGAGATCCTGCCGATGCTGCGGCTGCTGCTGGTCGCCGGGTTCGAGACGACGGTCAACCTGATCGGCAACGCGGTCAACGCGCTGCTCGACCATCCGGAGCAGTGGGAGGCGCTGTGTGCCGACCCGGCCGGTCTGGCCGGACCGGCGGTCGAGGAGACGCTGCGCTGGGATCCGCCGGTGCAGCGGACCGGGCGGTGCGCCCAGGAGGACCTGGAGCTGGCCGGTCAGCGGGTCCGGGCCGGGCAGTTCGTGGTGACGCTGATCGGCGCGGCCGGCCGGGACCCGGCGGTGTTCACCGATCCCGGCCGGTTCGACATCCACCGCACCCCGGAGGCCGATCACCTGGCGTTCTCCAGCGGCATCCACTACTGCGTGGGCGCGCCGCTGGCCCGCCTGGAGGCGACGATCGCTCTCCAGCTCCTGGCCGAACGGATGCCGGGCCTCCAGCGGGCCGGCACGATCCGCCGCCGCAGCTCGGGCCTGATCCGAGGCCCGATCAACTTCCCGGTCCAGATCGGCGGAGCGCCGGCCCGAACCCGGTGAAGCGACCGGCGGCCGGGTCACCGCAGTACCGTCAGCGCGGCGCCGTCACGAGGGCGGTGAAGCTGGTGCGGACGATCGTCAGCCGCCGGTCCGCCAGCCCGGCGCCGCGTTGGCCGAGGACAATCCGAGCAGCCCGGTGAGTCCGGTGAGCCGCAGCTGCCGATGCACGAACTCGCTGGGATTGCGCACCACGAACCGGGCGCCCAGATCGAGCGCCGACCGGTGCCCGCCGACGAGCAGCCCGATCCCGGTCGAATCCATGAACGTGACGAGGGTCAGGTCCACGATCATCAACCGGGGCCGGTCCCGGTTCAGGGCGTCGAGCATCGCGACCCGCAGCCCGCCGACGGTGGACGCGTCGAGACTCCCCCGGACATCCATCACGGTCGCTCCATCGGCCTGTCGTCGTGCCGTCATGGCGGCCCCGCCCATCACACGCCTCCACCCCCGGCGGACCGGACATCCGCCACCGGGCACACCCTCCCCTGCCGAAGCCACGCAACAGCGGACACGGCGTACGCGCGATCGCTCCCGAAAACGCCGCCTGGCGGAAACCGCAAGTGGAGAGACGGGTTTCGGCGCATCGCGCCGATCATCTTGCGTGGCCGTGGGGGCCGGGGTGACGGTGGCTGGGAGATTCCTGGGAGGAGAGCCGAATGGCTGGACGGGGCATCTTCGCGGTACGGGACGTGCGATCGCTGATCTCGGAGACATCCGAGGAGGGCACGCAGCTCAAACGGGCGGTCGGGGCGACCCAGCTGACCGCCATGGGGGTCGGCGCGATCATCGGCACCGGCATCTTCGTGGTCATCGGCAAGGGCTCGTCGCTGGCCGGCCCGGCGGTGATCCTGTCGTTCGTGCTGGCCGCGGTGGCCTGCGCGTTCTCGGCGCTGTCCTATGCCGAGCTGGCGTCGTCGATCCCGGTGTCCGGCAGCGCCTACACCTACGCGTACGCGACGCTCGGTGAGCTGGTCGCGTGGATCATCGGCTGGGACCTGATCCTGGAGTACGGGGTGTCGGTCGCCGCCATCGCGGTCGGCTGGGGCGGCAACCTGAACGCGTTCCTGGACGCGACGTTCGGGTATTCGCTGCCGGACGCGATCTCGGCCGCCCCCGAGGAGGGCGGCGTGTTCAACCTGCCGGCCGTGTTCATCGTCCTGGCGATCACGTTGCTGCTGGTCCGCGGGGTCACCGAGAGCGTGCGCGTCAACCTGATCATGGTCGTGATCAAGCTGGTCGTGCTGGTGTTCTTCATCGTCGTCGCGTTCGTCAACTTCAGCACCGACAACTTCACCCCGTTCGCGCCGGAGGGGGTGGACGGGGTGACCGCGGCCGCGGCGATCATCTTCTTCGCGTACATCGGCTTCGACGCCGTCTCCACCGGCAGTGAGGAGGCCCGCAACCCGGCGAAGGACCTGCCGATGGCGATCCTCGGCTCGCTGCTGATCTGCACGGTGTTCTACGTGCTGACCGTGGTCGGCGCGATCGGCATCGCCAGCCCCGCGCAGATGGCCGAGTCGGACGCCCCGCTCGCCGCCGCCCTCGACCAGGGCGCCGGGCTGAACTGGGCGGCCGCGATCCTGGCCCTCGGGGCGGTCGTCGCGATCACCAGCGTGGTCCTGGTGATCTTCTACGGACAGACCCGGATCTTCTTCGCGATGTGCCGCGACGGCCTGCTCCCGCGCCGCCTCGCCACAGTCAATCAGCGGTACGGGACACCCGCGCGCCTGACCATCGGGCTCGGTGTGCTGATCGCGATCCTGGCGGCGCTCGTCCCCCTGGGCACCATCGTCGAACTGGTCAACATCGGGACACTGTTCGCGTTCGTGCTGGTCAACATCGGGGTGATCGTGCTGCGCCGGACCCGTCCGGACATGCCCCGGCCGTACCGCGTGCCGTGGTCCCCGGTCCTGCCGCTGGTCGGTATCGCGTTCGCGATCTACCTGATGACCGACCTGCCCTGGGACACCTGGCTACGGTTCGTCGCGTGGCTGGCGGTCGGCCTGCTGATCTACTTCGCCTACGGCTACCGCAACTCCCGCCTCCGCACTGATTCTGTCTCACCCGCACCTTCCGCGGCGCCGGCCGAGACCACCGCGCCCGATGCGCCGCCGGCCTCTCCCCCGCAACCCGGCGATGACGGGACGAAGTCATGACGGCCACCGGCCCGGTGATCGTCGGCGTCGACGGCGGCCCCACCTCCGCCGACGCGATCACCCTGGGCCGCTGGGCCGCCACCACCCTGGACGCCCCGCTGGTCGTCGCGGCCGTGCACCCGGCGCCCTCGGCGATCGGTTCCGGCCGGGTCGACGCCGAATGGATCAGCGACCGCCGCGCCGCCGCCGAACGCGCCCTCGACGAGGCCCGCGCACACCAGACCACGGATGCCGAGTACCGGGTGATCGCCTCCAGCTCAGCCGCCCACGGCCTGCATGACCTGGCCGAGCAGCTGGCCGCTGCACTGATCGTGGTCGGTTCGTCGGCGGCCGCACCGACGGCCCGCACCTTCGCCGGCAGCACCGCCAGACGCCTGCTGGCCGGCAGTGTCTGCCCGGTGGCGGTGGCCCCGGCCGGAATGCCCACCCCACCGGGAACGCTGGGCCGGATCGGCGTCGCCTACGTGGACACCCCCGACGGCCGGGCCGCCCTGACCACCGCGGCCCGCCTGGCGACCCGCACCGGAACCCCGTTACGCCTGGTCACGGTGGTGACTCGGGGCGACGCGGCCCGGCCTTTCCTGCTCGGTTCGGACGCTGAGCGGGCGTTCCTCGACACCGCCCGCGAATCCTACGAGGAGGCGCTGCGCAAGGCCGCCGAGTCGGTCCCCGAGGCGACCGTGGAGTGGGAGCTGCGCACCGGCGACGTAGTCGAGTCACTGGCCGAACTGGACGATGTCGACGTGCTCTTCTGTGGCTCCCGCGGTTACGGCCCGGCCCGCCGCGTCCTGCTCGGCGGAGTCTCGGCCCGCCTGCTCCACCGGGCCCGCCGCCCGGTGGTGGTCGTCCCCCGAGCCCCCTGACCCGGTTCCCCCGGATCCGCGAACCCGGCCGCGCAAACCCACCAGCCGTCGCCCAGCCCGGCCAAACCGCCCGCATTCCGGTCGTGAGCGACGGCTCGCGGTCTCGGGCGGCCGGCGCGGTCAGGCCCGGTGGCGGCCGATGTGGTCGTCGTCCAGTGCGGGCACGGCTGAGGTGGGGGCCGCGGCGGCTCGTTCGTCCCAGGGGGAGACTCTGGGTGGGCGGCTCTCCGCCGGGGAGAGGTCGCGCAGCGGGACGTAGACCCGGGCGTCCACCGCTTCGGCCAGGAGCAGGGCCGCGACCAGGGCGGTCGGCCGTTCCGAAGGGTCGCGGGCCAGACAGCGGGAGCACAGGTCGAGCACCTCGGATGGCAGGTGTTCGAGGTGTGGGAGGGGTTCCGGGTCGGCGAAGCGCTGGGCCACCACCATCTCGGTGTGGGTGCGCGCCGACCATGGCAGGCGTCCGGCCAGGCAGTGGTAGAGCAGGGTGCCGAGGGCGAACATGTCGGCGGCGGGGGTGGCCGGGTGGCCGTCGAAGCGTTCCGGGGCGATGTAGGCGGGGGTGCCCATGACCGGGCCGTCCGGGTCGACCTCGGGGGTGCCGACGACGGCGGCGATGCCGAAGTCGAGGACTTTGGCGCCGGACGGGGTGAGCATGATGTTCGCCGGTTTGATGTCGCGGTGCACCACGTTCTCGGCGTGGGCGGCGGCGAGCCCGGCCGCCACCTCGGCGCAGATCCGCACGCCGATGCGCCAGTCGATCGGGCCGCCGGCGAGATGTTCGCTCAGGGTCTGCCCTTCGACGAGCTCCATCACGATGTACGGCACGTCGCGCTCAGCCCCGGGCGAGGTTCCGAAGTCGTGCACCCCGGCGACGTTGGGGTGGGCGAGGCGGGCGGCGGAGCGGGCTTCGGCACGGACCAGCGCGACCCCGGTCTCGCCGAGGGTGCCCTCCACCGCCGGGTGCATGATCTTGACGGCGACCGGCCGGTCGAGGACCCGGTCGTGGCCGCGCCACACTTCCGACATGCCGCCCAGGCCGATCCGGTTGACCAGCCGGTACCGGCCGCCCAGTGTCCGCATCCGCACCCCCTGTTGCCGTGTTTCAAGGGGTGCCGTTACCCGGCCGGACCAGGCACAAAACTAATGGAGATGGCGGAGCCGTCACCTTGTGGGTGATGACTCCGCCATTCGACAGGGCGGCCGTTTTTCGCGCCCACCTGACGTCGCCGACGACGTTAGGTCATCATCCCGGGAGGCCTGGAACCGGCCCCCACCTGGGGTGATCGCGCTCTCAGCTGATCATCGTGCGCCCACAGCCGATCACTCTGAGTAAGAGCATTTGAGTGAAAACAAAGGTCAGAACAATTCGGTACGCAGATCGTGCGCCCCGTCCGGCCGGGTGGCTTCGTAGTAGAGCCGCTGCCGTCCGCCGGGAAGCGCGACGAGACTGAGGTAGCGCAGCCCGTACGGCTCGTGGGGACTGCCGACCGGCTCCCGGTCCTCGGCGGCGAGCTCGCCGAACGTGCCGTCGGGCAGCCGCACGCCGTGGGCGACGCCGGTGCGTTCCTCCCAGTTCTCCCCGGCGGTGGCCCGGCCGTCGTAGGAGGCGACGATCCGGTCCCCGTCGACGACGACCGAGGAGACGCGGACGCCCCGGGCGTCCCACTCGCCGGTCCGGCCCCGCAGTGCGGTCCGCACCCACGTCCAGTGCACGCCGTCGGGGCTGGTGGCGTATTCGGTGGTCATCCGGTCGGCGTCGTCCCAGGATTCGAGCGGGTGCACCGACGCCCACAGGTGCCAGCCGTGCTCGTCGTGGTGCAGCACCGGGTCCTTGACGCCGGCGGTCTCGTCGCCGGCCAGCACGGTGCGCGGCTCGGCGCCGGCCAGGCCTTCCGGGGTGTCGGCTTCGAGCAGGTCGACCCGCCAGTGTTTGGTGCCGGGGGTGGCGGCGCTGACGTAGAGCCGCCACCGCCCCTCGGGGGTGCGGACCAGCGCGGGCCGTTCCAGCGACTCGGCGCCGAACCGGTCCTTGGTGATCTCGGCGACCACGGTGAAGGTGAGGCCGTCGGCCGAGCGGGCCACCACGTTGGCGATGCCCCGGCCGGCGCCGATCGGGAGCCGCAGGCGGTACGCCAGGTAGACGTGCCCGTCGGCGTGGACCGTGCTGGGGGCGCCGGACCAGGCGCCCGCCTCGGATCCGGGCGGCTCGACCACCACCGTGGCGTCGTCCCAGCCGGGCAGTGGCAGAGCGGTGGTTCCGATCGTCAACGCGGCTCCCCTGGTCAGTCGGGCCTCGAGCCCATCAAGTTTGCATCAGCTATCGGGTTTGTGGGGTTTAGGCGGTCCGGGCGTGTCGGTCCAGACTGAGCCAGTCGTCGTACCGCTCGCCGGTGACATCCTGCAACAGGGCGATGTCCTCGGCGAAGTAGGGCAGCAGCGCGGCGCGTTCCCCGGGCGTGGTGACCGGCCGGTTGCCCTTGGTGCGGTGCAACAGGGTGAGCAGCGGACCGCGGGCGGCCAGGCGCAGCGGGACCGGGAACCGGTGGCCGAACCCGCCGCCGGCGCGCAGCAGACTCCGCAGCACCCGGTTGACCCCGTTGTCCTCGACGTAGTGCCGGTTGACGTTCTCCTTGGGGATGGCGGTCAGGACGCCGGTGCGCACGCCCAGGAAGGAGCAGACCCGGTCCAGGGTCTCGGCCGGGTTGTCCTTGAGGTCGCGGTAGCGCAGCAGGAGCACCTGGTCACGGGAGAACCGCTGGTAGAGGTGCTGTAGCTGCCGCCCGTAGAGCCCGAGGCCGATGTAGTGCCAGAAGTCGGCCCAGTGCCGGGCCTTACGGGACTCCTCGGCATGGCAGGCGGCCAGGAAGTCGGCCTCCTCCTCGAGCCCGGCCACCCACAGGTGGGTCCAGTTGGAGTGGGCCCGGTCGACCGGGTCACGGAGCAGGATGACCAGCTTCACGTCCGGGATGAGCGCCTTGATGCGGTCGTGGGCGCTCAGGTCGTACAGATAGAAGGGGGTTGCCTCGCCTTTGAGGGTTTTCGGCGGCGCCGCGGCGAACAGCTTCTCGTAGTCGGGGCGGCGCCAGATGTGCTCCTGGTAGGTCTGCACGTCGCCGGGGCCGCCGATGGCCGGTGGCGGGCCGTCGGAGAGGAAGAACTTCGGCTCCTTGACCGGCGACAGGTAGAGGTCGGGGTGGCCGGTCAGCGCGGCGTGCAGGGCGGTGGTCCCGGCTTTGGGCACGCCGGCGATCAGGAAGTCGGGAAGAGACATGCGGATCCCCCTCGGCTGAAATGACACTTAGCCTACAGATCAACTAGGATTTCGCAGCCCTCGGCTCATGTGGTGAACGCCTCGCTGGGCCATGATGCCCGTTCCCGGCCGCGCGTACGCCCGAAAAAAGCGAACCGTCCGGTAACCGGCGACCCCGCTCCGGCGGCACGACCGAGGCCGGCATCGGCCGACCCGGCAGCCGCCGGACGATCGTCAGCCGCCCGAACGGCCGAGGCCGATCAACCGCCGCCACCACGGCGCCGCCGAGCGGAACCGCCGGCAGCCGGCAGCTGGACAAAGGGCACATTCGGTGCCGGGTCGGTAGTGCTCGTGCGCCCGGTACGGGTGTCCACAGACGCAGAGTCCGGTTTCAGTCGCCATCACTCCACCAACGGCTCACGGCTTCGCAGGCCACGCGCTTCCAACAAGATCGATGCTAACGCTCACCGGCTGCAACTACACCTTCACCATGGCCGGACCATCGGCAACACGTTCCGTGACGACTGCATGCCGGCTCGTAGAAATCATCACCGAACCGACTTGTCCGGATTTAAGGAACTTCTCCGATTTCCGGATATTCGTCGGAGACGTTCCTTGCCGCCCTTCCGAGTCCGCCGATGTCCACTACTAACAGTGATATCTGGCAGGAACCTTCACGATGCGGGCAGCGTTACTAGCTGGTACTTAACGTCACTGTGACCCTCGTGGCCCCGTCGGACGGTTGACGCTGCGTAATCCGTTGCTAGGTTGATCACTCGAAGCGAGCGGCCGGGCAAACCGCTTGTCACACCGGTCGTACGGCCGCCCCGGAAGGGACCGACATGGAGTTCTCGCACGTGACCCCGAGTACCGACAGTGACCGACTGCAATCACCGACCGTAAGCGTTGTCATTCCAACGCTGAATGAGGAGCGGAACCTGCCACATGTGTTCGCCAAGCTCCCGGCGATGATCACCCAGGTGGTCGTCGTCGACGGCGGCTCCAAGGACCGCACCGTCGAGGTGGCGCGGCAGCTCCGGCCGGACGCGGTGATCGTGCAGCAGACCCGTACCGGCAAGGGCAACGCGCTGGCCTGCGGCTTCGCGGCCTGCACGGGCGACATCATCGTGATGATCGACGCCGACGGCTCGACCGACCCGGCCGAGATCCCGCTCTTCGTCGAGAAACTGATCCGCGGCGACCACTTCGTGAAGGGTTCCCGGTTCAGCCACGGCGGCCACAGCCACGACATCACCCGGCTGCGCAAGCTCGGCAACGACGGGCTCAACCTGGTGGTGAACGTCCTGTTCCGGACGCACTTCACCGACCTCTGCTACGGCTACAACGCCTTCTGGCGCTCGGTCGTGCCGGCCCTGGACCTGCCGGACGTGCAGCTGCCCCGCCCGGCCGGCGGCCGCAAGCTGTGGGGCGACGGGTTCGAGATCGAGACGATGATCAACATCCGGGCGGTCGCCGAGAAGCTCAAGGTCGGCGAGGTCGGCAGCATCGAGCACGAGCGGATCTTCGGGCAGAGCAACCTCAACACCTTCAAGGACGGCTTCCGCGTGCTGCGGACCATCCTCAGCGAGTACGGCCGGATGCGCAGCCGTCGCCGCAGCGGCCTGCGTCCCTTCGTGGAGAGCCTGCGCCTGCCGGCCAAGCCACAGCTGCGTACCGCCACCCCCCGGCACGCCACCGACCCCCGCCGCGAGGCCGCGCCTCTCAACCGGGCCGCCCGGTCACGAGTTCCGCTCGACGACTGACGACCCGCGACGAGCCACACAGGAGCCCTCCCCCGTGAACCACACCCCCCTCGCCACGACCATCGTCATCCCGACCTACTCCGAGGTGCGCTGGGAATACCTGAACCGGGTGCTCGCCTCGGCCCGGTCACAGACCCACACGCCCGCCGAGATCGTCGTGGTCGTCGACCACAACCCGGCGATGTTCGAGCGGATCAAGCGTGAGCTGCCCGGCATCACGGTGCTGCAGAACGCGTACGCCCAGGGCGTCTCCGGCAACCGGAACACCGGCGCGTTCCACGCCCGGACGCCGCTGATCGCGTTCCTGGACGACGACATCATCGCCGACGAGAACTGGCTGGCCCGCCAGATCGAGCCGTTCACCGACCCGGCCGTGGTCGGCACCGGCGGCGCGATCCGGCCCGCCTGGGAGGGCCGGGCCCCGCGCTGGATGCCGGCCGAGTTCCTGTGGGCGGTCGGTGGCTCGTACCAGGGAATGCCGACGCGGACCTCGCCGATCCGCAACGTCTGGTCGGCGAACATGATCGTCCGCAAGGACGCCTTCGAGCGGGCCGGCGGTTTCCGGGTGGGCTTCGGCAAGCTCGGCTCCCGCAACCGGCCCGAGGACACCGACCTGTGCCTGCGGATGAGCCAGGTCAGCGGCGGCCGCTGGATGTACGTGCCGGCCGCCGTCATCCAGCACGAGGTGCCGGCCGAGCGGGCGAGTTTCCGGTTCTTCCTGCGCCGCTGCTACGCCGAGGGCCGCGGCAAGGTGCAGATGGCCGGCCTGCACGAGGACGACGCCCTGGGCGCCGAGAAGAACTACCTGTGGTCGCTGCCCCGGGCGATGTTCCGGCATCTGGCCGCCGGTCTGACCGGCCGCGGCTCGGACCACTTCCTGCGCGCCGGCGGTGTGGTCGCCGGTGTCGCCGCCGCCGGGTTCGGTGGCGTCGTCGAAACCGTCAGCTCCAGGCGGCCCGGCCGCCGTACCCCGGTGGAGGCCACCCCGTGACCGCGACGTTCCCGGCCGCTCCGCGGCTCGACGACACCGGCGTGCTGCCCGCTGTCGTCCTCGATCTGGAGATCTCCGAGCCGCTGCCCGCGGTCGCCGCCACCGCGCCCGACGGCCGCCGGGTGCAGCAGGCCTGGGCCCTGGTCCGGCTGTTCACCGAGCCGCTCGGCACGATGCTGGTCGACGTGCCGGAGCAGGGCCTCACCCCGGCCGCGCTGGCCGCCGCGATCGACTCGGCGCTCGGCGACGTGCTGCGGCCCCGCCTCGGCGGCCCGGTGCCGGCCACCGGGTTCGTCCCGGCGACCGAACCGGCCTTCCTGGCCGGCCGGCGCGCGGCCCTCGCCGCGGCGCCCGACATCACCGTGGTGATCTGCACCCGGGAGCGGCCCGGCGCGCTGGCCCGGGCCCTGGACAGCCTGCTCGGCCAGGTCCACATGCCGGCCCGGATCCTGGTCGTGGACAACGCCCCGGCCACCGACGCGACCGCCGAGGTGGTCCGGTCGGCGGCCCGCCGCGGCCCGATCGAATACCTGCGGGAGCCGAAGGCCGGGCTGTCGTTCGCCCGCAACGCGGCCGAGGCGGCGACCCGCGGCGAGATCGTCGCGTGGCTCGACGACGACGAGCTGGCCGACCGCTACTGGCTGGCCGAGGTGGCCCGCGCGCTGGTCGACAACCCGGACGCCGACGTGGTGTCCGGTGTGATCGTGCCGGCCGAGCTGGAGACCCGGGCGCAGGTCTGGTTCGAGCAGTTCGGCGGGCACAGCAAGGGCCGCGGCTTCACCCCGGCCACGTTCGGGCCGCACACCGCGCACCTGCAGAGCCCGCTCTACCCGCTGCCGCCGTTCGGCACCGGGGCCAACATGACGTTCCGGCCCGGCGTGATCGAGCGGATCGGCGGCTGGGACAACGCGCTCGGCGCCGGCACCCCGGCGATGGGCTCGGAGGACACCCTCGCGTTCACCAAGGTGCTGCTGGCCGGCGGGACGATCGTGTACCAGCCGACCGCGGTCACCCACCACTACCACCGGCGCGACTTCGAAGGCCTGCACAAGCAGATGGTCGGGTACGGCACCGGGCTGACCGCGGCGTACACCGGGCTCCTGCTGGGCCGGCCGGGGCTGCTGTGGCCGCTGATCCGGCTGGCCCCGACCGCGCTGCGTGATCTCACCGGGCCGGACAGCCTGCGGGTGTCGACTCTCCAGGACGATTTCCCACGTGAGCTGCTCACGGCCAACCGGCGGGGGATGATGGCCGGACCGGGTGCGTACCTGCGAGGACGCCGCGCGGCCCGGGCGAAGCTGCGCGCTGCCCGCTGACCGACAACCCGATTCTGGAGGGTCTTTCCATGGGGGACCAGCCGACGCCCGACGTGGACGGGGCGCCGGAGGCGGAGCCGGATGCCGAGCCGAATGCCGAGCCGGAAGCCGAGCCGGAAGCGCCGGCCGACGACACCGTCATCCTGAAGGCGGCCGACGACACGGTCATCCTCCGCCTGCCCGACGCACCGAAGAGCACCAAGGTCAACGCCCTGACCATGGTGCGCAAGCAGGCCGAGAACGGGACCGCCGGGGAACCGCAGGCGCCGCGCAGCGTGTACGACCTCGGCTGGGCGCCGTGGGTGCTGGCGGTGTCCAGTCTCGGCGTGGTGCTGGTCGCCCTGGCCTACGCCGGCGGCCGGCACGAGGCCGGCTGGGCGATGGCCGCCTACTGGATCGGCCAGGTCATCGTCTTCTCCCCGGTGGTGTTCCGGCTGCTGAGCCGGCTGGCCGGGGTGGCCGAGTCGTTCGTGCTGGTGATGGGGCTGGCGGCGAACCAGTACATGCTCAAGTGGATGTACAGTCCGGACCAGTTCCGGTTCCCCGACGAGCTCCAGCACTGGCTGGCCACCACCCTGATCACCGAGTCGGGCGACCTGTTCCGGCCGAACAACGCGCTGCCGCCGGCCGTGCACTTCCCCGGCCTGGCCGAGATGGGCGCCGGGTTGTCGCTGCTCACCGGGCTGCCGGTGACCGCGGCCGGCACGATCGTGGCCGGCGTCGCGCACCTGATGTTCGTGGGCCTGCTGTTCGCGGCCGTGCTGCGGGCCAGCAACTCCCCCGCGATGGCCGGTGTCGCCTGCGTGACCTACGCGACGGCCATGCACTACCTGTTCTTCAATTCGATGTTCCTGTACGCGACCGCCGCCCTGCCGTACTTCATGCTCACCGTCTGGGCGCACCGCCGCTGGCGGACCGGCGGCGGCCACAAGTTCCTGGCGCTGGTGGTGACCGGCATCCTGATGACCACGGTCAGCCACCACGTGACGGCGTTCGCGCTGGTCGCGACGTTGCTGCTGCTGGCCGTGACGGAGCTGGTCCTGGACCGGCCGCGCCCGTGGGCCACGCTGATCGCGCCGGCTGCCGCCCTGGCCGTGGTGTGCGCCTGGATCGGCCTGGTGGCCCGGGACGTCATCGCGTACCTGGAGTCCCCGGCCCGGCGGCTGGCCGACGCGCTGAGCCAGATCTTCGGCGGCGCGGCGAGTGAGCAGACCGGCACGGCGAGCGCGGTGCCGCTGGGGCAGCTGGCCGTACAGGGCCTGGGCCTGCTGGGTCTGTTCGTGCTGTTCCTGGCGGTGGCCCGGGACATGATCGTGCGGAAGGACCGGGACAGCTGGCGGTGGGCGGCGCTGGTCGGCGGGGCGGTGTTCTTCGCCGGCAACGGGGCCCGGTTCCTCGGCTCGGGCGGCCCGGAGATCGCCGGGCGGCTGTCGACGTTCACCTACATCCCGATGTCGATCATCGCGGCGATCGCGATCGTGCACGCCGTGCGGATCATCCCGGAGAAGGACGAGGACGGCCGGCGCTGGCGGTCCGTGCCGCCGCCGGGGGTCGCGGTCACCACCGGGCGGCGCCTGGCCAACCAGGTGTACATCGGCACCACTCTGATCACGCTGCTCATGGTGGGCGCCCGGACCGGTGGCTGGCCGCCGGTGTCGGCGCTGGTGCCGGGCCCGTACCTGCCGGCCTCCTACGAGCGGTCGGTGGACGCCTTCGGGGTGGACGCGGCGCACTGGCAGGCGCAGAACCTGCCGCACGGGTCCCGGGTCGGCGGCGACATCACCGCGGTGGCGCTGTCCTCGACGTACGGCCGGATCGACCCGGTCCGCGAGGTGGGCCCGCTGTACTGGGCGTCCTGGTGGACCGAGAGCGAGGAGCAGTTCGCCCGGCAGCTGGCGATCGGCTACCTGGTGGTGGACCGGCGGCTCAGCGACCGGATCCCGGCCGACAACGCGTACTTCCAGGACGACCCGATGGCCGGCCGGATCACCGAGCCGCTCAGCGAGGCCCAGCTGGGCAAGTTCGACCTGATCCCGGAGATGTCGCGGATCTACGACAACGGCACCGTGCGGATCTACCGTTTGGAGAACACGTGAACCCGGTGCGTGCCGGTGTGCTGGCCGGCCTGACCGTGGCGGCGGCGGTCGCCGTGGAGACCGGCCCGCTCCCGCTGTCGCTGCCGGGTGGGCTGCTGCTCGCGTTCCTGCTGCCCGGCTACGCGCTGAACGAGGCGATCTTCCGGCCCCGGCGGCGCGACATCGGGGTGGTCGAACGGGCCGTGCTGGTGCCGTCGCTGAGCCTGGCCGTGCTGGTGCTCGGCGGCCTGGTCCTGTGGGGCGCCGGCGGGCACCTGAACCGGACCAGCTGGACCCTGGTGTGCGCGGTGAGCACGCTGATCGCGACCGGGGCCGCCTACTACCGGACGCTACGGGCGGCGGCGCCGGAGACGGAACCCGCACCGGCGCCGGCGGTGCGGGCCGGGATTCAGGACCGCCTGATCCGGGACGTGCTGCCACTGGTCCTGGCGGTGCTGCTGGTCGCCGGGGCGGGCGTGTGGTCGTACGCGGACTCGGTGAACACCTACGACGTCACGGTGACCACCCTGTCGGCGCAGCCGCCCGGCCCGGTGGACGCCGACGGCAACCGGCCCGTCCAGGTGGCGGCGACCGGGCTGTCCGCGGGCGAGTGGACGCTGGTGCTCAGTGACCCGGCCGGTGTCGAGGTGGACCGGCAGGACGTGGCGCCGGACGGCGCGGGCGGATGGTCGGGCCAGGTCACGGTGCCCGGGGACGAGCGGGTCACGGTGAACCTTTTCCGAGGTCAGGAGGCGGCGGCGTTCCGTACGCTGGTCATCTCGGACGTTCCGTAGGACCGCAGACCTGGAGTCGCTCGCATGCCGTCTCTCCGCTGGATGGCCGCGGCGGTGCTCCTGGTCGCCGGCTGCACGCCGGCGGCTGAGGCGCCCGGGAGACCGGATCCCCGGTCCGCCCGGGCGATGATCGCGCTGCCGCGGGAGGCGGGCGCCTGGCCCGGCCCGGCCGGGCTGTCCGGCGTGAACGGCTTCCCGCTGCTCGACACCGCGTCGGTGACCGATTTCTGCACCGACCGCGGCCGCCCGTGCGGGATGGCGCAGACCTACACCGACCGCACCGACTACGAGTCGATGACCCGCGGCTCGGCCTGGGTGTTCGAGTCGTTCGCCGGTTTCGACGGTGTCCTGGTGGTGTCGCAGGCGCTGGTGCCGGACAAGGGCGAGGCCCTGGTCAAGGACTGCGCGGCGGGGGTCTACGACCAGCACTGGCGGGATTTCGGGGCGCTGATGGCCGAACACGGCCGGGGTGACTCGGTGGTCCGGCTGGGCTGGGAGATGAACGAGTCCTCGATGGCCTGGCGGGGCCTGGACGCGACCGCCTACATCGGCTGTTACCGGAAGGCGGCGACCGCGATCCGGGCCGGGAACCCGCAGGTCACGCTGGACTGGACGATCAACGCGCACAACACGCCGGCCGATCTGTGCGGCGGCCTGAGCACCAACTGCTACCCGGGTGACGAGTATGTCGACGTGATCGGGATCGACAACTACGACCACCACCCGTGGTCCCCGACCGAGGCTGATTTCGATCGGACCGCGGCGGCGCCCGAGGGCCTGGACTGGCTGTTCGCGTTCGCCCGCGCGCACGGCAAGCCGTTCTCGGTCGGCGAGTGGGGGGTGATGCCGACCGGCGACGCCGGGAAGGACAACCCGGACTTCGTCCGCTGGATGCACGCCTGGTTCGCCGACCACGCCCCGTACCTGGCGTACGAGGCGTGGTTCCAGCGCTGTGACGGCACCGTCTCGCAGTCGGCGATCCTGCGACCGGACGATCCGGACTGCCTGCCGAACACCGGATCGTCCGACGTGTACCGGGAGCTGTTCAGCCGCTGAACCGGGCGTTGCCGGCCATCTCCCGGTACGCGGCAGCCGCGTCCGGCAGCGAGTCGAGCCGCCAGTGCTCGGGATAACTGGGATGCGTGTCGGTGTCGAACCACACCACCCCGCCGATCGCCGGCCGCTGCTCCACATAGGCGGTGAGTTGCCGGATCCAGTCGGCCTTGGTGGTGCCGCCGTAGTCCTTCGACCCGACCTCGGTGATCATGATCGGCTTGCGTGGCGAGTACTTGGCGTAGACCGGGTCGAACAGCGTGGCCGGCGCCTCGGAGTGCAGGTTGTAACCGGAGACGCCGACCCAGTCGACGTAGTCGTCGCCCGGGTAGTAGGCGTCGATCCGGTTCCATTCGGCCTTCGGGCTGGAGTTCCAGTTCGGGCTCCACACCCACGAGACGTTCTCGGCGCCCTCGTCGTCGAAGATCTTCCGCAGTTTCCGGAAGCACTTCACGTACCCCTCGGTGTCCTGGTCGTTCTTGGCCCCGCCCCACCGGTACCAGTCGCCGTTCATCTCCCAGCCCCAGCGCAGCAGAGCCGGCCTGTCCAGGTCACGGATCCGGCGGGCGGCCGCGGCGATCAGGTCGTCGGCGTCGCCGTCGAGGATCTCGCCGTACTTCGGGCCGCGCCACGACACCATCGGGACCGAGCCCTTCGGCATGCCCTCGATCCTGTCGGGGAGCTTGTCCTCCCACGCGTAGAAGACGTGCGTGATCGCCTGGTCCCGGCCGATCTGGCCGCGGCGCAGCTTCACCGCCTCGGGATAGGTCATCCCGTCCAGCCCCAGGTAGGAGCCGAGCAGAGCCTTCCCTGCGGTGAACGGCACGGTCCCGCCGAGCTTGCCGGCGACATCCTGGAAAGGGGCCGGGGTCGCGGTGGAGGTGGCGGTCGGCACGCCACTGACCGAGAGCGGCGCCGGGCGGCCGGCCGCCTTCCACATGCCGAAGACACCGGCCGAGGAGGCCACCCCGAGCCCGGCCAGGCCGAGCAGCCCGCGCCTGGTGACCACGTCGTCGGGGCGCCGGTGGGTGCCCGTCACGTGAGCTCCCGGCCGGCCTTGCGGGCCAGCCGGCGAACCATCCGCCAGCCCGGCTGGGCGCACTGCCGCAGCCGCGCGGCCGGGGTCGCCGCGGTGCTGCCGACGAGGGCGACCAGGTCGGCGCCGGTGTGGTCCGGGGTGGGCTGGAAGCGCGGCACCGCGAACCGGCGCTCGGCCGGAGTGTGCGGGCGGCGGCCGACCTCGGTCGCGTTGTCGTGCCCGGACCGCTCGACCACCCGGCGGACCAGCGCGCTGTTGTAGCCGTGCGGGTACGCGAACGACCGCACCCGCTGCTGGAGGCGCTGTTCGAGCTGGTCGCGGCTGTTGACCACCTCCTCGCGCAGCTGCGCCGGGGCGAGCACGTCGAGCGGATGGTGGACGAGGCTGTGGTTGCCGATCTCGATGCCGGCCGCGGCCACCTCGGCCAGCTCGGCCCAGGTCAGCATCGGGCCGAAGGCGGGCGCGTACCGGCCGAGCCACCCGGCGTGACCACCCAGGTGGCCGACCGAGGCGTAGAGGGTGGCGCCGGCGCCCGCCTTGCGCAGCGCGGGGACACCCTCGGTGAGGAAGTCGCGGTAGCCGTCGTCGAAGGTGAGCGCGACCATCCGCTCGGTGCTGCCGGCCGCCCGCAGATCGAGCGCCTCGGTCAGCCCGACCAGCCGGTAGCCGGCCTCGCTCAATGCGTTGAGCTGCTCGGACAGCCGTTCCGGCGGCACTGCGAGGTCGCGCAGCGGGCCGGCGACTCCGGAGACCGAGTGGTACATCAGCGCGGGCAGCGTGGTCACCGCGTCCTCCCCCATGATCCTGTTTCCGGCCGCCAAAGTTACCCGCTGTGATCGCCGCGCCGGGTCCTCCGTTCGACTGGACCTCTGGCCTTTTCACACTACAGCCAGTAATGTCCGAGACCTTCCAAGTCCCCGGCCAGCGTAAACGGCGTCACACGATCATTACTTAAAGTGATATGTGAACCGAAGACCAACCGGAGACGTATCGGAGGGCAACACCGAAACCGCTCTAAACCCCGGGAGCGCGCACCATGTTCCGCCTCATTCAGTTGCACACCGAAAGCGGCGTCCCACGCATCGGCGTGGACCCCGACGGCTACGCCAGCGCCCGCGCCGCGCTGGCCCACTACCGGACCGCCCCGGCCACGTACTTCGCGGTCGGCCGCTTCGACCATGAGGGCACCCTCACCGAGGTGATACTCGACCCGATATGCGGGCTCGACGGCGCCTGCCAGCGCCCGGCTTCGGTGATCCACGCGCAGACCTACGAACGCCTCTGCGAGCGGTGCGCCTCCGGCCTCGACGTGCTGACCGTCCCGCAACTGGCCCGCCGCCTCGGCATCGCCTGCCGGCTCGCCCCGAGCGTCGCCCGGTTCCGGCAGACCGCGCTCGGCGGCCTGCGCGCCCCGTCCGGCAACCGGATCGCCCGGGAATTCCCCGACCACGTCCATGACGCGGCCTGGCGCCAGGAGCTCTGCATCAGCCTCACCCAGAGCCCCACCGCCCTGAACGGCCTGCTCATCGGCGTCGGCGCGCTCAGCCACCGCCAGGTCCTCGACCTCTTCCCGGCGCTGTGCGCCCTCGGCGACGAACTCCCCGACGCCATCCACGAGGACCTCACCCGGGCCACCGCGCGGCCGCTCTCCCCCGCGGGCGTCGCCGGCCTCCGGCTCGGCCTGAAGAACAAACCCTGACCCCTCATTCGGTACGGCCACGCCGGCTCACGTGGCTACCCCGCGACGCAGGCGGCGGTCCCGGCCGCCAAGGCGCCTCTCGGGCGGAAGCGCCGGGTCACCGTCACCCCGGGTCGGCTGGCTCTCACCAGCGAGAGCCAGCCGGGTTTCAAAGGCGGATCTTCAGGACGGCGCCGGTGTCCTGGCAGGTGCTGCACGTGGAGACGTAGGCGTGGCCACCCCGGATGGCCAGGCCGCCCGGTGAACTCAGGCCGGTCGTCGCCACCACCCGGCGTTCGCCCTTCCCGTCGACGCTGGTCAGGGCGCCTCTCTCCAGGACGTACAGGCGGTTGCCGGGACCCCAGGCCAGGTCGATCACCCCGCTGAAACCGGTGGCCCACACCGCTGGGGCGCGGCCGGGCTCGACACGCCAGATCCGGGCGGCGGGTGGCCGTACCGCCGCAGGGTCGAACATCTCGCCGACGAACCAGGCGCCGTCCGGACCCGCCGTCACCGAACTCGGTGTCCCCGGCCCCGGGAAGGTGGCGATCGTCCGCAACCGGCCCCGCGGGCCGATCCGCAGCAGTGCCCGCTCGCGGGCGTCCACGATCACCGAATCCACCGCGGCGACCGGCGCCGGTATCGCGGTCAGCAGGTTCGCGCCCCGGTACAGGCCTGGCCCGGCGGTCGACGTGTGGACCGGCTCGCCGTCCGCGCCGATCGTCACGTCCGACGGCCCGGTCACCCCGGCCATCCCTGCCCCCGACGCCAGACCGGAGACCACTCGCCACTGGTGACCGAATTCGATTACCGTGATCGCTCCGGAGGGCCCGGAGCAGGCGTCCTGCCCACAGGACGGGCCGCCGCGGCCGGCCTCGGCGACATACAGCTCGCCGCGTACGCCGAAGGCGAGGCCTCGCGGATTGTCCAGACCGCGGGCGACGATCTCCACCGACGTCCGGCCCGGCAGCGGCAGCACCGGATCGGTGCCCTGACCGGCGAGCAGCAGCCCGAAGACAGCAAGATGTGAACGGATCGTGAGCAACTAGAACCCCCGTGTAGTCAACTCTCCCCGGACAGGTTCTTTTGCCGCCTTTGCCCGCGCATATCGCCCGAACGGCCGTTCAACCCCGGAAGTCGTTGATCCGACCCCGGTTCGGCCTCAGGAGCCGTTGGTCCGGCCCCGGTTCAACCCCGGGAGTCGTGTTGATCCGACCTCGGTTCGGCCTCGGCAGTCGTTGATCCGACCCCGGTTCGGCCTCGGCAGTCGTTGATCCGACCCCGGTTCGGCCTCGGCAGTCGTTGATCCGACCCCGGTTCGGCCTCGGCAGTCGTTGATCCGACCCCGGTTCGGCCTCGGCAGTCGTTGCTCCGGCCTCCGGGCGGGTGACCGGTACGGTCAGCGCATGACGTTCGCCGAACTGGTGTCCCGCGCCCGCGGCCTGGCCGGGAACGGTCGCCGGGCGGTCCTCGGCATCGCCGGCCCGCCCGCGGCCGGCAAGACCACCCTGGCCGCCGCGCTGGTCGAGGCGCTGTCCGCGGCGCCGCCACCTGGCTACGGACCCGGCTGGGTGGCGCACGTGCCGATGGACGGATTCCACCTGGCCGACGCCGAACTGGAGCGGATCGGGCTGCGCGACCGCAAAGGCGCCCCGGACACCTTCGACGCGTGGGGCTTCGCGGCCCTGCTGCGGCGGCTGGTCGAGGACCGCGACGAGATGATCTACGCGCCCGGGTTCGAGCGGATCCTGGAACAGCCGATCGCCGGCAGCATCCCGGTACCCCGGACCGCCCGGCTGATCATCACCGAAGGCAACTACCTGCTGCTCGACGAACCCCGCTGGACGCCGGTGCGGGACCTGCTGGCCGAAGTCTGGTACGCGGATCTGGAGAACGGCGAACGGCTGCGGCGCCTGATCGAACGGCACATCCGGTTCGGCAAGGCCCCGGCCGCCGCGGAGGCCTGGGCGACCGGCACCGACGAGCGCAACGCCGAGGTGATCGCGGCCTCCCAGGACCGGGCCGACCTGATCGTGGACTACGCAGCCCTGGCCATCGGTCTCCACCAGTAGCGGACCGCCGACTGTCAGCCGCAGCGAACCATCGGCCTTCAGCGGCAACGGACCATCGGCTGTCAGCCGCAGCGAACCATCGACCTTCAGCGGCAACAGACCATCAGCCGTCAGCCGCAGCGGACCATCGGCCGTCAGCGGATCGGATCTGAGAGTGGGCTGAGTAACGGCTTTCGGATTTCGGTGCCGGGCAGTGGCATGCTTGCCGTCATGTCGGTGGGTGAGGCGGTCGAGACCGAGCCGCGCAGGCGCGGGCCCCGGTTCGCGCGTTTCGGTCTGGTTCTGGTCGCGGTGCTGTCGCTGCTGTTCGGCGTGCCGTGGGCGACGCTCGTGTGGTCCGGCAACGACTGGCCGCTGCCGGTCTTCGTCGCCGGCACGCTGCTGTTCCTCGGGGTGGCCGCCGGTTTCCCTTATCTGATGTTCCGCGGGCACGGCGGCCACCGTGACCTCGAGTCCCGGATCGCCGACACCCTGCTCGGCGTGGTCTGGGTGCTGTTCACCTGGTCACTGATCGGCCAGTTGGCCGGCCTGCTGCTGCTCGCTGCCGGCGTCGACGACCCGATCCGGTCACGGCTGGTCTCGGCCGGTGTCGTGGTGGTCTCGGCGGGCCTGCTGATCTGGGGCTACACCGAGGCGATGCGGGTGTCCCGGGTGCGCCGGGTGGACGTGACGATCCCCCGGCTCGGCCCCGGCCTCGACGGGCTCAAGGTCGTGCTGATCACCGACACCCACTACGGGCCGATCGACCGTTCACGCTGGTCGCGAGGAGTCACCGAGGTGGTCAACTCGCTCGACCCGGACATCGTGGCGCACACCGGCGACATCGCCGACGGCCAGGTCGAGCAGCGCCTGGAGATGGCCGCTCCGCTGGCCGACATCCGGGCCCGGTTCGCGCGGGTCTACGTGACCGGCAACCACGAGTACCACAGCGGCGCCCAGGGCTGGGTCGAGCACATGGAGCACCTCGGCTGGGAGACCCTGCACAACCGGCACGTCCTGGTCACCCGGGGCGGCGACTCGCTGGTGGTGGCCGGCGTCGACGACCGCACCGCCGGCGGCTCCGGCCTACCCGGCCACCGGACCGACCACGAGGCCGCACTGTCCGGCGCCGACCCGGATCTGCCGGTCCTGCTGCTGGCCCACCAGCCGCAGCAGATCAGGGACGCGGTGGCGCACGGCATCGACCTCCAGCTGTCCGGACACACCCACGGCGGCCAGATGTGGCCCTTCCACTACCTGGTCCTCACCGACCAGCCGAGCCTCCAGGGCCTGTCCCGGCACTCCGAGCGCACCCAGCTCTACACGAGCCGCGGCACCGGTTTCTGGGGCCCGCCGTTCCGGATCTTCGCCCCCAGCGAGATCACCCTGCTGACCCTCCGCTCCAGCCACTAGCCACCCACCGCGGCCCGCCACCGCCCGCCACCCACCGCGGCCCGCCCGCCGCCACCCGCAACCCACCGCGGGCCGCCCGCCCGCAGCCGCCCGCAGC